>DATCLG010000084.1:0-32283 GCA_036564015.1 Longimicrobiales bacterium
GCAGCCGCCAGCGCAGGGCACCCCGGCGCCGCCTGGGCGCAGCGCCGTACCTCAGGCCGGCGCGAGCCGCGGCAATGTGGGGTGCGTCCCTGCCACTCGACCGGCCCGCACGGCGCGAACGGCGCGGCCCGACCGCCGGCAAGCCCCCGCCCCGGGAAAGTTCTGGACCACGCTCCGCTGCGCAGCCCCGAATGACCCTCCTCCTCCTCGCGCTCGGAGGCTTCGCTGCCTGGACCCTCTCCACCGTCGCGGCCGGCGGCGGCGCGATCCTGCTGATCCCCTTCGTCAGCTTCCTCGTCGGACCGCAGGCGGTCGCGCCCGTCGTCACCCTCACCAGCCTGATCGGCGGGCCGGCGCGAATCTACGTCTTCTGGCGAGACGTCGACTGGCAGATCGTGCGCTGGTACCTGCCCGGCGCGATCCCGGGCGCCTTCCTCGGCAGCTGGGCCTTCTCCCAGGTCCAGGCCGGGTGGCTCCAGGTCATCCTGGGCCTCTTCCTGATCAGCACGGTCTGGCAGTACCGCTTCGGCGAGCGGGAGCGATCCTTCAGGATGAAGTTGCCCTGGTTCCTGCTCCTCGGGTTCGGCGTCGCGTTCGTCTCCGGGCTGGTCGGCGCGACGGGCGAGGTCCTCAATCCGTTCTACCTGAACTACGGGACGACCAAAGCCGGGATCGTCGCGACGAAGACCGTCAACTCCTTCATCATGCACGCCACGAAGATCGGCACGTACACCCTCTTCGGGGCGCTGAGCGGGCAGGATCTCCTGTACGGCGTCGCCGCGGGGATCGGCGCCAGCGCGGCGAGCTGGGTGGGGAAGCGATGGCTCGAACGGCTCTCCAGCAAGCGGTTCCGGCAGCTCGCCATCGCGGTCATGACCGCGAGCGGGCTCGGGCTGCTGTGGGATCAGCGGGCTCTGCTGGCTGGAGCCTGGGACTGGCTCACGCGTTAGCGGCGCGGCGCGGGCGGGGCGCTCCCCGGAGCGCGCACGAGAGCCGGGAGATCGGCGCCGGTTCGCCGCCTACCCCGCTCTCGCTGGTCAGCAGGACCGTCCCGTCCGACAGGATCTCGACCCCCTCGCCCTGCCGTTCACCGAGCGTTCGCAGCTCCACCCCGGGCCAGTCCACCACCAGGGTCAGGCGTCCCTGGCCGTCGACGCGGTAGAGCAGGAGCGTGGAGTACGTCCGGATCGCCACCCAGCGACCGTCAGGCGTTGCGGCGGCGCCCGTGACCTGGCCGTCGATCAGCGGCACCGGGCCGGGCGTCAACTGCTGGACGCGCTCGAGCTCCACCGCCTTCGCCTTCGGCCCCGGCCCCTCCGCGTCCCCGAGCGGTTGCGGGTAGCGGTAGACGGCGACCGGGCGGCTCCGGCCCTTGGTGACCAGGAAGACCTCGCCGCGCGGGAGCACGAAGAGCGCTTCCGCGTCCTGCGGTGCGTCCGGGAAACGCGCGCGGAACCGCTCCGCCGGCGCGGTCACCGTGTCGCCCGGCGCCGGCTCCGGCACCCGGTACACCACGACCTCCCGACGCGTCTCCTCGTTGTCGCCGGTGTCCGCGATGTAGAGGCAATCGCCCGCGGGGCACGGGCCGAGCGCGATGTCCTCCCAGTCCGCGTTTTCCGCCCCCGCCACCCGCACCCGCGAGAGCACCGCGCCGGTAGAGTCGATCGCGTACACCACCGGCTCGTCCCCCGAATCGTTGTGCGTCCAGAGCACGCCGGGATGCCGACGGCTCGCCGCCACCCCGCTCGACTCGGAGAGATACGACGGAAGCCTGCCCGTCTGCCGAGCACCGTGGCAGAACGACGCCTCGGCGCTCCCCCTCCCCGTACAGGCGGCCACTGCGAGACCCAGCGCGAGCGCCGCTACGGACCGGCAGCGCCGCCCGGGCCTCTTCGCCCGGTCACCCGGGCCAGAGTTCGATATCAAATGAAAACTCCGTGCGGGAGATCCCGTCTTCTTTTTCAGGACGACAATGGCTTGTCGTGGTGACGGACTTTACTACGACCGGTCGATCTTCGCCAGCGGGGCCGCGGTTTTCTCCCGCCTCCGGGAGACCGGCCCCGCCGCCCGGCTTGCGCGGGGCCGGCCGCCGGGGTATGCTGTGAGCCGCCCCTCACTCTGGTCTGCACAGGAGAAAAGAGATGGACCGCCGCGGATTCGTGAAAGCGGGCCTGGCTTCCGCCTTCGCCGCCGCACTGCCCGGCCAGCCCGCCCCGGAGCGTCACTTCTACGAGCTCCGCATCTACGAGCTCCGGAACGACATCGAGCCCACGCGCATCCAGACGTTCTTCGAGGAGCACTACGTCCCCGCGCTCCGGCGGCTGGGCGTGGGGCCGGTGGGCGTCTTCACGCCGGAGGCCGGCATCCGCCGGCCCGCGCTCATCCTGCTCATCGACTACCCCACGCTCGAGCAGGTCGCCACCGTGGCCGACCGCCTGGCCGCCGACCCGGCGCTCCGCTCGGCCTGGCGGGAACTCGAGGCGAGCGGCCGCCTGGCCTACGTGCGCTACGAGTCCGCCCTCTACCGCGCCTTCGCCGGCCACCCGAGCATCGAGGTGCCGCCCACCGACCCGAGCCGCCCGCCGCGGCTCTTCGAGCTGCGCTTCTACGAGGCGCCCCACACCTTCGGGCTGGCGGCAAAGGTCGACATGTTCAACCAGGAAGAGATCCGCATCTTCCGCGACGTCGGCATGGCGCCGATCTTCTTCGGCGAAGCCATCGCCGGCTCCCGGCTGCCCCACCTCGCCTACATCGTCGCCTTCGACGACATGGCCGCCCGCACCCGGGCCTGGGCAGCCTTCGCCACAAACCCCGACTGGCAGCGGATCCGGACCCGGCCCGGCTGGACCGACCCCGAGGCCGTGTCCAACCAGCAGATCGCGTTCTTGCGCCCGACCCGCTTCTCGGACATCCGGTAGCGCGGGCCGGGCGACGCGCCGATCGACCTGCCCCGGGGCCGCGGCCCACGCGACGTCGGGGCGCCCGAGCATCGCTCTTTTTTTCCGGCCCTGTCCGCCGGACGTGTATCGTTGCTTCGCCTGCGCAAGCGAGGAGGCCACCACGCCCCAGCCTTTCGACTCCGGCCTGCAACGGCCCCAAATCCACCACCAACCCGAGGAGGCCAGCCCATGAAGAGAAAGACGGCGCTGTACCTGACCTTGTCCGCAGCGGCCATCGCGGTGCTGGCATTCGCCTGGCCCACGGACTTCGTCACCGCCCGAGCCTCTGACCCGGCGGTGCAGATCGACGACAATGACATCGGAGGGGTGGTCACCGGCCCGAACGGACCGGAAGCGGGCGTCTGGGTGATCGCAGAAACCAATGATCTGGCCACGAAATTCGTCAAGATCGTGGTCACCGACGACCAGGGGCGCTACGTGCTGCCCGATCTCCCGGAGGCGGAGTACAGCATCTGGGTCCGCGGATACGGGCTGGTCGACTCGCCCAAGACCCGCGCACGGCCGGGCAGGACGCTCAACCTGAGGGCCGTCCCGGCGCCGAACCCCCGCGCCGCGGCGGAGTACTACCCGGCCGGCTACTGGTTCTCCCTGATGCGCGTCCCGGCGGAGAGCGAGTTCCCCGGGACCGGGCCCGAAGGCAACGGCATCTCGCCCAACATCAGGAGCCAGGCCCAGTGGCTCCAGGTGCTCAAGTCGGGGACCTGCCTCTCCTGCCATCAGCTCGGCAACAAGGCGACGCGCGAGCTGCCGCCGGGCCTGGGCAACTTCTCCTCGTCGGTCGAGGCGTGGGAGCGCCGGCTCCAGTCCGGGCAGGCGGGCGGCATCATGATCGGCGGGCTGAACCAGCTCGGCCGGAAGCGTGCGCTCGAGATGTTCGCGGACTGGACCGATCGGATCGCCGCCGGCGAGGTGCCGCCCGCGCCGCCCCGGCCCCAGGGGATCGAGCGCAACGTCGTGATCACGATGTGGGACTGGGCCGATCCGAAGGCGTACCTCCACGACCTGGTCTCGACGGACCGACGCAACCCGACGGTCAACGCGAACGGCCCGCTCTACGGGGCGCTCGAGGTCAGCGCGGACTACCTGCCCGTCCTCGACCCGAAGAACCACACGGCGAGCCGGGTGCCCCTGACGCTGCGCGACCCGAACACGCCGCTGGCCGCGCCGGCCCGGGTGATGGCCCCCTCGCCCTACTGGGGCGAGGAGCCGATCTGGCACAGCCGGACCAACGTGCACAACCCGATGCTCGACCACAAAGGGCGAGTCTGGATCACGGCCACGGTGCGTCCGCCGGACAACCCGGATTTCTGCAAGGCGGGCTCGGACCATCCCTCCGCGCGGCTCTTCCCGCTCAACCGGTCCGGCCGGCATCTCGCGGTGTATGACCCGAAGTCGAAGAAGCTCACGCACATCAGCACCTGCTTCAGCACGCACCACCTGATGTTCGCAGAGGATGCGAACCACACGCTCTGGACGAGCGGCGGCGGCCCCGTGGTCGGCTGGCTGAACACGAAGCTGTTCGACGAGACGGGAGACGAGGAGCGGGCGCAGGGCTGGACCGCGCTGATCATGGACACCAACGGCAATGGCCGGAGGGACGATTACGTCGAGCCCAACGAGCCCGTGGACCCGACGAAGGACAAGCGCTTCGGAGGCGGTCTCTACGCCGTGGCGCCGGCCCCCGACGGCTCGGTCTGGGGGACCGTGCTCGGCTTCCCGGGCGCGGTGGTGCGGCTGGACCCCGGTCCCAACCCGCCGGCCACGGCGCTCGTGGAGGTGTACGAGCTGCCGTTGTCGGGCGACCTGAAGGCGGCGGTGCAGGGCTTTTCGCCGCGGGGCGGGGACGTCGACCGGAACGGGGTGTACTGGACGGCCCTGGCCAGCGGTCACCTCGCCAGCTTCGACCGCCGGAAGTGCAAGGGCCCGCTGAACGGCCCGACCGCTACTGGCCAGCATTGCCCCGAGGGGTGGACGTTCTATCCCGAGCCGCTGCCTCAGATGCAGAACGTCAACAGTCCCGGCAGCGCGGAAGGCAGCTACTACACCTGGGTGGACCAGTTCAACACGCTGGGGCTGGGCGAGAACGTGCCGATCAACACGGGCAACCTGTCCGAAGGGCTGCTGGTCCTGAAGGACGGGAAGTGGATCGTGCTCCGGGTGCCCTACCCGCTGGGGTTCTACACCAAGTGGCTGGACGGGCGGATCGATGATCCGAAGGCGGGGTGGAAGGGTAGGGGGTTGTGGGCCACGGTGAGCACACGTGCGCCGTTCCACATGGAGGGTGGAAAGGGGACGACGAGCAAGGTCGTGCACTTCCAGCTCCGGCCGGATCCGCTGGCGAAGTGACCCTGGCGGAGCTGGCGATCCGCCCGTACCATGGCTTCCGCGGCGCGCGTGGGGCCAGGCGGCCCGGCGCGCGCCGCGGGCCGGCTCGTCGTGCCCGGCCGGGTCAGTCATGACGTGTTGCTGAAGGTATGCGCGAAGAGTCGAAGAAGTCCGAACCCGTCAAGGTCCTTTTCGTCTGTCTGGGCAACATCTGCCGTTCGCCGGTGGCGGAGGGCGTGTTCCGCCATCTGGTGGCGTCTGAAGGGCTGGAGCACTGCTTCGAGATCGACTCGGCGGGGACGTCCTCCTACCACGAGGGCGAGCCGCCGGACCGCCGGGCCGCGGCCGAGGCGGCGCGGCGGGGCATCCGGCTGACCGGCCGGGCGCGGGGCATCACGCTGGAGGACGTCGAGCGGTTCGACTACGTCGTCGTCATGGACCGGGACAACCTGGCGGAAGTGCAGCGCCTGGCGCGCCGCGCGCAGTCGTGCGGCAAGGTGCGGCTGCTGCGGGAGTTCGACCCGGAGGCGAACGGCGACCTGGACGTGCCGGACCC
The DNA here is from genome assembly GCA_036564015.1 of Longimicrobiales bacterium. Lineage (GTDB taxonomy): Bacteria > Gemmatimonadota > Gemmatimonadetes > Longimicrobiales > RSA9 > DATCLG01. The sequence continues at coordinate 5,842 of DATCLG010000084.1, forward strand.
CTACTACGGCGGGCCGAAGGGGTTCGAGCTGGTGCACGACATCGTCGAGCGCTCGTGCCGCGCCCTGCTGGACCACATTCGCACGGAGCGGGCGCTCTGACGATGCTCTCGCGAATTCCGCCGGAGGTGCGGAGGGAGGTGGAGGCGACGCTCGGTGCGCGAACGGGCCGGCCGGCCCGGCTGGTCAGTGCGCGGCCGGTGGGCGGCGGGTGCGTGAGCGCGGTCGCGCGCCTGGAAACCGAAGCGGGCGACGTCGCCTTCCTCAAATGGAGTCCGCCGGGCGATCGTTGCCGGGGGCTCTTCGAGGCGGAGGCGCAGTCGCTCGAGGCGCTGCGGGCGGCGGGCGCGATCACGGTGCCGGCGGTGCTCGGCGCCTCGGATCCCGACTGGCTGTTGCTCGAGTGGCTGGAGCCGGGGCGGCCGACGGCGCGGACCTGGAGTACCCTCGGGCGCGCCCTCGCGCGGCTGCACCGCACGTCCGGCGAGCGTTACGGCTGGCCGTCGGACAACTTCATCGGCACGCTCCCGCAGGCGAACGGCTGGTCGGACGACTGGCCGTCGTTCTGGCGGGAGCGACGCCTGCTCCCCCAGCTCGAGCGGGCGTACCGGGGCGGTTACTTCTCCTCCGCCGACCGGCGCTTCTTCGACCGGCTGCTGAGCCGGCTGGATGAGTTCCTGGCCGACGCGGCGGCGGACGGGCCGTCGCTCCTGCACGGCGACCTCTGGAGCGGGAACGTCCACGTCCTGGCGGATGGCTCCCCTGCGCTCATCGACCCATCGAGCTACTACGGCCACCGGGAGGTGGACCTGGCGATGAGCGAGCTATTCGGCGGGTTCGGCGCGGAGTTCTACCGCGCCTACGAAGAGGAGTGGCCGGTGGACGCCGGGTACCGCTCCGTCCGGCGCGGGATCTACCAGCTCTACTACCTCCTCGTGCACGTGAACCTGTTCGGGGGCGGCTACGTGGCGGGGACCGTGGACGTGCTGCGGTCGATCGGTTAGGCCTCGCCCTCCAGGACGACCGCGACCCCGAGCCCGTCCCGGACGGGGATGATCGTCGAGCAGAGGTCCTGGGCCTCGGCCAGGTCGCGGTTGAGGGTCTGGATCGCGAGCGCTTCGTCGTCGGGTGGGGGGTCGGCGAGGACGTGCCCCATCCGGAAGGCGTTGTCGACCAGGATCAGGCCACCGGGTCGGACCAGACGCCGCGCCCATTTCAGGTACGCCGGGTAGCTCGCCTTGTCGGCGTCGATGAAGCAGGCGTCGAACCGCTCGCCCTGCTCGGCCAGCCTGGCGAGGGAATCTGCGGCGAGGCCGAGCCGCACCTCGATCACAGCCTGGAGCCCGGCCCGCTGGATGAACTCGCGGGCGAGCTCGGCGTGGGTCGGCTCGACCTCGAGGGTGATGAGCCGCCCGTCGGGCGGGAGCGCGCGGGCCATCCAGATGGCGCTGTATCCGCCCAGCGTGCCGATCTCCAGCACCCGCCGGGAGCCGATCGCCTTCAGGAGCACCTGGAGGAGCTTACCCTCCTCGGGCGTGATGTGGATGCGGGGCAGGCCGCGGCGGGGGATCTCCTCCCGCAGCTCGCGGAGCAGGTCGTCCTCGCAGGCGAAGAGCCTCTCGACGTAGGCGGAGAGCGCCGCGTAATCGAGCGGCGGTGCCGGCTCGGCCATGGTGAGCATCCCTCCTGGTGTTCCAGCGAATTCGGCCGCGTGCGTGGCGACCCCGAACCGGGGGCGTCGCACGCGGCCTCGCGTTCTGCCGGGCCGTAATGCCGGGGCGGGAGTTTGGCCCGCCCTCAGGCCGGGACGTGCCTGCGGCGGCGTCAGGCCCTACCGCCGCCCGCGGCGAGCGAGCGCTTCGGCGATGCGGCGGACTCCCCCGGTGAGCGCCTCTTCGGACGCGGCGAAGGAGAGCCGGACGAAGCGATCGTCCCCGAACGCCGCGCCGGGCACCAGCGCGACGCCGGCCTCCTCCAGCAGCCAGCGGCAGAAGGCCGTGGAGTCAGGGTACTCGTTGTCGTAGAACGCGTCGGTGCGGAAGAAGAGGTAGAAAGCGCCCTCGGGCCGGATGTACGGGACTTCCGGCAGGTGCTCGCGGAAGAGGGCGAGCACGTGATCGCGGCGCCGGTGGAAGATCCGCACCATCTCATCGATCGCCGCAGCCTCCTCGGGGCTCGCGGAGTACGCCGCCACCGCCGCGTACTGGGCCGGCGTCGTCGCGTTCGAGGTGATGTGGCTCTGGAGCGCCGTCATCTGGTCGGCCAGCGCCTTGCTCGAGTAGGAGAAGCCGATCCGCCACCCGGTCATGGCGAAGGCCTTCGAGGCGCCATCCACGAGCACGGTCCGCTCGAGGAGCGACGGGTCGAGGTCCAGGATGCCCGGCGCGTAGCCGCCCTGGTAGTAGAGCCGTCCGTAGATCTCGTCGCTGATCACCCAGATCTCGCGCTCGGCCGCCCAGCGCAGGATCGCCTCCAGCTCGTCGCGGGTGTAGACGATGCCCGTCGGGTTGGAGGGCGAGTTGAGGATGAGCCCGCGGACCCGCTCATCGTAGGCGGCCTCGAGGTCCTGGACGGAGACCTTGAAGTCGCGCTCGATGTCGCCGCGCACCTCGACGGGCTCGGCGCGGGCGAGGCGGATGATGTCGGGGTAGCTGGTCCAGTAGGGGGCGGGCAGCAGGACGCGGTCGCCCGGCCCGAAGAGGACGAAGCAGGCGTTGAAGAGCGCCTGTTTGGCCCCCATGGTGACCACGATCCCGGCCGGGTCGATGGTCTTGCCGGTCCGGCGGGCGAGGTCCTTGGCGATCGCCTGGCGGAGGGGCATGATCCCCGCCGAGGGGGTGTACTGGGTCTTCCCCTCCTGGATCGCCTTGATGGCGGCGCGGCCGATGAACTCTGGCGTGCCGAAGTCGGGCTCGCCGGCGCTGAGGTTGATGATGTCGCGGCCCTGGGCGCTCAGCTCGCGGGCGAGCGCGGCGACGGCCAGGGTCGCCGAGGGCTTGAGTTCGCGTATATTCTCACTGATGCGCATCAGAATTCGGAACGCTGGAGTTTGCAGCAAAACACAGATAAGGAAATATGGTGGTCGGCCGGGGAGCTCACAAGAGCGTGGAGCCGGGGGCGGGGCGTGTCCCCCGCTTGCAGCCCCGGGTCGGCCGGTCCAGATTATGCGCCCGGGCCGGGGCGTGAGCGCGGCCGCGAGGGTGGGTGCCGGAGCAGGAGGTGGCGATGGGCGGGCGTGAGGGTGGTCGTCCGCGGGTGGTGGTGTTCGGGGACTACACGTGTCCTTTCAGCTACCTGGCGGAGGCTTCGCTGGCGCGGCTGCGCGCGGAGGGGGTGGAGACGGAGTACCGCGCGTTCGAGCTGCGTCCGGCGCCGGCGCCGCGGCTGGACCCGGCGAGCGAGGGGTTGAGGCGGTGGTGGGAGGAGGAAGTGTTTCCGGCGGCGCGCGCGCTGGGGGTGGAGATCCGGTACCCGCCGGTGCAGCCCCGGACGCGCAAGGCGCACGAGGCGGCGGCGTTTGCGCGGGAACAGGGCCGTTTCCTGGAGATGCACGAGGCGCTGTTCCGCGCGTTCTTCGTCGAAGGGAGGGACATCGGCCGCATTGACGTGCTGGTCGAGGTGGGGCGGGGCGCGGGGTTCGATCCCGTGGAGTTGAAGGTCGCGCTGGACATCGACAAGTACACGGAGCGGGTCCTGGCCGACGAGGAGGAGGCGCGGGAGCTGGGGATCACCGGCACCCCGACCTTCCTGGCGGGTACGGAGCGGCTGGTCGGGCTGCACCCGTACGAAGTCTTGCGCGAGTGGGTGCTGGGGGGATAGCGGGGCGGGAATTCGGTGGGCGGCGGGGATCAGGAGCGACGATCACGAACCACAACGATCGAGATGGCCAGTTACAGACGCCTGACTGCGGCGCCGGTGCGGGAGGTGCTGCGGATCGCCGAGGAAGTCCTGCCTGCTCGCCTTCCGCTGGAGAAGGTGGCGAGTGGGGGTTCTGAGGCGGGCTCGTCGGGGCATGGGCACTCGGTGACCTTCACCGGCAAGGACGGCACGGTGACGATCACGGCCCATCGGCACGGGTTCGAGACGGTGGTGGAGGCGACGACGGACCAGCTCCGGACGTCGCGGATCGATCTGGAGACGCAGTATTTCCTGAACCGGCTGCCGTACCAGCCGGGCGACGTGCCGACGCGTTAGTCGTTCGATCCGCCCCGGCGCCGTGCTGCCGGGATCTCCTGGCCACAGAACGGCGAGCCTGGCACCCCTCGGCGGTGGCTCGGGGGGTGGGAGGGGATTCTGTTTTGGGCGGGGCGGTGGGGGCGGGGGCTGCCTTCCGGGCTCCGATGGGCATCCTGCGGGGGCGCCCCTGTGTGGCGGCGCGGGGTTGATTTCATGCGTGGAGGGTGGGTATGGCCGAATCGTTCGCGGACCTCGGGCTCCGGCCGGAGCTGGTCGAGGCGGCGATCGCGGCAGGATACGAGCAGACGACGGAGCTGCAGCGGGCGGCGATCCCGGTGCTGCGCCGGGGATCGAACGCGGTGCTGGCAGCCTCAGCGGGTGGGGGGGTGGTGGCGGCGTACGGGCTTGCGTTGCTGGACCGGTTGAGCGGGGAGGAGGTGGACGAGGGCACGCCCCGACCCCGGGCGGCGGTCCTGGTTCCCACGGTCGAGGCGGCGTCGCGCACGGCGGAATCGCTGGCGCGGTTCGCCCGGAGCGTGGGGTTGCGGGTCGGCGCGCTCGGCCCGGGTTGGGCGCGGCCGGAGCGCAATGCCGACGTTCTGGTCGGGACGCCTGCGGCCGTGCTGGAGGGCGTGCAGGCCGCGGTGGTCAAGCTGGATGGCCTCCGGGCTCTCGTGGTGGATGGCGCGTCGACCATCCTGTCGCTGGGGGGCGGGGAGGCGCTCGAGACGCTGATGGTCTCGGTGCCGCGGGAGGCGCAGCGGGTGGTGACCAGCGCGGATCTGTCCGACGCGGTGGAGGAGTACGTGGAGCGGCACGTCCGCCGCGCGTTCCAGATTCCCCCGCGGCCCGTCGAGGAGCCGGAGGCGCCCGAGCCGGAGCCGAAGGGAAGTGTGGGCTACGTCGTGGCGACGGAGGGCGAGAAGCTGAGCCGGGTTGCCGAGCTCCTCGCCGGGCCGGCGGGTAGCCAGCGCGTCGTCCTTTACTGCCGCACAGCGGCGCGGGCCGCCGCGGTGGCCGACGGGCTCGCGATCCGCGGTTTCGCGGTGGGCGCGGCGGAGGAGGCCGAAGGCGCCGTCACGGTCGTGGGCGGGCCAGGTGGTGCGCCAGAGTCCCCCGATGCCTTCGCCATCAGCTACGACGTGCCGTTCGATGCCGGCACGCTCGCGACCCGTCACGCGACGGGCGGCGTCGTGGTCGTCGAGCCTCGCGAGCTGCCGCACCTCCACCGGATCGTCGCCGAGGCGGGTTTCCGGTTGCAGGCCGAACCCGTCGGCGCCGAGGCCCGGCCGCTCCGCGACGAGATCGCGGCCTATCGCGACCAGCTCCGCAGGGCGGTGCAGGAGGAGGATCTCGCCGCACAGCTCGCGGTGCTCGAGCCGCTGCTGGAAGAGTTCTCCGCGACCGAGCTCGCGGCGGCGGCGAGCGCGCTGGCGCGCCGTCGCGTGCCCCTCCCCCCCGCGGCCCCGGCCCCGGCTGCGGCGCCTGCGGGCGCTGCGCCCCGCGCCTGGGTCCGCCTGTTCATCAGCGTCGGCCAGCGCGACGGGATCCGCCCGGCGGACCTGGTCGGCGCCATCACGGGCGAGGCGGACGTCACGGGGGCGCAGGTCGGTCGCATCGAGATCCGAGACACTTTCTCGATCGTGGAGGTCGCCAGCGAGGTTGCCGAGCGCGTCATCCAGGCGTTGAACGGCACCACGTTGAAGGGCCGGAGCCTCCGGGTGGATTACGACCGCAGGGGCATTACGCCGCCAAGGCGCGGCACAGGCCGATAAAACGAACAGAGCCACGTCGCCGGGCAGGACGTGGCTCTGGCTCACTGAACCGGGAAGGCGCGTTACTTCACCGCCTCCTTGAGCGCCTTGCCGGGCCGGAACGCCACGCTCTTGGTCGGGCCAATCCGGATCTCCTTGCCCGTCTGAGGGTTGCGACCCGTCCGGGCCTGCCGCGTCCGCGTCTCGAAGGTGCCGAAGCCCGTGATCGCAACCCTGTCACCCTTCTTCACCGTCTGCGCAATGATCCCCGCCTTCGGGTTGAACAGGGCATCGACCACGCGGCTTGCCTGAGCCTTGGTCATGCTCGCGCGGCTGGCGAGAGTCTGGACGAGTTCCGACTTGTTCATGGCGTCGCTCCTAGATGTAGGGTTTTGGTGAAGCACACATTTGCGCCACCACCCCAGCGGGTGGCGAATGGAATTGCCTCGCCCGGCAGACCGAGGGAAAACGTGGGATAGTTGCCCTTGCGCAAATCCCACCAGGCCCACCAACTTCTACGCCAACGGCCGCACGAGTCCCGCCGCCCATCAGGATCGGAGCCAGGGGCAAGAGGCTCCGATACAGTAGAGCAGGCGAAAGGGCGCGTCAAGAGAGATTGCGGCGGAAGGCCCGCGAAAATGCCGGTCCGGCCGGTGAGTCTTCTTTGCAAAATTCGGGAAACGGTGATGCAGCGTCGGTCGATCCGCTCCACTGAGGGCCCGGGGCGTCTGGCTTCGGAGGCCTTGCGGCAGCGTGAGTTAGAGGTGGTGCGGGAGATCGCGCACGCGTTTTTGACGGCCACCCAGCCGCTGGAGGTGTACCGGCTGGCGCTGGCGCGGGTGACGCCGCTGGTTCGAGCGAGCTTCAGCTCGGTGTTCCTGCGAGACAGCGCGGATGAGAACCTGCTCCGGCTGGTGTGCGCGCAGAACTGGCCGCAGTCGTCGGCCCGGTTCCTGAGCCAGCTCCGGATTCGAGTGGGGCGGGGGCCGACGGGGCGAGCGGTGAAGGAGCAGGTGGCGGTGGAGGTGGAGGACGTGTTCGCGGAGCCGTCGCTGCGCGACTGGTGGGAACCGGCGCGGGAGCTGGGTTTCGCGTCGCTGATCTCGCTTCCGCTGAGGGCGCGGGGCGAGGTGGCGGGTGCGCTGAGCTTTTATTTCCAGGGGCCGCGCCGCTTCGACGAGGAGGAGCGGGAGCTGCTGGCGCTGGTGGCGGATCAGCTCTCCGCGACGGTGGAGAAGGCGACGCTGATCGAGGATCTGAAGGCGGCGAACGAGCAGCTCGCCGGGCGGAACCAGGAGCTGAGCGCGCGGGTGCTGGAGGCGGAGGAGTCGAAGCGGCTGAAGGATGAGTTCCTGGCGAACGTGAGCCACGAGCTACGGACGCCGCTCACGTCGATCCTGGGCTACACGTACCTGCTGTCGGCCGGGCACACGGGGCCCATCACGGAGGAGCAGAAGGCGGCGGTTGCGAAGATCGAGCGTGCGGCGATGGTGCTGCTGCAGCTCATCGACGATCTGCTCGATCTATCGCAGCTGAAGCTGGGCCGGGCGCAGCCGGTGTACGCGGAGGAGGACGGGCGGGCGCTGGCGGAGCGGGCGGCGCGGGCCATCGGTCCGCCGCCGCCGGGGACGACGTTCCGCCTCATCGCGCCGGAAGAGCCTCTGCCCCTTCAGACGGACGGGCAGAAGGTGGTGAAGATCCTCGAGAACCTGCTCTCGAACGCGTTCAAGTTCACACCCGAGGGGCAGGTGACCCTGCTGGTGCGGCGAGCCACCGGCGGGCAGGAGGGGGAGGGCTGCAAGCGGGGCGAAGCGGGTCCGACGCCAGCAGCCGCGGCCCCGACCGCGGGCTGGGTGGAGTGGGTGGTGCAGGATACCGGGATCGGGATCCGGCCCGAGGACCTCCCCAAGATCTTCGACGAGTTCCGCCAGGTCGACGGCTCGGTGACGCGGCCTTACGGCGGTGCCGGCCTGGGCCTCGCCCTTTCGCTCCGGCTCGCGAAGCTGCTGGGCGGAACGCTCACCGCCGAGAGCGAGCCGGGCCGGGGCTCCACCTTCACGCTTCGCCTCCCTCCGGTCCCCCCTGTCACTTCGCTCGGCTGAGGCCGAGCTCACCCCTCCAGGAGCGGTTTCACCCGCTTCGCCGCGAAGGAGTCGGGGTAGCGCTCGACCAGCTCGGCGCGCTTCGCCGTCAGGACCGCCTCGTCGCCCGTGATCAGGTAGTGCACGTTCGCCGCCCAGTACAGGGCCTCGGCGGCCAGGCCGCTGGTCGGATAACGCTCGACCAGCAGGTCGAAGAGCTCGGCGGCCCGCAGGAACTTTCCCCGTCGCAGCACCACGTGCGCCTCGCCGTAATCCAGGAGCGGCAGGAGCTCGTCGGGGGGCAGGTACCCCACCGACTCCGCCCGCGCCTCACCGTGCGGATCCAGGAAGTACAGCGTCGGCGTCCAGAAGAGGTTGTAACGTCGAACCGCGTCGCGGTCGCGCCTGAGGTTCAGGCGGAGGGGGATGAACCGCCCCGTGATCTCAGCCTGGACCCGGGGATCGGAGAACGTGTCGGCGTTGAGCCGGTCGCATTCCGGGCAGGGGTCCTTGATGAATTCGAGGAAAACAGGCTTGCGCTCCTTGCGCGCACGGGCCAGAGCGGCCTCCAGGTCGGTCTCCCAGGCGATCTCCATGGAGTTCTCGGCCAGTTCCCCCTGGTCTTCGGTTCCTAGCGGCTTTCCTCCGGAGGCATGAGCTGGTCGACCCGGAGCGCGATCACCCGGTCGCTGCCCAGCTCCGGAAGGACCAGGAGCCCATCGCGGATCACGAAGTCGCCGGGCGACCTCGAGTGGATGGGCAGCTTCTGGATCTCGCGCTGCGGATCGATACGCAGGAGCTGACCGGTCCGGTTGTTGGCGACCAGCAAGGAGCCATCCGGAAGTTGCTGGATCCCATGGATGCCCACGAGCCGCCGGTCCTGGACGAAGGTTTCCACGGTCCCGTCGGGGCCGATCATGAGCACGGCGCCATCCGACGCGGCGACCCAGAGGCGATGCGACCCGGCATCGAGCAGCCCGGCCGGCGCGTGCAGCTCGCCCTCCGTCGCGAGGCGGGTCGCCAGGCCGTGGCCGGGGTGGACGCGGTAGATCGCCTGCGTTTCCGTGTCGGAGACGTAGATGGCACCCCCATCGGTCACCTCCACGTCGTACAGGAAACGGGCGTCCGGGATCTTGAGGTCCAGGGCCACGCGTCCGGTCTCCAGGTCGATACCGACGACGCGGTCCAGGTCGGCGACGTAGAGGACATCGCCGGCGATGTCCATGCCTTTCGGCGAGTTGAGCTCGGCGCCGATCGAGGCGGTGGTGTAGGCGCGCGGGTCGACCTCCTGGCCGTCAGCGGAGATCGCGGTGATGAAGCCGTTGCGGTCCTCGTCCGGCGCGCGGCCCCCGATGTTCGACACCAGGAAACGGTTGCGGCGGGCGTCGAATGTCACGCCCGCCGGGCGATCGAGCCGGTTCACCTCGAAGACGAGATCGCCATGTGACAACGGACCGGCCCGCTCCCCCCGGCAGGCTCCGGCCAGGAGCGCGAAGACGACGAGCGAGCCCGCGAGCAGCTCCCGCATACGTGCTTGGAGATCGGCGACGAATGTGAGCGGCGCGAGGCCGCTCGGGACCAGCCAAGATGCGACGCCCGAACTGGGCGGGCAAGGGAGCGGCCTCCGGCCAGCGCGCACCCCGGGGCCGGCGGTCTTCGGCGGGCCGGAAAGTGACGCGCCGGGGGACGGCGCCCATCCGGCGGTTCCCCCGGCGCGACCCCATCGACCGGGCGCGGCTCAGCTCGCTGGTGCCCCTTCCTGCGCATCGAACCGCCCGCGGAGCACGGGCATCGGCCGCGGGCGCGTCATCGCCTCGGGGGACAGGATCTCGTCCAGCTCCTCCTTGCTGAGCCACCCTCGCTCGAGCACGAGCTCGTAGACCCCACGATTGGTTTCCAGCGCCTCGCGCGCCACCATGCTCGCGCGCTCGTACCCGATGTACGGCACCAGCGCGGTCACGATGCCGATGCTGCGCTCGAAGAGCCGGCGGATCTGCTCGCGATTGGCCGTGATCCCCACGACGCACCGCTCCCGGAGCACGATGCACGCCTGGGTCAGCATGTCCACCGACTGGAAGATGTTGAAGGCGATGACCGGCTCGAAGACGTTGAGCTCGAGCTGCCCGGCCTCCGCCGCCATCGTGACCGTGAGATCGTTGCCCACCACCTGGAAGCAGACCTGGTTCACGACCTCGGGGATGACGGGGTTCACCTTTCCGGGCATGATGCTCGAACCCGGCTGCATCGGCGGCAGATTGATCTCTGCCAACCCGGCGCGCGGCCCGCTGGAGAGCAGCCGCAGATCGTTGCACACCTTGGAGAGCTTCACCGCCACACGCTTCAGCACTCCGGAGAGCTGAACGAACACCCCGGTGTCCCAGGTGGCCTCTACGAGATCCGGGCTGGTCGTGAGCTCGAGGCCCGTGATCTCCGAGAGCTTCTGGCGGACGAGCGGCGCGTAGCGGGGATCCGTGTTGATCCCGGTCCCGATCGCCGTCGCGCCCATGTTGATCTCCCGCATGAGCGCCGCGACCTCCCGCAGCCGCTCGATGTCCTCGCCGATGGTCGTCCCGTAGGCGTGGAACTCCTGGCCCAGCGTCATGGGAACGGCGTCCTGGAGCTGGGTGCGGCCGATCTTGACGATGTCGGCGAACTCGTCGGCCTTGGCCAGGAACGCGTCCCGCAGCGCGGCGAGCGCCTGCACCAGCTCTCGGATCGCCCAGTTCGCCGCGATCCGGATCGAGGTGGGGTAGACGTCGTTCGTCGACTGGGAGAGGTTCACATGGTTGTTCGGGTGGACGATGTGGTACTCCCCGCGGCGGTGTCCCAGGATCTCGAGCGCCCGGTTCGCGATCACCTCGTTGGCGTTCATGTTGGTCGACGTGCCGGCGCCGCCCTGGATGACGTCGACCACGAACTGGTCGTGCAGGTTGCCGGCCCGGATCTCCCGGCAGGCCTGGACGATCGCGTCGGCGATGCGGGGCTCGAGCAGCCCGAGCTCGAGATTGGCCAGCGCGGCGGCTTCCTTCACCGCGGCGAGCGCGTTGATCAGATGCGGGTACTGCGCGATCGGGATGCCGGTGATGGGGAAGTTCTCGACGGCGCGCAGCGTCTGGATGCCGAAGTAGGCGCGGTCGGGCACCTCGCGCTCGCCCAGCAGGTCACTCTCGCGCCTGAGCTCGCCGGAGAGGTACGACTCGGCGCGGCCCACCAGCCGGGCGTTGGCGGCGCGCAGTCGGCTGGCGATCACCTGTGCCGCGCCGACGGCGAGCTGTGCGTAGAGCGTTGGCCGGGTTTGCGCGATCTCGGTCACGACCTCCCGCGGGATCTCCAGCACCTCGGTCGGCTCGGCGACGTACCCTGACGTCGAGTGCGGATAGTCGTCCAGGAGGCTTCCTTCGCCGAAGGAGTCACCCGGGCCGAGGACGTAGAGGATCTGCGGCCGGGCCCACCGCCCCTTCCGTATCTCGATGCGTCCGCGGAGCACGATCCCGAACTCGCGCCGCGGCTGGCTCTCGTAGAACAGGTAGGTGCCGGGGAGATAGCAGAGCACCCGGGCCCGCGAGGCCAGGTACTGCAGGTCCTCTTCCGACAACCTGCGCGTGAGCACGTGGTTGCGCAGGGTAGAGAGGGCGATGGTGTTCGCGTACGTATCCATAGGCGACAGTCCCTCGAAAAGAGGTACGTCGACATCCTGGCGGAGTTCGGGGTGGGGCGCAACCCTGCACTGCGGGGGCGCGGGACCGTTTCTTGCCCACGTGAACGTGCCGCGAGCGGGCGTACGCATTGACGGCCAGGCACGGCGCCGACTTACACGGGAGCGGAATCATGCCCGAGACGCATCCGCCGACCACGCACGTGGAGAAGGGTGAGAGGGCCGCACGCGGCCGGGTGAGCGACCCCCGAGCGGCGGAGGTGGGACTCAGCCAGCGCGAAGCCGAAAGGCTCGGTGAGGGCGTGGGATACGCGGAGGAGCGGAACGAGCGGGACGTGGAACACAAGACCGGACGAACCGACGACGGGAGTGCCACCTAGCGCGGGGGTGCTGGACGGCACGCCGGTGGCTCCGCCGGAGTTTCTGCACCGCGCGCCCCACATCGCTCGAGCGCCCGGCGCAGCGGGGGGCGCACGATCTGCCGTCCGTGCCGGCGTCGCGCTCCACGGCCGATCGACAGGGAATGAGAGGCGACCATGGCTCGCTACGACGTGAACGGTTACGGTTCGGACTACGTGCGCCGGCAGCGAGGTCGCGGGGTCGGGCCCGGGCACGGCTCGTACGGGCGGGAAGGCGGCCGCTATGGCCGGGAATACCGGCATGGTCAGGAGCGCCCCGACCCGGCGACTCGCGAAGGCCTGTACGGGCGCGAGTTCCGCAAGAGTCGTTGGCAGACCGCGTACGGCGATCCTTTCGGCGACCGGGAACGTGGCGCGCCGATCCGTGTGATCCGGGGACACTGGGGCGGCTACGGCAGAGAGCTCTACGGCCGGCGCCGCGGCCGCGGCCACGACTACGAGTCCGAGTACAGGCGGCGCTACCGCTGAGAACCACGCGGCCTGGCCAGCGACGCCAGCCCGCAGGAGAACGCGCTCTACAGGCTCCGACCAGGCCGGCGCGAGGGGCCGCGGCTGCGACGGGCTGTTCTGGTCATCCCGGCGAGGACTCGGAGCCCGAACAACGTTCATACTGACGGCGGATCCGCACCGGCGTGCGTGGCCACCGGCCTGCGGGTGGGCGCCCGTCCAGAATCCGCCAGCCTCCCGGCCCCTCCGCCCGCCATGGCCTGGCGCCAGAGGTAGCCGGCGCACGCGACCAGCACCAGGTTCTTGAGGACCGCCGCCCGGGGGCTCGACGGGAGCCGTGTCCCGAAGCAGCCGCAGTTCTCCCGCCCGCTCACCGCCAGCCACACGCTGGTGCACAGGAAAACCATGAAAAGCCCGAGCAACAGGGAGCAGGCCCGCCGGCCCGGACTCAGCACGATCCAGCCGGCGAAGCCCAGCTCGGCCAGGATCACCAGCGCGAGCAGCGCTCGTCCACCACGCGGCCCGACACGGAACAGCTCGGCGAAGTACAGACTGGTCCCCGGAAAGTCGTACACCTTCGAGGCTGCCGAGACGAGCAGCACCACGACCACGAAGGAACGCACGGCCGTCCTCATGCCCCCAATCGCTCCACGTACGCGGTGATGGCCCACTCGAAGAAGTTGAAAACGACGCCCAGCCCCAGCACGACAAGGCCGGCCGCGCGCCGGCCGACGCCGGCGATCCTCCAGAACGCCAGGAAAAGGAGCGTGTACCAGGCGAGATCGAAGAGCGTGATGGCTTCGAGCACGGGAGCGGCCCCGGCCCACGACGGAGGCAACAGCCCGGCGACCCCGCCCGGTTCCTCGTAGAACGTCGCCGGCGAGATCTCCGAGCGGGTCAGGCGCGCCTGCCGGACCACCATCGCCAGGGCCTGGGCGACGGGCACGACCTGCGCGACCAGGGTCGCACGGAAAAGGCGCGAGAACGGCACGTCAATCCGCCACAACAGCAGGCCGAGCTGCGCCGTGAGCGCCACGAACGCCACCTGCACCCACAGCGCGACAGGCGTGAACGCGTACGACCACAGGGCCGTGCGCTGGTAGAGCTGCCACCGTTGCTCCAGCGCAGTCGCGTCCATCGAGTCCCCGAACAGCAGCGCCTGGACCTCGCGGGTCATCACGAACTCGCGGTAATACCAGTTGCCAGCGAGCATCACGGCCGCGAGCCCGACGAACAGGAGCCACGTCTTGGCGCGCCGGGCCGCGCCGGCGACGCCCGCGCTGGGCAGGAGAGCGGGCCCCGTCATCTCCCCTCCCCGGCCGCGCAGCGGCCCACGAGCAGGCCCGGTTCCGGGAGGAGCCCGAACCGCCGCGAGGCGGCATCCAGGCGCGCGAGCTCGGCCGGCGCGACACGGACCGCCCGGCCTCCCTCGAGCACGTAAACGGGGTCACAGCGGGCCAGGAGCTGCAGGTCGTGCGAGATCAGCAGGACCGCGTGCGTTTCCGCGTACTCCTCCAGCAGCCGCTGGACTCGCCTCGCGTACTCGGCATCGATCGTCTGGATCCCTTCGTCGATGATCAGGACAGCCGGCTCGTCCAGGAGTGCGCGGGCCAGCGCGATCACCTGACGCTCGCCCGAGGAGAGCTGGCGGCCCGACTCGCCCACGACGGTCGCGAGCCCGGCGTCGAACCGATCGAAGAACGACGACAGGCCGCAGGCGTATAGCCGTGCCAGCAGCCGCTCCAGCGACGCCGGCGAGCGGCCGAGCAGCAGGTTGTCGGCGATCGTCCCGTTGAAGATCTTCGCCGCCTCCGGGACGACCACGACGTTGCGGCGGTAGTCCTCGAGCTCGAATTCCTCACACGGGGTCCCGTCCACCAGCACCTCGCCGCCGGCGAGGGCGTACTTGCGTTCGAGAATCCTGACGATCGTGCTCTTGCCAGAGCCGCTCGGACCCCAGAGCCCGGTCAGCCTGCCACGCTCGATGCACAGGTCGATGCCATCCAGCAGCGCCGGGCCCCGAGGCCACTGAAAACAGCCGTTGCGGATCTCGAGCCGCGTTTCGAGCGCGAACGGCCGCGAACCGGGGTTCGCCTCGGGCTCGACCAGCAGGAGGTCGAACATGCGTCGCGCCGCGACCGAGGCCTGCTGGACCGAAAGGTAGGTCTCGGCCAGCCGGTTGACCGATGGCAGGACGCCCGCGACCACGGCGTAAGCGGCCACCATCTGCCCGAGCACCCACTCCCCGTCCATGACCCGAACGGCGCCGAACACCAGGACGCACGTGGCCAGCATGCCGCCCGCCAGCTCGGCGAGGACGGCCGCGCTCGCCCGGGTGAGGCCCAGACGCTCCATCGCAGCCTGCGCGATCTGATTGAGCCGCGCGTTCAGCATCGCGAACGGGCGCCACGCGCGGAACGCACGGATCGCTTCGATCCCGGTCAGGCTGTCTAGGTACGACGACTGGAGCCGTCCGTAGGCGCTCAGTGCCCGGTCCTGGTCGCGCCGGATGCGCCGGGCGAAGAGCAGCAGCAGGGCGGCGTAGGCGGGCGTGACGGCGAGCAGGAGCCAGCCGAGGTCCGGCGCGATGATGAAGAGGAACGCCAGCGATCCGCCAATGACCAGGCTGTCGGTCGCGGCGTTGCCCACCACGTTCAGGGCCGCCGAGTGGAGGATCGTGGAATCCTCGAGTCTCGCGGCGATGTCCCCGGCTCGCCGGGTATCGAAGAACCGGCTCGGCAGGCGGAAGAGGTGGGTCAGGAAGTCCTCCGTCATGCGGGCGTTGATCCGCGTGCCGAGCCCGACCAGGAACCGCTGCCGCAGCGCGCTCGCAGCCGCGCGCAGGAGCTGGAGCGCGAGCAGGGCGGCTCCGGAGAGGAAGAGCAGCGACCGGTCCTGGCGCGGGATGAACCGGTCGATCGTCCACTGGATGAAGATGGCCGTGATGAGGCTGATCACGGTGTACAGGACGCCGAGGAAAACCGACTGGAGCAGCCAGCTCTCCTCGCGCCTCAGGTAACCGAACGCCCAGCGTGCCCAGTGCGGGGAGGGCTCGGAGGCCAGTCGCTCCGTCGGCTCGAGGAGCAGCACGACCCCGGAGGGCCAGATCCGCAGGAAGGCGTCGCGCTCGAGCGAGTGCACGCCCCGCGCGGGGTCGCCTATCACCACCTTGCCGGGCGTCACGCGGTAGACGACGACGTAATGCTGCAGCCCCGAGTCGAGCACCACGTGCGCGATGCACGGCAGGCGTTGCTCCATGAGCGCCTCGTAGCTCCCGCGCACCCCGCGCGCGACGAACCCCACCTCCCTCGCGGCCCGGGCGAGCCCGGAGAGGGTCGTCCCGGCCGCATCGGTCCCCGCGAGCTCTCTCAGCCGGACGAGCGTGCTGGATCCGCCCCAGTACTCGAGCACGCTGAGCAGCGCGGCGGGGCCGCAGTCGGTTTCGTCGTACTGCCGCACCAGGGGATGGCGTCGGAGCCGTCGGGCGAATCGAATGCGTGGGCACATATAGCGATCGATCCTGGTCTGAGCCGGGAGTCAAAGGCCGCGGCGGCGAGCCGGCAGGGTGCCCGGGGCTCCCTCCCCGGCGGGAGACCCCGGGCACCCGCGTGCGCCTCAGCAGAGCAGCGCCTCGCCGACGCCGCCGAGCACGCAGGCGTAGAGCAGCCCTCCCAGGCACGACCCGAAGGTCACCAGCTTGAGGGCCTTGCACCAGGCGACGGCGCCACCGGTGATCGAGTCCATTTCGAGCAGCGTGAGCTCCTGCATGGTTTCCTCCAGGGTGAAAGGGTGGACGTTACGTGCCCGGATCGGGCACCCGACGCGGGCGGGCCCTTTCCCGCGCTTCCGGGCGAGCGGCACGGCCCGGGGTCCGGGCCACTCGCCCCAGCGACACAGTGGGCGGCCGGCACGGTCGATCGCCGGCGATCGACGAGAGGGTAACGCACGGGACAGACGCCCTCCTGCCGACGCCGTCCGGCCCCTGCCGGCCACGTGCGGTCATTCCGGCCTCCCCGCTCCGAACAGGCCTGTCTGCCCGCCAGGGGCGGGAAAGCGCGCTTCCTGCGCGCCGGCGCGCGAGACGGCCGGCTGCCCGGCAGCGACGCCAGCGGCCTTGAGGATGGCCGCGACGGTCCTCTGCCCGAGCAGCTTCGCCTCGAGCCGGCCCTCCGGGCCGAAGACGAAGATCGCGGGCGTGGACCGGGCCCCGAACCGACGGCGGAACTCCTCCCTGCCCGCAACGCCCCAGGAGACCTGGTCGGACGTGGAGAGCCGCGGCCAGCGGCGCGCGAACGAGGCCAGATCGACGTTCTCTTCGTCGGTCAACAGATAGAGGCGGACAGGCCCGAGGCTCGGGGCTCCGGCCTCGAGCATCCGTAGCTGCTCCAGGCACGCGGCGCAGTCGGTGTGGAAGTAGAGGACGACCAGCCGCTCGCCCCCTGCCTCCCGCAGAACGGTGTCCAGCCGCGGGCCGGCTACCGGGATCGCCGGGAGCTCGGCCCCGAGCGGCAGCACCTCCGGTCGCGTGAGCTGGACACCCAGCCACACAGCGGTCCCCGTGACCAGCCCGAGAGCGGCGAATGCGATGGCGCGGCGCATCGTTCCCCCGAGATCAGAGCGACAAGGGCTCCTCCGGCACCCGTCAGGCGGGCGCGGCGTCGGTGGCGGTTATCCGGGAAAAGAGCTCAGTCAGTCAGTCAGTCAGTCAGTCGAGGATCAGCCGCGATCGTCGGAAGCGGGGGAGCGCCAGGCCGACCAGGACGGCGTCGAGCACGGCGCCCTGGACCACGGCCAGGAAGACCATTCCCGCCGTGGGCTCCCGCGGCGTCATGGCATCGAGCCGGTCGGCCAGCTCGGGAGGCAGCTCGATCTGGGAGAGCAGGACCACCACCATGGCCACGGCGAAGAAGAGCAGGCCCATGGCCTGCGTGGCGTGCTTGGTGGTCGGGGCGCGCAGAGAGACGTGGATCCCGGCGGCCGCGATCAGCCCCGCCGCGATGGGAGTCAGCCCGATGGTGGCGAAGAGGACGAGCGGGCGGACCTCGAACAGGGGGCTCGACGCGTATCGCACCCAGGCCACGACCAGGCCGACGACCAGCACCGCGAGGGCCAGGGCGGAGCCGTAGGCGACGTGCGCCAGGTACTTGCCGAGCAGCAGCGCGGCGTCGGGGATCCGGCTCGCCAGCAGGGTCTCGAGCGTCTGGCGCTCGCGCTCGCCGGCGATGGTGTCGGTCACGACCGGGAGGACCGCGAAGGCGGCGAGGAAGGGGATCAGGAGCACGGTGGCCCAGGAGGCGCCGAAGTCGGGCCCGGCGGTCCTGGCCAGGGTGACCGCCGCGATGGCGAACAGGGCGAGGCGGAGCGCCAGGCCCTTGCGGTCGACGTCCTGGCGGAGCAGCTCCCGCCACTCTTTCTGCGCGATCGCGAGGATGTCCGGGATCATGACTCCGCCTCCATGAGGGAGAGGAAGACCTGCTCGAGGCTGGCGCCCGTGCGGCGCACCTCCTCGATCTGGCCTCCGCCCTGGACGACCAGGGCGATCAGGGGTGCGACGTCGGCGCCGTTCCTGAGCTCGATGTGGATGCTGCCCGGGCCGAGCCGCGCCGTGAGCACCTCCGGGCGAGCGTGGAGGAGGCCGACGGTCTCGGGCGTGAGCCCGCGCCCGACGATCTCGAGCCGCGCCGCTCGGGCCTGTGCGCGGAGCTCGGCGGGCGACCCCGAGGCGAGGAGGCGGCCGCGGTCGATGATCGCGACCCGGCCACAGAGCTGCTCGGCCTCGGCGAGGTTGTGGGTGGTGAGGAAGACCGTCACGCCCTCGTCGCGGGCGAGCGCGAGGATCTCCTGGCGGAGGGTCGCGGCCGCGAGCGCGTCGAGCCCCGCTGTCGGCTCGTCGAGGAAGAGCAGCCGGGGGCGGTGCAGCAGCGCACGCGCGACGGCGAGCTTCTGACGCATTCCCCGGCTCCAGCGGCCGACCTTTTCCCTGCGCCGGTCCCAGAGGCCGAACCTGGAGAGGAGCTCGCGGCTCCGCGCGGCCCGTTCGGCGGCGGGCAGGCGGAAGATCCGGCCGTAGAAATCGAGGTTCTCCTCCGCGGTGAGCCGGTCGTAGAGGCCCGGCTGGTCCAGCAGCGCGCCGCACCGGCTCCGGATCTCGTCGGCCTGGGTGCGGGTGTCGAACCCGAGCACCTCGGCCCGGCCGCTGGTGGGCTCGATGAGGCCGAGGAGGAGTCGGATCGTCGTGGTCTTGCCGGCGCCGTTCGGTCCGAGGTAGCCGAAGATGGTGCCGGCGGGCACCTCGAAGGAGGCGTCATCGAGGGCGCGGCGGCCGCGGAACTCCCGGCGGAGCTGTTCCGTGCGGATCGCGAGGTCGTTCATGGCGCGTTCCGACGAAGTCGCTGAGCCTGGCTCAAGCTCTCGCGTCAGGGGGTGAAACTCTGCCCGACGAGCGCGCCGAGGACGCCGGGCAACGCGCCGGTCAGGAGCGCGACGGCCGAGACCGTCGCGGCGCGGCCCACGCTGCAGCCGCCGAGGACGCAGAGGCCAGCGGTCCAGACCCCGGCCTGCCAGATCGGGAAGATGTCGATTCGGGCGAGCACGGGGACCAGGGAGGCCGGCAGTTCGCCGGCGGGCAGGAAGCGCAGGATGCCGAAGGACAGGTCCCCGACGGGGTCGATCTGCGCCTGGCTCCTCTGGAGGAAGAGCCCGAGCCCGCCGGTGGCGAGCTGGCCGAGGGCGGGGATGAAGGCGGCGAAGCAGGCGATGAGGGCGGCGTGGCGGAGGCGGATCGGGATGCTCGCGATCCAGGCGAGGGCGCGCAGCCAGAGGGCGGTGGCGCCGAGGGCGATCCCCAGGTGGATGGGGAGGAAGATGCCGCCGATGCGCAGGAACCGGCGGCCGTAGGTCTCGAACGCCTGGACCGCGGCCGGGTCGGTGCCGACGCGGGCGGCGGCGAAGAATTCGGTGACCGGGAGGAACAGGTAGTACAGGGTGATGCTGGCCACGAGGAGCACGAGGAACGGCTGCACCCAGCCGTCGTCGGCGCGGCGGCGGAAGAGCTGGGCGGGTGAGACGAAGACGTCCACGTAGTCTTCCCAGCGAGCGGCTGCGTGGCTCTGTTGGGTCGCTGTCATGGCGTCGGTTCCTCCGGGTTGCGGGGCGAGGAGGGGTCCTGGTCGGGCCGGCTCCCGCCGCGGGGGGAAGGGAGGCAGGCGGCGGGCCAGCGGCGGCCGAGACGATAAATTAATAAGATGCAATGACATACGAAACGAGACCCTCTTGCGCGCCCTGGTGGATCTGTGCAAGTTAGGGCAAGTGTGGGCGTGCAGTGACCGGCGAGGCCCGCGGGGAGCGAGCCAAAAGAAATATGTGTGGGTTGGCGCCGGGGGCCCAATAGTTATGTGGGACGTGGCGGGTGTCGTGGTGGGTCAGGAGGTGGTGTCGGGTGTCTCGTGGGGGGTGGGGTGTGGGTGGTCGAGGCCGAGGGCGCGGATCTTGGCGTGAAGGGTGTTGCGGGCCATGCCGAGGAAGGCGGCGGCGCGGGTCTTGTTGCCGTGGCAGCGGCGGAGGGCGTCGAGGATGCGGCGGCGCTCGGACTCGGCGGAGCCGTAGAAGGAGTAGCG
Source organism: Longimicrobiales bacterium (assembly GCA_036564015.1). Classification (GTDB taxonomy): domain Bacteria; phylum Gemmatimonadota; class Gemmatimonadetes; order Longimicrobiales; family RSA9; genus DATCLG01. The sequence continues at coordinate 25,988 of DATCLG010000084.1, forward strand.
GCGGGGCCGGGAGGGTGGGAGCGGGTCGGGGAGGGAGGAGGGCGGTTCGGTGAGGGTGTCGGGGAGGTGGCGGGCCGCGATGCGGGGGGCATCGTCGCAGGCGATGACGGCGGCCTCGATGGCGTGGGAGAGCTCGCGGATGTTGCCGGGCCAGGGGTAGTCGAGGAGGCGGCGGAGCGCGGCGGGCTCGAAGTCGCGGATGGGGCGGTCGTAGCGGCGGGCGTGGCGTGAGAGGAAGTGGCGGGCGAGGAGCGGGATGTCGTCGGGGCGCTCGCGGAGGGCGGGGAGGCGGAAGGAGAGGACGACGAGGCGGTGGTAGAGGTCGCGGCGGAAGCGGTTGTCGTGGACGTGGCGGAGGAGGTCGACGCCGGTGGCGGAGATGATGCGGGCGTCGACGCGGATGGTGCGTTCGCCGCCGAGGCGCCGGATCTCACCGTCTTCGAGGGCGGTGAGGAGTTTGGCCTGGAGGGCGAGAGGGAGCTCGCCGATCTCGTCGAGGAAGAGGGTGCCGTGGTGGGCGAGCTCGAGGAGTCCGCGGCGGGTGTCGTGGGCGCCGGTGAAGGCGCCGCGGGTGTGGCCGAAGAACTCGCTTTCGAAGAGGGTTTCGGGGATGCCGGCGCAGTTGACGGCGATGAAGGGTTGGGCGGCGCGTGGGGAGGCGTCGTGGATGACGCGGGCGAGGAGCCCCTTGCCGGTGCCGGTTTCTCCGGTGAGGAGGACCGGTGCGGGGATGCGTGCGGCGCGGTGGGCGAACTCGCGGATCGCCTGAGCGGCCGGGCTCTGACCGAGGATTCTGTCGTACGGTGTCGACACGGCGTCTGGCGCAGGGGTTGGGTCGTGAGGCTGGTGGGAAGGTGGGCTGGGGCGTCGGGCGAGTCGATAGGCGAATGAGGCGGGGAGTGGGGATCAGGGAGGTGGGGGCGAGGGTGTTGCGACGGATAGTCGGGTGCTATATTGCATCTTGTTTTGCTGTCCGTGCTTGCGGATGTACGATATAGTGGGTGGGGCCGGAGGGACGGATCAACCTCAGCTCCAGACAGGTGGGAATGTCGAACGAGAGCCAGACGCGATTGGAGAGGAAGCAAGCCGGAGTAGCGGGTGTGGGGGGCGAGAAGACGTTCTTCGGGCATCCTCGCGGTCTCTCGACGCTCTTCTTCACGGAGATGTGGGAGCGGTTCTCGTATTACGGGATCCGGCCGCTCCTGGTGTTGTTCATGTCGGCGGCGTTGATGGAGGGCGGGTTCGGGTTCGACCGTGACCAGGCGTCGGCGATCGTGGGGATCTATGCGGGGTTTGTGTATCTGGCCTCGCTGCCGGGTGGCTGGGTGGCGGACCGGCTGCTGGGGTTGCGGCGCGCGATCCTGTGGGGCGGTTTGCTGATCTCGCTCGGGCACATTTCGATCGGGCTCTCGGCGTTCGGGGGCGCGCGGGTGCCGTTCTTCCTCGGCCTGATGCTGATCGTGGCGGGGACGGGGCTGCTGAAGCCGAACATTTCGGCGATCGTCGGGGACCTGTACCCGGAGGGTGGGGCGCGGCGGGACGCGGGCTTTTCGATCTTCTACATGGGGATCAACGTCGGGGCGTTCGTCGGGCAGCTCGTGACGGGGTTCCTGGGCGAGACGGTGGGCTGGCACTGGGGGTTCAGCGCGGCGGGGGTCGGGATGCTGCTGGGGCTCCTGACGTACGTCGCGACGGCGGGGAAGACGCTGGGCGATATCGGGCTGGAGCCTGTGCGGCACCCCGACCCGGCGGTGCAGGCGCGGCAGGAGCGGAGGGCGAAGCTGGCGCTGGGTGGTGGGGTCGGGGTGGTGGCGCTGTTGTGGGTGCTGGCGGTGGCGGGCGTGATCCCGCTGGACGCGCAGGCGATCGGGCGGAGCCTGACGTACGTCATCGTGGGGTGCGCGGTGGCGTATTTCGCGTACCTTTTCCTGTTCGGCGGGCTGGATGGCGGGGAGAAGAAGCGGGTGCTGGTGATCGGGGTGCTGTTCCTGGCCGCGGCGGTGTTCTGGTCGGCGTTCGAGCAGGCGCCCACGTCGCTGAACCTGTTCGCGAAGGATTTCACGGACCGGGAGGTCGCCGGGCTCACGATCCCTGCGACGTGGTTCCAGTCGATCAACTCGTTCTTCATCATTCTGCTCGCCCCGTTCTTCGCCTCACTGTGGGTGGGGCTGGCGAAGTGGCGGGGGCGGGACCTGTCGAGTCCGACGAAGTTCGCGCTCGGTCTGGGTTTTGCGGCGGTGGGCTTCGCGCTGATGATCCCGGCGGCGAACGCGGTGGTGGAGGGGGGTGCGGGGACGCTGGTTTCGCCGTGGTGGTTGGTGGGCAGCTACTTCTTCCAGACCGTGGGTGAGCTCTGCCTGAGTCCGGTGGGGCTTTCGTCGATGACGAAGCTCTCGCCGAAGAAGTATGTGGGGCAGATGATGGGGATCTGGTTCATGGCGTCGGCGGTGGGGAACCTGGTGGCGGGGCTGGTCGGGGGGCGGGTGGACCCGGAGCGGCTGGAGCAGATGCCGCAGCTTTTCGGGGTGACGACGGCGACGTTGCTGGTGGCGGCTCTGGTGCTCGTGCTGCTGGTGGTGCCGATCCGCCGGATGCTCGGGGAAGGCAGCGGCCGGGTGCAGGCGGCGGCCGTGGCAGGCGATTGAGGGAGGAGGACGAAGGAGGCGGGTCCCGCCCGTCGCTGGAACGGACCTTTCACCCAGTGCCGGGCCCCTTCCGAGAGATCGGAAGGGGTCCGGCCTTTTTGTTGCGCCGCGGGAAGAAGGGCGAAGCCGGGTAGTGGCCCGTGGACCCGATGGAGCGGAGGGGGAACGCATGTCGGCCGGGAGGCGTTGGGTACGGGGGCATCCGGTGGCGGTGGTGGTGTGGGGGCTTTTTCTGGCCGGGCTCCTGGTGGGGCCTTACGCAACCCCGGATGAGGCGCGGGTCCGCGAGGCGCTGGAGGCGGTGGGGCCGCTAGCGGCGCTGGCTTTCGTGCTGGCCGAGGCCCTCCAGGTGGTCGTGATCCCCATCCCCGGGCAGCCGCTCGAGATCCCGGGCGGCTACCTGTTCGGTTTCGGCGCGGGGATGGTGCTGGCCACGGTGGGCTCGGTCGCCGGGTCGATGATCGCCTTCGGGCTGGGCCGGCGGCTGGGTCGGCGCTGGGTGGAGCGCAGGGTCGGGGCCGGCGAGCGCTCTCGTTTCGCGCGCTGGCTGTCGGACGACGAGCGGGCGGAGGCGACGATCTTCTGGCTCATGCTGGTGCCGATCTTCCCGCGCGACCCTCTCTGCTACCTGGCGGGGATGAGCGGGGTGCGCCCGACGCGGTTCGCGGTGATCGCGGCGCTGGGCCGGCCGGTGGGGCTGGCGCCGGCGGTGGCTCTGGGCGCCGGAGGCGTGGTGTCTGGTCTGGTGGTGCAGATCCTGCTGGCCGCGGGTACCGGGGCGGCCTGGCTGGCCTGGCGGCGCAGTGGCAGGCGGCATGCGCGCCGGTCGCGGCGGGCCCTCCCTATTGGCTCCCACCCTCCCGACGGAGAACGTCATGCGTAAGCTGGCCACGTTGCGGCGGCTGTTCGATGACCGGGCCCTCTATTGCCAGTTGGTGGTGACGCGGCGGTGCAACCTGGCATGCGGGTACTGCAACGAGTTCGACCGGGTGTCCCGGCCGGTGCCGTACGATGTGCTCGTGCGTCGCATGGATCACCTGACCGACGTGCTGGGCGTGACGATCATGGACTTTCTCGGCGGGGAGCCGCTCCTGCACCCGCAGATCGTGGAGCTGGTCGCGCATGCGAAGGAGAAAGGGTGCTGGACGAACATCATCACGAACGGGCTGCTGTTGAGTGAGAAGCTGGTCCGGGCGTTGAACGAGGCGGGGCTCGATTCGATGTGCGTGTCGATCGACCGGGTGACGCCGACGGAGTTCACGCACAAGGCGCTGCGGCCGCTGAGGCGAAAGCTCGAGGCGTTGCGCAGGCATGCGGACTTCCAGGTGGAGGTCAACGCGGTGCTCTGCGAGGAGACGCTGGACGAGTTCGAGGAGATGGTGGTGGCGCTGAAGCGGCTGGGTTTTCCGGTGCGGTGCGGGGTGAGGCACTATGACGGCCGCTACGAGCTAACGGAGCAGTTGAGCGAGAAGCTCCGGTGGTTCCAGGGACATTTCCGGCACTGGCGGATCGCTCCTCTCCTGGACCTGTACCGGGCGCGGATGGAGGGCCGGAACCCGGAGTGGAAATGCACCGGGGGTTACAAGTTCCTCTATGTCGACGAATTCGGCACGGTGAAGGCCTGCTCGCAGGTGCCGCTGCGCGAGCCGAAGAACGTGCTGGAGATGACCGTGGCGGATCTCAAGGCGAACGACCACCACAAGCCCTGCGAAAGGGACTGCGGCGTCAATTGCGTGATCCAGACCTCGCTGATCGTGGCGCATCCGTTCCGGTACGCGGCGCGGTGCGTGCAGCATCTGGCGGCGACGCGGGGGGAGGGGGCTGCGTACGGTGGGTTGCGGAAGCCGTCGCGGGTGCCGGTGCCGGCGGGCGAGGCGTAGGAGGGGCGGGCGGGGAGCGTGAGGCGTCGCAAATCCAGCCTCTCGTGCGTTTCTCACTAGAGTAGACGAAGCGCGCCGGGAGGGCGCGCGTGCGGCGGAGCGAGCCGGGTGGGTGGCCGGACGGGGTCCGGGTGTCCCGGCCGTGGCGGGGGAGGGGATTCTTGCGCCGTGGCGGTTCCGGGCGCGAAACTGAAGCGAAATCACAGCAATCCGTGTCTGTCGCGCGGGCAGGGAAAACGCGGTCGTCGGCGTCGCGAGGGGACGCGGGCCCGAGTCGCGTTGGCGCGTCCCGGCGCGGCGTGGAGACGGCGAGGCGAGTGCATCATGTTGTCGTATAGCCGTTTGGGTATTCTGGCGTTGTTTTTTCTGACCGCGTGCCGGGAGGCGGACCGTCCGCTGGGGCCGATCAACGCGGGGATCGTGGTCGATTCAGACCCGCGGGGGGCCCGGATTCTCCTGGATGGGAAGGACACGGGGTTGAGGACGCCGGACACGCTGGTGGGGCTGACGGGCGTGCGGCACGAGGTCCGGGTGCAGCTCGACACGGCGGGGCTCATCTACAGCCTCGCCGCGCAGGTGGAGCTCGAGGCGGACCGCTGGACGGAAGTGCGCCTGCCGTTGCTGCTGCGCTGTCCTTCGGAGTCGTGCCTGCCCGGGCTGGTCCGGTACTACGAGCCGAACCAGATGCGTTTCGCGGCCCACCCGTTGGGTTCTCTTCTGTTACGGGACGGCCGGGGAGGTGGGGTCTTCTGGCCGGCGACGACGCAGAACAGCTACGCGTCGGTGGGCGCGCCGCTCTTCGCGGGCGTGATCGTGGAGACGGGCGACACGGTGGCGTTGGGGCCGTACGACTGGCCGTACCTGGCCGGGCGGCCGGCGCCGGAGGTGGGGGCGGAGGGGGGAATGTTTTCCATCCGGCAGTCGGCGTGGGTGCTGCCGCCGTCGCAGGTGTTGCCGCTGGCGACGGTGCGAGGGATCGAGATCGAGCAACGGGTCGTGGGGCGACAGGACCTGGATGGGGTCGTCCTGATCCGTCTGGTGTTCCGCAACGTGACCGGCGATCCGGGCTACGGGGTCCTGGACCCGTACGCGTCGGCGGGCGGCGGGATCACGTTCGAGTCCGCGTATGTGGGGTTCGCGCTGGATGGCGATATTGGGAACGCGGACGACGACGCGCTGAGCTACGCACCGGAACTGAACCTGGCGTTCATCTACGACGGGGATTTCTCAGAGGCCGATTTCGGGGGCTGGGCGAACCGTCCGGCGCTGATCGGGGTGCGGGTGCTGGAGGCGCCGGACGGGGCGCAGCGGGTGATCATGAACGGCTGGCCGGCGGCGTGGGACTGGGCGGCGGGGAGCCTGGCGGAGCCCGCGGGGTGGTACTGGCTGAGCGGGGAGCAGGCGAGGTACGCGGGTCCGTCGGATCACCCGGATCCGGGGGTCGGCTTCACGCCGGACTTTTTCGAGGACATGCGGGTTCTGGTGAGCGCGGGGCCGCTCCGTCTGGAGCCGGGCGACTCGGCGGCGCTCACGCTCGCGCTGGTCGTGGCCCCGCCCGCCGAAGGTTCGTTCACGAGCGGCACGGCGCTCCGGCCCGGTGATCCTCGGGATCTGACCCACCCGTTGCGCCGGGTGGCGGCGCCGCTGTTCGACCGGGCACGCGCCGCGGAGGCGTTGCGCTAACTCATCCGCCGCTTGAGCTCCTGCAAGCGCTCCTCGGCGGCGCGCTCGCGTGCTTCTCGCTCGAGGGTGCGGAAGAGCGTGTCGGTGG
>DATCLG010000085.1:0-24464 GCA_036564015.1 Longimicrobiales bacterium
GTGCGGGGCCCGCGCCCGGGCCCCGCGGCGAGCACGCTCACTGAGGCCGGAGGACGTCGAGGAGCTCCAGCTGGAAGACCAGCGTGGCGTGCGGCGGGATTATGTCGTACCCACACGCGCCGTACGCCAGCTCGGGCGGGATGACGAGCTTGCGCACCCCGCCCTCCCGCATCCCCACCACGCCTTCCTCCATCCCGGGGATCACGTAGCCGGAGCCCACCTTGAACTCCAGCGGTTGCCCGGATCCCTGGCGGCTGGTGTCGAACTGCTTGCCATCCGGGAACCAGCCGGTGTAGTGGACGCGGACCGAGTCGTCCACCGTCGCCATGATCCCGTCGCCCTCCGTGACGTCCTGGTAGTACAGACCCGACTGTGTGCGGGTCATCTGCTTCAGGTCGATGCCCAGCGAGGCCGCGTAGGGAATCGTGGTCGGATCGGACCAGGCGCCCTCCGCGCACGGGTCATCCTGGGCACAGGCGCCGAGGACCAGGACCAGAGCGGCAAACAGGATCGTGCGACGCATAGGCTGTTTCACATGTTGCTGAGAATTGCGCGTGAACCAGGATTGTCGCCTTCTTCGGCGCGCGGACGCGCGGCCCGGGGCCGCCGTGGCCGCACACCTCGTCCGCGGCGGGACCATCGGGCGGCCGAGAACCGTGCGCGCGAGAGCCGGATCGTATGCGCCAGGGCTGCGCTGCCCGGCCAGCGTAGGCTCGCCCGGGCGTCTCTGGCGCCCGGGCGAAGCGCGGGTCACTCCACGTACGCGGAGTCGTCGGAGCTCGCCGAGGCCACGCCCCGCGTCCCCAGGGCCTCGCGGACCCTGGCCTCGATCTCCGCGGCCAGCTCCGGGTGCTCCTTGAGGTAGGCCTTCGCGTTCTCCCGGCCCTGACCCAGCCGGACATCGCCGTAGGAGAACCAGGCGCCAGACTTCTGGATGATCTCGTGCTCGACGCCCAGGTCCACCAGCAGGCCGGTGTGGCTGATCCCCTCGTTGTACATGATGTCGAACTCGGCCTGCTTGAACGGCGGCGCGACTTTGTTCTTCACCACCTTCACGCGGGTGCGGCTCCCGACCAGCTCCTGCCCCTCCTTGATCGCGCCGACGCGGCGGATGTCGAGCCGCACGCTGGCGTAGAACTTCAACGCCCGGCCCCCCGTCGTCGTCTCGGGGTTGCCGAACATGACGCCGATCTTCTCGCGGATCTGGTTGGTGAAGATGACCGCGGTGCGCGAGCGGTTGACGGCACCCGTCAGCTTGCGGAGCGCCTGGCTCATGAGCCGGGCCTGGAGCCCGACGTGCGAGTCGCCCATCTCGCCTTCGATCTCGGCGCGGGGTACCAGCGCGGCGACGGAGTCGATGACGACCACGTCGACGGCGCCGCTGCGGATGAGCACCTCGGCGATCTCGAGCGCCTGCTCCCCGGTGTCTGGCTGGCTGACCAGCAGGTTGTCGACGTCGACGCCCAGCTTGCGGGCGTACTCGATGTCCAGCGCGTGCTCGGCGTCGATGAACGCGGCGACGCCGCCCTGCCGCTGCGCGTTGGCGATGACGTGCAGGCAGAGGGTGGTCTTCCCGCTGGATTCGGGGCCGTAGATCTCGGTGATCCGGCCCCGGGGGATCCCGCCGATCCCGATGGCGGCATCCAGGTTGATGGCCCCGGTCGAGATCGCCTCCACCTGCAGGCGGGCGCCATCGACGCCCATTCGCATGATGGAGCCTTTCCCGTAGGTCCGTTCGATCTGCGCGATGGCGACGTTGAGCGCCTTGCGCCTGTCCTCACTCAGCTCGAGTGCCGGCATGTCTCCGCCCATGCTGTTTGTGCTTGGAACCCTGGCCGCTGTCGGCGCCTTCTGGTACCCCGTACGCCAAGATACGTTTCGGGTGTGTCGGGCGAAAGATCGAGGCTTTCCGGGGCGGGAGGAAGGGGAGAAAGCGCCGTAGTCATGGGGGGTTGGGACGGGGGAGCGGGTGGGAGGCGGCGGTGCGGGGAGAAGGGTGGCTTGGCGCCGCCGGCCGCGACGGGCTACATTTCCCACCGTGCCTCTCCGGTCCGGCGGTAGCGGGCGTGAGGCGGCCGGGGCGCGCGGGTCGCGTCCCGGGAGGTGGAAGTGCTGCAGTGCACCAGTGACCGGCGCCCGCGAGAGCGGGCGCAAGCAAGGAGGTAACCCATGCCCTATCCGTTTTCCCTGCCTGAGCTTCCGTACGCGTACGACGCGCTCGAGCCGCACATCGACGCGCAGACGATGGAGATCCACCACACGAAGCACCATGCGGCGTACATGAACAACCTGAACGCCGCGCTGGAGAAGTATCCGGATCTGCAGTCGGTGGAGGCCGAGGAGCTGCTGCGTCGGATCGACACGGTGCCGGAGGAGATCCGGACGGTGGTGCGGAACCACGGCGGCGGGTACGTGAACCACAACCTCTTCTGGCGGGTCATGGCGCCGAACGCCGGCGGCCCGGCGGATGGCCCGGTCGGGCGGGCGATCGAGGAGACGTTCGGCTCGTTCGACGCGTTCAAGGACCAGTTCACGAAGGCGGCCACGGGCCGTTTCGGCTCGGGGTGGGCGTGGCTGGTGCTGGATCCGGCGGGGAAGCTGCAGGTGATCTCGACGGCGAACCAGGACAGCCCGCTCATGGAGGGGCACACGCCGCTGCTCGGCCTGGACGTGTGGGAGCACGCCTACTACCTGAAGTACCAGTGGCGGCGGCCGGATTACATCCAGGCGTGGTGGAACGTGGTGAACTGGGAGGAGGTGAACCGCCGGTTCGAGGCGGCTAAGCGGGGTTGAGGCGCCGGCCGCAATCGGCGCAGAAGCGGCTCCCGCCCGGATTCGCGTAGCGGCAGCGCCGGCAGATCGTGCCGGCGCGCAGCGCCTCGCGGTAGCGGGCCACCTCGGCCTCGAGGGCGGCGTCGTCGGGCGGGAGGCCGGGCGCCGGCCGGCGTGGCCACAGGATCGGCTGCAGCACGGCCGCGACGGCCACGGCGCCCATCACCAAAGGCAGTACGATCTCCATAAAGACAAATCTAGCGGGTTCGACACCGGCGGACCAGCGTCGGCGGGGTCGGGGTGGGGGCCTGGAGGCTCAGTCGGGCGGCCAGCCCTCCCCACCGACGAGATGCAGGATCCGGAGCAGCTCGGCGCAGCTCCAGGCCTGAGCGAAGCAACCGCTGGGCTCGTGGGGCGGGTCGCCGTCGACGACCTCGGCGATGTGGCCGAGGCCGTACTCGGTCATGCGGGCCTCGGCCGGGGCGAGCAGCGCACGGATGCGGGCCCGGGTCTCGGCGCTGACGCCGTGCGCACGCAGGTAGGCGAAGGCGAACGGGCCGAGCAGCCAGGGCCACGCGGTCCCGCAGTGGTAGGCCGCATCGCGCTGGTGGGGCGCGCCGCGGTGGTTGCCGATGTAGGCGGGGTCGCCGGTGGGCAGCGTCCGGACCGCGAGCGGGACCAGGAGCTCTCGCTCGACGATGTCCACAATGCTGCGCGCCTGCTCGAGCTCGAGCGGCGAGTACGGCAGCGAGATGGCCAGGAGCTGGTTGGGCCGGAGGGCCGGATCCGGCAGTCCCGCATCGTCGATCACGTCGTACAGGTAGCCTCTCTCGGCGTACCAGAACGCGCGGAACCCGAGCCGGGCGCGCTCGGCCATGGCCTGGTAGGGCGCGGGGTCTGCGCCGAGCACGCGGGCCAGGTCGGCCGCGCGGCAGAGGGCGTTGAACCAGAGCGCGTTGATCTCGACCGCCTTGCCGATCCGCGGCGTGATCACCCGCCCGTCTACCTTCGCATCCATCCACGTGAGTTGGATCCCTGCTTCGCCCTGGCGGATGAGCCCATCGGGCTCGAGCCGGATGCCGAACCGTGTCCCGCGCTGGTAGGCGTGGATGATCTCGCGGACGGCGGGCCAGAACGGGCGGACGTCGCCTCCTCGCTCGGCGAGGGCGGCGACGGCCTCGACGAACCAGAGCGAGGCGTCGGCGGCGTTGTAGTGGTCGTCGGGGACCTCGCCGCCGTGGTCGGGGAAGCGGTTCGGGATGAGGCCGTCCCTGAGGTGAGCGGCGAAGGTCTCGAGCACGCGGGCGGCCTCTTCGATGCGGCCGGTCACGAGGCAGAGGCCGGGGATCGAGATCATCGCGTCGCGTCCCCAGTCGGCGAACCAGGGGTAGCCGGCGAGGATGGAGAGGCCGTCGTCGCGCTGGACGAGGAAGGCTTCGGCGGCGAGGCCGAGGCGGGCGCCGAGCTCGGAGAGCCCGACGTCGGCTCCGGCGGCCCTCCGGCCGCGCTCGGCGGCGGCGGAGCGGCGGCGGCGCTCGGAGGCGGCCCATTCCGCAGCGCGGTGGACGGGGACGGGCGCGGTGGAGCAGGCCATGCGCCAGAGCCGGCCGCGGGCGAGCGGGACGCGGAGGACGCCGGGGCAGAAGAGATCCTCGCGGTCATCCAGTCCGCGCTCGGTTTCTCTGGGATAGAGCGTCTGGTAGTACCACTCGCCGCCGGGGTGCCACTCGCCGCCGTCGTGTGACAGGACGATGGGCGGGAGGCCGGGGTACGGCGTGTAGACGATGCGTCCGTGCTCGACCTCAGCGGTCCTGGCGACGGCGTCGTTCGCCCGGACGAGCGCGTGGAAGTCCCGGCCGGCGACGAGCGGGCGGAGCTCCAGCAAGGCGTCGCCGCCCTGGAGGTAGTAGAGGATGACGGTCGCGCCGGCGGCGCGGGAGATGAAGAGGGCTTTGGTGAGCGTGAGCGGGCCGATGCGGTAGCGCCAGACCGGCCAGGGGTCGAGGCGGAACTCTTCGAGGTAGCGGTGCCCCGTAGGGTGAACCGCGCCGGGATAGAAGTTGACGTTCAGCGGCACGACCTCGCCCGCGGGCGTGATCAGCGTCTCCTCGAACCGGGAGAGCAGGACGATGCGGTCGGTCGGGGGACGGCGGGCGACGACGAGGAGGCCGTGGTAGCGCCGCGTGTTGGTGCCGACGGCGGTAGAGGCGGCGTAGCCGCCGCGGCCGTCGGTTTCGAGCCATTCGAGCCGGGAGCCCTCGTCCAGGTTCTGGAGCCGGGCCGGCAGGACCACGAGCGGGGTCGGCAGCGACATCGTAGCCTGGCGGGTTCAGCGGGTTTGGGAGGCCAGGGCGAGGGCTGCGCCGATCCCGAGGGCGTCCCACGCCAGGTCTTTGCGGCTGAACGGCCCGCCGGCCCGGCGGTCCTGCCACTCCTTCCAGACACCTGCGGCCGCGCCGCCCGCCCCTGCCAGGGCGAGGCCGGGCGCGCCCTCCAGGCCGAAACTGCGTACGGCGCCGTACATCGCGCCGGTGAGAGCGAACGACATAAAGAAATGCTTGAGCTTGTCCTCAGCGATCCAGCGATCCGGGTTCGCCTCGCCGGTTGCGGTTCGCGCGGCAACGGGGCCGGGAACGGGCGGCCGGCTCGCGCTCCAGACCTGCCCGCCGGCCTCCGCCGGGGCGGGGGCCGGGAGGGGTGGGGGCAGCGACGGCGCTCCTAGCGACAACCGAACGACGAGAAGCAGAGGCCCCAACTCGTCCATCTCCAGCACCCGCTCACCCGATCCGCCGGCTCCTACCCGGTGCCGTCTCCGCCAGTTCCGCCCGACGGACGCCTCCAGGCGGCCGGAACACTCACTCGCTCCGTTGCTCCGCCAGGCGACGGATCGCCCCGTCGTACGGCGGATAGAGCACGCCCTGATCCGTGATGATGGCCGTGATCAGCTCGGCGGGCGTCACATCGAACGCCGGCGAGTAGACCGGGACGTCGGCCGGCGCGGTGAGCCGGCCGAACCCGCGCCGCACCTCGTCCCCGTCCCGCTCCTCGATCGGAATGGCCCGCCCATCCGGCGTGGCCGGGTCGAGCGTGCTGGTCGGCGCGGCCACGTAGAACGGCACGCCGTGATGCCGGGCCAGCACGGCCAGGCCGTAGGTGCCCACCTTGTTGGCGACGTCGCCGTTGGCCGCGATCCGGTCCGCCCCGACGATCACCAGGTCGACCCCGCCTCGCTGCATCAGGAACCCGGCCACCGAGTCCGCGATCACCGTCACGTCGATCCCCGCGCGCCGGAGCTCCCACGCGGTCAGCCGGCTCCCCTGCAGGAGCGGCCGCGTCTCGTCCGCGTACACGCGGATGTTGCGCCCCTGCTCCCTGGCCAGGTAGAGCGGCGCGAGCGCGGTGCCCATCCCGCCCGTCGCCAGGGCGCCCGCGTTGCAGTGCGTCAGGACCCGCACCTCCCCACCTCCGGGCAGGAGCGCCAGGCCGTGCTCGCCGATCCGGCGGCACATCGCCCGGTCCTCCTCCCGGATCGCACCCGCTTCGTCCCGGAGCAGAGCGGCGATCTCCGCGTTCGTCCGGTCCCGGGCCGCTTCCGCCCGGCGACGCATCCGGTCGAGCGCCCAGAAGAGATTCACCGCCGTCGGACGGGTCCCGCGCAGCAGCGCTTCGGCTTCCTCGAGCCTCCGCCAGAACCGCTCGCGCGGGAGCTCCGTCTTCCCGGCCAGATCCGCGGCCAGCCCCATCGCCGCCGCAATCCCGATGGCCGGCGCACCCCGGACCCGCAGCGACCTGATCGCCCCGGCCACGGCCTCCGCGCTCGTCAGCCTCAGCCAGACCTCTTCTTCCGGGAGCCGCGTCTGGTCGAGCACCTCGACGGCAGGACTCCCTTCCGCCCAGCGCACGGCCTCAGGATACACGTCTCCCTCCGCTCCAGAGCCCCTGCGCCCCTCGCCGTACAGGCCAGAGAGGCGCGGGATGCCCAGGCTCACGCCCCCGCGCCTCTCTCCGTCTTCGCTCACCTCCCCTCCCGCCCCCCTGCCCCGCCCGGAATCCGCGTCAGAGCGGCTCCAGCGTCCGGAAGTTGTACCGCCACCCCAACGCCTTCAGAAGAGAGATCATCCGCGCGATCGGAAGGCCCATCACGGCGTAGAAGTCGCCCTCGATCATCTCGACGAGCGTGGCGCCGAACCCCTGGATCCCGTAAGCCCCCGCCTTGTCCAGCGGCTCCCCGGTCGCCACGTACTCCTCCGCCATCCGCCGGTCGAACACCCGGAACCGGACGCGAACCCCCTCGACCGAGCTCTCGATTCGCCCATCGGGCGCACGGATCGCGATCCCGGTCTCGACCCGATGATCGCAACCCTGCAGCCGCATGAGCATCTCCACCGCCTCCCGCTCGTCCCGCGGCTTGCCGAGCACCTCGCCGTCGATCACCACCAGGGTGTCGCTCCCGATGATCAGCGCATCCGGCCGCTGCTCGGCCACAGCCAGCACCTTCTCCCGCGCCAGTCGCTCCGCCGCGATCGGTGCCGGCTCGCCCGCCCGCAGCGACTCGTCCACCTCGGCGGGCACCGTCTCGAAACGAAGACCCAGCATCGTCAGGAGCTGGGCCCGGCGCGGAGAACGAGAAGCCAGCACCAGCGGCGGCACTCCAGGCCGGCTCATCGCTCCAGGATCAGCGTGACCGGACCGTCGTTCACCAGCTCGACCGCCATCATCGCCCCGAACTCGCCCGTCTCCACCTTCCCCGGCCGCAGTTCCCGTAGCATCTCGACGAACCGGTCGTAGAGCCCCCGCGCAACCGAGGGCGGCGCAGCGTCGATGAAGCTCGGCCGCCGCCCCTTCCTCGCATCCCCATAAAGCGTAAACTGGCTGACCACCAGTAACCCTCCATCGACTTCTTCGAGCCCCAGGTTCATCTTCCCCGCTTCGTCGTTGAAGAGCCGGAGCGACACCACCTTCTCGGCCATCCAGCGGAGCACCTGCTCGTCATCGTCCGCCTTGAAACCGGCCAGCAGGAGGTAGCCGCGCCCGATCTCCCCGACCGTCCGCCCCTCCACCACCACCCGCGCCCGGGACACACGCTGCAGTACGACCCGCATCCTTTCTGATTACTCCACCGTCACGGACTTGGCAAGGTTCCGCGGCTGGTCCACATCACAGCCCCGCATGACCGCGATGTGGTAGGCCAGGAGCTGCAGCGGCACGGTCGCCAGGATCGGCGTGAGCAGGTCCAGCGTCTTCGGGATCGTGATGAGATGATCGGCCCGCCGCGCCAGCTCCTCGTGATTGTCGTCCGTCACCACCGCGATCACCCGCCCGCCCCGCGCCTTCACCTCTTCGACGTTCGAGATGATCTTGCTGTAGACCCCGTCGAAGGGCGCAATCACCACCACGGGCATGTTCTCGTCGATCAGCGCGATCGGCCCGTGCTTCATCTCCGCCGCCGGCAGCCCCTCCGCATGAATGTAGCTGATCTCCTTCAGCTTGAGCGCTCCTTCCAGCGCCGTCGGGAAGTTCACGCCGCGACCGAGGTACAGGAAGTTCGACGCATCCTTGTAGATCCGCGCCAGCTCCCGGATCGCATCGTTCATCTCCAGCACCTGCTCGACCTGCTCCGGAAGCCGCGTCAGCGCCGCGATGATCCTCCTGCCCTGCTCGACCGACAAATGCCCCCGCACCCGGCCCATCAGCAGCGTGAACATCATCAGCGCCGTGACCTGGCTCGTGAACGCCTTCGTCGACGCCACGCCGATCTCCGGGCCCGCGTGCAGGTAGATCCCCGCGCTCGCCTCACGCGCGATCGTCGAGCCCACCACGTTCACGATCCCGAGCACCCGCGCCCCACGCTGCCGCGCCTCCCGCACCGCCGCCAGCGTGTCCGCCGTCTCGCCCGACTGGCTGATCGCAATAACCAGCGTCCGCTCATCCACCACCGGGTTCCGGTACCGGAACTCCGAGGCGTACTCCACCTCGACCGGAATCCGCGCCAGCTCCTCGAGGAGGTACTCGCCGATCAACCCCGCGTGCCACGACGTGCCGCACCCGGTGATCACGATGCTCTGGAACGCCCTCAGCTCCTCCGGCGTCAGGTTCAGGCCCCCCAGCTTCACCAGCCCTTCCTCTTCCAGCAGCCGGCCCCGCATCGTGTTACGGAGCGTCTCCGGCTGCTCGAAGATCTCCTTGAGCATGAAGTGCTCGAAGCCGCCCCGCTCGATGGCCTCCAGGTCCCACGCCACGTGCATGATCTCTTTGGTGACCGGCCCGCCCTTGAGCGAAGAGATCGTGTACCCCTCGGGCGTGAGCACCGCCATCTCGCCATCGTCCAGGTAGATCACCCGGCGCGTCTGCGCCACCACCGCCGCCACGTCGCTCGCCACGAAGTACTCGCCGTTCTCGCCGATCCCCAGCAGCAGCGGGCTCCCCCGCCGCGCCACGACGATCTTGTCCGGATCCCGCGTGCTGATGATCGCCAGGCCGTACGTCCCCTCGACCTGCAGCAACGCCGCCCGCACCGCCTCCTCCAGCGACTCCTCGAACGCCTCTTCGATCATGTGGGCCACCACCTCCGTGTCCGTCTGCGTACGGAAGGTGTGGCCCAGCGCCTCCAGCTTCTGGCGCAGCGTGCCGGAGTTCTCAATGATCCCGTTGTGCACGATGGCGATCTCGCCCGAGCAGTCCACGTGCGGGTGCGCGTTCGTCGTCGTGGGCGGACCATGCGTCGCCCAACGCGTGTGCGCGATCCCGAGGCCCGCCGACGTCACCCCGTTCTTGCGGACGAGCGCCTCCAGGTCCGCGATCTTCCCCGCCGTCTTCCGGGTCTCCAGCCGTCCGTCCACGGCGACCGTCAGCCCCGCCGAGTCGTACCCGCGGTACTCCAGTCGCCGGAGCCCTTCGAGCAGGAGAGGCACCGCTGGCCGGTTGCCAATGTAACCGATGATCCCGCACATCCCTCGTCACCCCCATTCAGGAAAAGATGGCGCCGGGCGACAAGTCCAGCTTGGCCATAGACTTGCAAGATCCCGGCCGTCTGTTTCGGTTTCGTTCGATCGCTCACCCGGGTCCGGCCACGGGCCGGATGGGGAAGCCGCGCGCTCCAGGTGGAGAGCGCCACCCGGCTCACCCGCGGGGCCGAAGCAGCGCCTCGCGGGTGAGCTGCACCAGTCGGAGCGCCTCCGCCTGGCTCGGCGCCTCGGCGATGATTCGCAGGATGGGCTCGGTCCCCGATGGGCGGAGGTGGAGCCAGGTCCCCTTCTCGGGCCAGGCCAGCCAGAGTCCATCGCGGCGGTCGACGACCGAGGCGTCCAGCTCCTGCTCGAGGACCTGGTAGGTGGCTTCGATCGGGCCCGCGTCGCGCGGCAGCTTGTCCTTCACGATCGTGTAGGGCCGCTGCCGGGCCACGAGCGCGTCGATCGGCTGGCCGGTCTCGAGGAGGAGCTGCAGGACGAGCGCGGCGCCGACCGCAGCATCGCGGGTGAGGTGGACGGCCGGCAGGATCACGCCGCCGTTCCCCTCGCCGCCGATGGTGGCGCCCGCCGCCTGCATCGCCCGCGCGACGTTGATCTCGCCGACGGGGGCGCGCACGAAGGGGACCCCGGCTTCGGCCGCGACGTCCTCGACGACGCGGCTCGTCGAGAAGTTGGTGACGACGGGCCCGGGCGCGTGACGGAGCACGAGCTGCGTCGCCAGGGCGAGGGTGAAGTCCTCGCCGATGGCGCGGCCGCCGTTGCCGACGATGGAGAGCCGGTCGGCGTCGGGGTCGGTGGCGAAGCCGACGTCCGCCCCGCTCTCGCAGACCAGTCGCTCGAGGTCCCGCAGGTTCTCGGCGACGGGCTCGGGCGGGCGGTGGAACCGGCCATCAGGTTCGAGGTTGATCGCCACGACCTCGCACCCCAGCGTCTCCAGCAGGGGCGGGAGCAGGACGGCGCCCGCCCCGCGGATGCAGTCGAGGGCGACCTTGAAGCGCCGGCGGCGCAGGCCCTCGATGTCGAGGTACGGGATCCGCGTCACGGCCTCGATGTGGCGCCGCACCGCGTCCGGATCGGGCACGACCTCGCCGAGCTCGTTCCAGGCGGCCCAGGGTATGGGCCGGTCCGCCAGATAGGCACGCATGCGGGCGCCTTCGTCTGCATCCAGGAACATCCCGGTGTGGGACGCGAACTTGAGCGCGTTCCACTCGACGGGGTTGTGGCTCGCCGTCACGACGATCCCGCCATCGGCCTGGTGGTGTTCGACGGCCAGGAGCGCGGTGGGCGTGGGGACGAGACCGGCGTCGATGATCTCGCACCCCACGGACTGCAGCGCGGCGGTCGCCGCGCGGGCGAACATGGGGCCCGAGGTCCGGGAGTCGCGGGCCAGGACCACGCGTGGCCGGCCTCCTGCGCGCTCGTGCAGGAAGGCGCCGAAAGCGGCAACGAACCGCGTGACGATCTCGGGCGTGAGGGCCTCGCCCACGCGGCCGCGCACGCCGGAGACGCTGACTATGAGGTCGGCAGGTATATCGAATGCCATTCAGCGGCTCCTTCAAAGAAAACGGCCGGCGCTGAAATTGCACCCGGCCTTGTGGGACCGCAAAGTTATGCGGCATGGCGGGACGGGTCAATCCCGATTCCGCCGTGCGTTCCCCCTTTAGGTCGGGGCTGGTGCCATGAACGCGGCTGCCCTGGTTCTGGAGGCTGCCCGCTCACGGCCGGGCACGCCGGCGCTGCGTGCCGGGCGACAGGTGCTGTCCTACGACGAGCTGGCCCGGGTCGTGACCTGGGTGGCCGGGACGCTCGTCCGGGAGGGAGTACACCCTGGCCGTCGTGTGGGTTTGCTGGCCCAGGGCGGCATGGCGGTCCCGCTCGTGATCCACGGGGCGCTCGCCGCGGGTGCCTCGATCGTCCCCCTCTCGGGCACCGATGCGCCGCGCCAGGTGGCCGAAGCGCTGGAAGACGCGGGCGCGGACGTCGTGCTCGGCGACGCCTCGCTCCAGGGCCTGGCGCCGGAGGGCGTCCGGTTCCTTCCGGTGGATAGACTCCTGCCTGGCCCGGAGGTCACAGCGCGCGGGGGAACGCTGCCAGATGGGGGATCGCCCGCGGCCGTGTCGCCCGATGCGGAAGCCCTGGTCGTGTACGGCACGTCGGCGGACGGGCGGACGCGGGGGGCCCGGCTCTCGCACCGGAACCTCGTGGCGAACGCGCGGGGCGTGGCCGAGGCGCTGGCGCTGTCGCCCGCGGACCGGGTACTGGCCACGCTGCCGGCGAACGACCTGTTCGCGCTCGCGCTCGCCGTGAACGCCCCGCTCTCCCGAGGGGCGCTCGTGCTCCTGGCGGATCGCCCCGATCCGCTCGGGTGGCTGGAGCTCGCGCGGGCCGAAGACGCGACGGTGGTCGTGGGCACCCCGTCGGGGTTCCGGGCGTGGCTGGGCGCGGCCGAGGACCGGCCCGAGGTCGGCCTGCCGGCGCTCCGCCTCGCAGTTTCGTGCGGTGCACCGCTGGACGAGGGGCTCCAGGAGGCCTTCGAGCAGCGGTTCGGCGTTCCACTCCGCCAGGCTTACGGCCTGGTCCCGTGCGGTCCGGTGTGCCTCGTGAACCACGCGGACCGCCCGTTTCGCCGGGGGACGCTGGGCGCACCGCTTCCGGGCGTCCACGCCACGGTGCGGGACGCGGACGGCGAGCTGCTCCCGGATGGCGCGGTCGGGGAGCTGTGCATCGCAGGGCCGAACGTCTTCCTGGGATACACGGGAGACGAAGGGCGGAACCCGGCGGACTTCTTCGGCGACTCGTTCCGGACCGGCGACCTGGCGGAGGTCGAGCCCGACGGCGCCGTTCGATGGCGAGGCACGCTCCGGCCCCGCTTCGTCCGCGGCGGGCACGTGATCTATCCTCGCGAGATCGAGCGGGTCGTGGCCGCGGACCCGCGGGTGGCGCGGGTGGAGGTGAGGGGCATCCCCCAGCCGACGCTCGAGGAGGAGATCGAAGTCGTGGTCACGCCCGCGCCGGGCGCGATCCTCGAGGAGAGCGACGTCCGGGAGATCTGCCGCCAGGGCCTGGCCGTCCACCAGCAGCCGGGCCGGATCGTGATCGACGCCCCGGCGCCGCGCGCGAGGCAGGACTGACGGCCGGGAACGACGCTCGGCGTGCCGCCTCGCTCCCGGGCGCCGCCGATCGAGGGCGCCGGCACCGGCCCGGACGCGCTCAGAGCCTTTCGGTCAGCAGCGCCACCATCCCGGCGGGATTGTCCGCGTTCAGCCAGTGCCCGCCCGGCAGCCGGTGCAGGAAGACCCGACCGCTCCGCCGCCCCGCCTCCTCGATCCGCGCGCAGGCCGCCGGAGAGAGGATGTCCGAGTCCTCCGCCTTGACGAAGTGCAGAACCGTGCCGGGAGGCGGATCCTCGACGACGTCCCAGAGGTCCGTCCGGAAGAAGTCGAGGAGGAGCTCTTCCATCGCGTCGAGATCGAGGCGCCAGCGGAACCCGCCCTCGGCCGGCTCCAGGTTCGTCGCCAGCCATTGCGCCACCCCGGTCGCCACGCCCTCCGCCTCGAGCGCCTGCACCGCAGCCTGCCGCGAGGCGAAGGACGAGGGCAGACGGCGGAGGATCGCCAGCGTCTCCCACGAGGTGCCGCGCGGCGACATCGCGTCCGGCGTCGAGTCCACGACCCACACCTGCTCGAGCCCCCGCCCCCCCTCCCGAGCGTAGGTGAGCGCGACCTTGCCACCGAACGAGTGACCCAGCACACCCCGCACCGCGATGCCCAGCGCATCCCCGAGCGCCACGAGATCCCGGGCCGCGGCCTCGAGCGTGTGCGGCCGGTCGAACCCGCGCGAGCCCCCGTGCTCGCGCAGGTCGACCAGCACGCCCCCCCACTCCGGCCGCGCCTGCACCACCCGCCGCGCGATCGTCCCCCAGTTCCGCCCTGAGCCGTAGATCCCGTGCAGGAAGAGGATCCATTTCGAAGGCGCCGCGCCCGGCGCCACCACCCGCTCGTGGGCAAGCACCCGTTCCGCCATCCCGGCTACACTCCAGATTCTCAGGCCGCGTGGCCTGTCGACCACGGACCGCCCTCCATCCCCCGACCGGCCCCGCGAGCGGACAAAGATGCGGCCCCGCACCCGCCCCGGAAAGCCCCGGCACCGTGCTTGCCGCACCGGATCACACCGGTCTATTATCCGCCCGACGAGCGTTTCACCCGGAATCCGTTCCCATGAGCGACCACGAACTCCGTTTCGGCACCCTCGCCGTTCACGCGGGCCAGGAGCCCGACCCGACGACCGGCGCCGTCATGCCACCGGTCTACCAGACCTCCACCTACGTGCAGGAGGCGCTCGGCAAGCCGCGCCGCGGCTACGAGTACGCCCGCGTCCAGAACCCGACCCGCGAGGCGCTGGAGGCCAACATCGCCACACTCGAGGGCGGACGCCACGGCATCGCCTTCGCCAGCGGCCTCGCCGCGATCGAGGCGATCGTGAAACGCCTCTCCGCCGGCGATCACATCGTCTACGAGGAGAACGTCTACGGCGGCACGCACCGCATGTTCGCCCAGGTCCTCTCCCGCTTCTCCCTCGAGTTCACCGCCGTCGACACCCGCGACCCCGAGGCCGTACGACGCGCCATCCGGCCCAACACCCGGCTCATCCTCCTCGAGACGCCCACCAACCCGATGATGCGGCTCACCGACCTGCGGGCCGTGGCCGGGATCGCCCGCGAAGCGGGCGTCCTGCTCGCCGTGGACAATACCTTCGCCACGCCCTACAACCAGCGGCCCCTCGAGCTGGGCGCCGACATCGTCGTCCATTCGACCACGAAGTACCTCAACGGCCACTCCGACGTGGTGGGCGGGATCGTCGTGACGAACGACGACCAGGTCGCCGCAGACCTCCGCTTCCTCCAGAAGGCGACCGGCGCGATCCCCGGCCCCTGGGACTGCTGGCTGGTCCTCCGCGGCACCAAGACGCTGCACCTCCGGATGGAGGCACACAACCGGAACGGACAGCAGATCGCCGAGTTCCTGGAACGGCACCCCAAGGTCGAGCGCGTCTATTACCCGGGCCTCCCCTCCCATCCCCAGCACGAGCTGGCCCGCCGGCAGATGCGTGGCTTCACCGGCATGATCAGCATCGAGCTCGGCTCGCTCGAGCGGGCGCGGAAGCTCGTGGAAGGGACCCGGATCTTCGCGCTGGGCGAGAGCCTGGGCGGCGTCGAGAGCCTGATCGGCCACCCGGCGATCATGACCCACGCCTCCGTCCCCAGGGAACGCCGCGAGGCGATGGGGATCACCGACGGCCTCGTCCGGCTCTCCGTCGGCATCGAGGACGTCAACGACCTGATCGAGGACCTGGACCAGGCACTCGCCAGGATCTAGCGACGCCCCCGGAGTCCGCCCGGGAGATACAGCCAGGCCTGCCTCGCACGCCCTCTCCCCCGCCCTGCCGCGAGGGCGACGAAACCCGGAGGCCGACCGGAGCGTAAGGCAGGGGTACCCTGAACACGCGGAAGGTGACCATGCCCGAGACTCATGACGCCCAGCGCTCCCGGCGCATCCTCCACGACATCGACTCCGCGGCCTGGGAGCACCCGGCCGACCGCGCCGCGCTCACCGCGCTCCGCCGCCTCCCCGCCTTCGACGAGGTGCTGAAGAAGCTGTTCGGCCTCCTGGGCGAGAAGCCGGTACGGCTGGCCTTCCAGGCCAACGCCCTCCGCGTCACCGAGCGCCAGTTCCCCCGCATCCACCGGAAGTACCTCGAGGTGCTCGAGACGCTCGACGCGCCCCAGCACTACGACCTCTTCGTCTCCCAGACCCCGCTCGTCAACGCCGGCGCCTACGGCATGGACCGGCCGTTCATCGTGCTCAACTCCGGCGCCGTCGCGCTCCTCGACGACGACGAGCTCGCCTTCCTCCTCGGCCACGAGCTGGGCCACATCCTCTCCGGCCACGTGCTCTACCGCACCATGCTCGTCCTCCTCCTCCGGCTCGCCCAGCAGGGCTTCCCCATCGTCGGCCTCGCCGCGCGCGCCGTGCTCCTCGCACTCCTCGAGTGGGGCCGCAGGAGCGAGCTCTCCGCCGACCGCGCCGGCCTGCTCGCCGTCCAGGACCCCGAGGCCGCCCTGCGCACCCTGATGAAGCTCGCCGGCGGCGGCCGGAACGAGGACATGGACCTCAACGAGTTCCTCCGCCAGGCGGACGAGTACCGCCACGGCGGCGACCTGGCCGACGCGGTCTTCAAGGTCCTCAACCTCCTCGTCGTCACCCACCCGTTCCACGTGCTCCGCGCCGGCGAGCTGCGCGACTGGGTCGAGAGCGGGGACTACGACCGCGTGCTCCGCGGCGAGTACCGCCGCCGGACCGACGCCGCCAAGCCTTACATGGAAGACCTCGCGGCCGCCGCCCGCGCCTACCGCGACGAGGCCCGGGACCTCTTCGACCAGGTCGGCGACGCGGCCCGACGCATCCGCGAGGCGTTTGCCCAGAGCTTCGGCTGGCCGTAGCTTTTCCGGACCCGGCGTAGCCCACGGGAGCGCCGCGGCCGCACGGCTCGATCCGGCCCCGCGCCTCCCGTCGCTCCGCGCCGAACGACTTCCGGAATCGAACGGGATGCAGCCATGAAGATCCTCATCGTCGGACACGGTGGCCGGGAGCACGCCCTCCTGTGGAAACTCCACCAGGACGCGCCGGACGCCGAGTTCTTCATCACGCGTGGCAACGGCGGCACGGCCGACCTGGCGACCCCGCTCCCCCTCGACCCGGGGGACACCAACGCACTCGCGGCCTGGGCGGAGGCCAACGGGATCGACCTCACCGTGGTCGGCCCGGAGGCGCCCCTCGCCGACGGCATCGCCGACGTCTTCGAGCGGCGAGGCCTCCCGCTGTTCGGCCCCTCGCGCGAGGCCGCCGCGATCGAGGCGTCCAAGGCCTACGCGAAAACCCTCATGCGGAAGGCCGGCGTGCCGACGGCCGACTTCCGGACCTTCACCGACCTCGCCCAGGCCGAGGCCTACATCCGGGAGCGAGGCGCTCCCCTCGTGGTCAAGGCCTCCGGGCTCGCCGCTGGCAAGGGCGCCATCGTCTGCTCCACGGTGGAAGAGGCACTCGACGCCGCCCGCAGCATGCTCCGTGATGGCGTCTTCGGGGCCGCGGGCCACGAGATCGTCATCGAGGAGCGCCTCGAGGGCGAAGAGATCTCCGTGTTCGCGCTCGCGGACGGGGTGAACGCGCTGCCGCTGCTCCCCGCGCAGGACCACAAGCGGATCGGTGAGGGGGACACCGGACCGAACACCGGCGGCATGGGCGCGTTCGCGCCCGTCTCGCTGGCCGACGCCGCGCTCGTGGACCGGGTCAGGCGCGAGATCCTGGAGCCGACACTCGGCGCGCTGCGCGAAGCCGGCCGCCCGTTCCGCGGGCTGCTCTACGCAGGGCTCATGGTCACCGCGACAGGGCCCAAGGTCGTCGAGTTCAACGCGCGGTTCGGCGATCCCGAAACCCAGGCCGTGCTGCCGCTCCTCGTCTCGTCGCTGCTGGAGCCGATGCTCGCCATCGCCCGCGGCGATACCCTCGGGCAGGCGACCCTGGAATGGCGGCCCGGTTACGCCCTGACCACCGTCCTGGCCGCCGCCGGCTACCCCGGCCCCGTCGAGAAAGGCCACGAGATCTTCATCCCGAGCTGGGTGGAAGAGGCGGACGACCTGCTCGTCTTCCACGCGGGCACCAGGCGGACGGACGGGAAGCTCGTCACCGACGGCGGGCGGGTCCTGGCCGTCACGGCCCTGGCCCCGACGATCGAGGCGGCGGCGGAGCGGAGCCGGGCCGCGGCCGAAGCGATCACCTTCGAGGGGAAGCAGTTCCGGCGAGACATCGGCTGGCGGGAGATCCGGCGCCATGCCCGAGCTACCTGAGGCGGAGACGATCGTCCGGGATCTCCGCAGCACCGTGACGGGCCGGAAGGTGACCGGCGTCGAGGTCGCCCGCTCGGACGTCCTCGCGCCGGGCCTCCGGCCCGATACGCTGGCGAAGGCGATTCGCGGCCGCCGGATCGAGAACGTCGACCGCCGGGGCAAGAACGTCGTCCTGCGGTTCGATGACGAGCGACGCCTCGTCGTGAACCTGGGGATGACCGGCCGGCTGGTGTTCGCCGAGACGCCGGACGCCGCCGGACTCCGCCACGTCGCCGTCCGGCTGGACCTCGACCGCGGCGGCGCCCTCTTCTACGACGACATCCGGCGGTTCGGGCGGCTGACCCTGTGCACCCCCGAGGCCTGGCAGCGCTTCGACCACGAGCTCGGGATCGAGCCCCTGTCCCGGGAGTTCACCGCGGAGCGCCTGCACGAGCTCACCCGCGGCTCCCGCACGCCGATCCGTAACTGGCTGCTCGACCAGCGGAGAATCGCCGGCATAGGGAACATCTACGCCAACGAGGCGCTCTTCCGCGCCCGCATCCACCCGGCGCGTCCCGCGAACTCGCTCGATCCGGACGAGACCGCCCGCCTGCACGACGGCATCCGCTCGGTGCTGAAGGACGCGATCGAGAAGCGCGGCACCACGGTGAGCGATTACCGGGACGGGAAGGGCGAAACCGGAGGTTTCGAACCGTACCTCCAGGCCTACGGGCGAGAGGGGAAGCCCTGCCCGCGCTGCGGGACGCCGATCGAGCGGGTCTCGATCTCCAACCGCTCGGCGTTCTTCTGCCCGCACTGTCAGCGGATGTGACGCAGCATCTTGTCGCTTCATCACTTACAGGCTAGATTGTCCCGCCACGCGGTGGCCCGCGGCCACCGTCGCACGGGCACGCTCCACCGCTGTCGTTCGCTTGAACCGCCTCACAGAACTCCGGAACCACGTGCGCCAGCACGCCGAAAACCGGCCGGGCGTCTACCGGATGCTCGGCCCGAGCGGCGAGGTGCTGTACGTGGGGAAGTCGACGAAGGTCAGGACGCGGCTCCTCTCGTACTTCCGGGCGCGGCGGGGGGAGAAAGCGGCCGAGATCCTCGGGCACGCCCACCGGATCGAGTGGGAGTACAGCCCGAGCGAGTTCGCGGCCCTGCTCCAGGAGCTCAGGCTGATCCGGCGGTTCCGTCCTCTCTACAACGTCGAGCACAAGTTCGACACCTCGTACTGCTTCATCAAGCTGACCCGCGAGGCCGCGCCGCGGCTGATGGTGGTCGGCCAGCCCGCCAACGATGGCGCGCTCTACTACGGCCCGTTCCGGGGCCGTGCGCGCGTCCAGGAGGCGGTCCGGGAGATCTCCGACGTGCTGGAGCTCCGGGACTGCGGCGGAGGCGTGCGTCTCCGCTTCGCCGACCAGA
Source organism: Longimicrobiales bacterium (assembly GCA_036564015.1). Lineage (GTDB taxonomy): Bacteria > Gemmatimonadota > Gemmatimonadetes > Longimicrobiales > RSA9 > DATCLG01. Next base: position 19,051 of record DATCLG010000085.1, read on the forward strand.
TCGACCTGTTCGGCCGCGAGGAGCGCCCGCTCTGCATGCGCGGGGACCTGCGTCGCTGCCTCGCGCCCTGCGCGGCCCGCTGCACCCAGGCGGAGTACCTGGAGCGTGTCGATGCCGCGCGCGGGTTCCTCGAGGGGAGCACGGACCGGCCGCTCGCGATCCTGCGCGAACGCATGCGGCTCGCCGCCGAGCGACTGCATTTCGAGTACGCCGCGGAGGTGCGGGACCGGATCGCCCGGCTCGAGGCGCTGCGGGACGAGCTCGTCGCCAGCCGCGGGAGCGTGGACGCGCTCTCCTTCGTCTACTTCGTCCCGGGCTACGGGGGCGATGACCGGTACTACCTGCTGCGCCGCGGGCAGATCCGGGCCGAGTTTCCGGCGCCTCGCACCCCGGCCGAGCGGGAGGCCCTGCAGCGCCGGATCCGGGAGGTTTTCAGCCGCCCCGAGCCCGCGGGCGCGCCGCTCCAGTCCCACCAGATCGCCGAGGTGCTCCTCATCGCCCGCTGGTTCCGGCAGCGCCCGGAGGAGAAGCGGAACGTCTTCCCGGTCGAGAGTCTGCCGGAGCTACGCCTGAGCGCGTGAGCCGGGGCGGGAGGCCTGAGCTCCGGATGCGCGCGTACCCCTCCGGCTCTGGCGCGTGGGTCCTCGTCCCTCCTCGAGCAGTCCCCAGCGGAGCGGGCCGTGACGGAATAGCACCTAATTCTCGGCGATATTCGATCACCATTTGACATATTCTGATACCTTTCTATGCAGTCGACGCTGATCGGGTTGGACGGCTGCAGTTGCGGCAACTGGACGGATCGGGGTTGGCGGGCTCCGAGCCGCCCCCGGGTATGGGGCTCGGCGCGGAATCTCGCACGCCGGCAACACGCGGGGAAACGGGTGAACGTAGCGGAGGAGCGTCCCCGAGAGGATTTCAGGCGGCGGTCCGTGCCGGCGCAGGCGACCGGCCAGGCGTGCCCCAGGCGCCAACGGCGGGCTGCGGTCCCAGCGGGTCAGAGCGTACGCGACGGGCGCTCGGCCGCCGGAGCGCTGTCCGGCCCTGTTGGCTCAGAGCTCGACCAAGCGGACCGTGGCCGCGGACGGCGTCAGGGTGAGCAGTGCGACCGAGGGCCGCACACCGAAGCGCGCGGGGCCGGCGGCGCCCGGGTTGACCACCAGCCGGCCGTCCGCTTCGTCGACCAGGGCTTTGTGGGTATGCCCGTAGACGATGATCCCGGCGTCGGGATGGGCCGCGCGCAACCGGGCGGGCTCGGGCGAGCCGAGCTGATGGCCGTGGAGGACGAGGAGCCGGCTACCCTCGAGCTCGAGCCACGCGAACTCCGGTACCCGCGCCCGCACGTCGAATCCGTCGGTGTTCCCCCAAACCGCGGTGACGGGCGCCAGCGCCTCGAGCTCCACGAGGATCTCCAGGTCGCCGATGTCGCCCGCGTGGAGGATCCGGTCGACGCCTTCGAAGTGGCGGAAGACCTCGGGCCGAAGCCGGCCGTGGGTGTCGCTGATCAGACCGATGAGCATGACGGACGCCGCTGGACCTGGCGGACCTCTCTGTCGACGTCGCGCGCCAGGCGCCGGTCACGTGAGCGCCTGGCGGACCTGCCGGACCCGGCGGCCGGAGTCTTGGCGGACCAGGGCCGAGTCTTGGCGGACCAGGCACCACTCTCCAGTGTCGATTTTCCGGTAACGGCGCGCCGAACGCGGGGTCACGACGGCGGACCCGGCACCCATTTTCCAGAGTTGCTCCATCCAGCTATGGACAAATGTCCCATCCAGCTATGGACACCCGGTCGCCGGGTTCGATAGCGGTGCGGGTCAACTCTGGAAAGTGGTGCCGGGTTGGCGGGGTTGAACCGACGTAACCATAAGTATGGCACTGACTTACATTCCGGCCGACGGTACCTGGTCCGCCCGTTCCCCCAGGGCTGAGCCGAGGTAACCCTTCGGACGGACCCGACCTACGTTCCGGAGACCGGCGCCTGCTCCGCTCGCCCCCCACCTGCTCCGCCCCCGGAGTTGTTCCATCCTGCTATGGACACCCGGTCCACAGGGGCGATAGCAGAATGGGTCAACTCTGGAAACTGGTGCCGGGTCCCGGGGTGGAGCCGATGTAACCCAATGGATGGCTTCGGCTTCCATTCCGGATGATCGTACCTGGTCCGCTCTTTCCCTCGCCCGCTCGTTCCTCCCCGTCCGCCCGTTCCCCCGGTTCTCCCGCCGGCCCGCTCGCTCCCCTCCCCCATCGCCTCACTCCTCCCCGCTCTGCCACCGGGGGCCCAGCCGGTGGTCGATCCCGAGGTGCGAGAGCACCCGGCCCACGACGAAGTCGACCAGGTCCCGGATGCTCGTCGGCTGGTGGTAGAACCCGGGTGAGGCGGGAAGGATGACCGCACCGGCGCGGGCGAGCCGCAGCATGTTCTCGAGGTGGATGATCGAGTACGGCGTCTCGCGGGGGACAAGGATGAGCGGCCGCCGTTCCTTGAGCGTGACGTCGGCCGCACGTTCGATGAGCGAGCGGGAGGTGCCCTGCGCGATGCTCGCCAGCGTCCCCATGGAACAGGGACAGACGACCATGCCGCGGGAGGGTGCCGAGCCCGAAGCCGGGGTCGCACCCCGATCGGCGTCGTCGTAGAGCGAGACCCGGCTCCAGTCTCCGGTCCGCGCCCTGAGTTCCCCCTCCCCCTCAATCCCCGCCTCCTCGCGCAGCAACCGCCAGCCGGTCTCAGAAACGATGAGCCGGACGGGGACACCGGCCTCGTTCAACGCCTCGAGCAGGCGCACCGCGTAGGGTGCGCCCGAGGCGCCGGTGATCGCCAGCGTGACCGGCGGGCCGTCGTCCTGCTGCGGCGGGATCATGAGATCAGCCGGTCGACCAGCGCGAACAGGAAGAAACCGGTCGACACACCGACGTTCACCTGGAAGAACGCACGGTCGATCCGCTTCGCATCCAGCTCTTCCGGCCGCCGGCCGCGGACCACGGCGTGAGCGTGGTGCAGCAACGCCGCCATGAGCGCCACGCCGCCCAGGTACACCCACCCGACCGGGAACGCCCGCAGCAGCCAGATCGAGAAGAAGACGACGACGGCCAGGAAATGGAAGAGCCGGGCCACCGCCAGCGCTTTCTGCGTCCCCAGGCGCGCCGGGAGCGAGTGCAATCCGTGCGCACGGTCGAACGCCTCGTCCTGGACCGCGTAGATCACGTCGAACCCGGCCACCCAGAGCGTGACCGCGGCCACGAGGAGAACCAGCGCCCACCACGGTTCGCTCCACGCGCCGGTCACGGCCAGGAACGCGCCTGCGGGCGCGATCCCGAGCGAGACCCCCAGAACGGTGTGCGACAGGCTGGTGAACCGCTTCGTGTACGAGTAGAAGAAGATCCACGCGAGCGCCACCGGGGCGAGCCCGCCGCACAACGGGTTCAGCCGCCAGGCGGCCCCCACGAAGATGACCGACGCGAAGACGACCGACGCCACCGCCTGGCGCACGGTGAGCCGCCCGGTCGGCAGCTCGCGCAGTCGCGTCCGCGGGTTGAGCGCGTCGTAGTGCCGGTCCACGATGCGGTTGAACCCCATCGCGGCGAAGCGCGCGGCCGTGAACGCCAGCAGGATCCAGCCCAGCGTGGGCAGGGTGATCCCGCCGGGGTTCACGTAAGAGCCCAGGATCGCGCCCACCCCTGCGAACGGCAGCGCGAACAGCGTGTGCGGCAGCTTGACGAAGCTCGCGTACCGGGCGAGGAGCGAGTCGCCGGCGAAGGTCTGGCCTTCGCGGCCAGGGTTCGCGCCGCTGCCGCCAGCCGCCTCCACAGCCGCCTCGTCCCGTGACGTGGACATGGGCACGTTCGCCTCCCTCACTCGAGCCCCAGCTCCGGCCACAGCTCGTCGATCCGCCGCCGGATCGCCTCATCCATCCGCACCACCTCCGGCCACGGCTGCACCCGTGTGACTCCTTCCTCCGGCCACTTCCGCGTGCCGTCGATCCCCATCTTGGAGCCGAAGGCGGGCCCGCGCGACGCATGGTCCAGGTCGTCGACCGGGCCCATCGTGAAGCGGATGTCGCGCTCCGGGTCGATGTTGTTGAGCGCGTACCACCACACCTCCCGGGGGTTCTTCACGTCGATGTCGTGGTCGACCACCACGATCACCTTGGCCAGGCTCATGAGCCCCTGGCCCCAGAGCCCGTTCATCACCTTGAAGGCGTGGCCCGGGTACTCCTTCCGGATGCTCACGAAGACGAGGTTGTGGAAGATCCCCTCCGGCGGCATGTGGTAGTCCACGATCTCGGGCATGGTCAGCCGGAGCAGCGGCAGGAAGATCCGCTCGGTCGCGCCGCCCAGGTAGAAGTCCTCCATGGGCGGGATGCCCACGATGGTCGCCGGGTAGATCGCGTTCCGGCGCATCGTGATCGTGGTCACGTGGAAGATGGGGAAGTAGTCGGGCGGCGTGTAGAACCCGGTGTGGTCGCCGAACGGTCCCTCGAGCCCGAGCGGCTCGTTGGGGTCGACGTACCCTTCGAGCACGATCTCCGCCTCTGCCGGGATCCGCAGGTCTGCGGTCAGGGCGGTCGCCGTGAGGAGCGGCTCGCGGCGGAGGAACCCGCTGAACAGGTACTCGTCGATGCCGGGCGGGAGCGGGGCGGTCGGCGTGTACATCGTGGTCGGGTCCGCGCCGAGCGCCACCACCACCGGCATCCGCTCGCCGCGCTCCCGGTACTTGCGGAAATGCGCCGCTCCGCCCTTGTGCCGCTGCCAGTGCATGAACGTGGTCCGCGGGCCGGTCACCTGCATCCGGTACATCCCCACGTTCTGCACCCCGGTCTCCGGGTCGCGGGTGATGACCATGGGGAAGGTGATGAACGGCCCGGCGTCCTTCGGCCAGCAGGTGAGGATCGGGAGGCGGCGGAGGTCGACCGCATCGCCCTCGAGCACGATCTCCTGGCAGGGCGGCTTGCCGCGGTACGGCCGGGGCGGGACCCTGGCCAGCTCCGCGAACTTGGGCAGCATCTGCACCTTGGCCCAGAAGCCCGCCGGGACCTCCGGCTTGAGCAGCTCGGCGATGCGCTGGCCGTGCTCGGCGACGTCCTCCACGCCCAGCGCCATCGCCATTCGCTTCCAGGAGCCGAAGAGGTTGATGGCGACGGGGATCTCGCTCTCGGTCCCGTCGTCCAGGATGGGACGCTCGAAGAGCAGGGCTTTGCCGCCGCCCGGCTGTTTCATCACCCGGTCGGCGACCTCGGTGATCTCGAACTTCACCGAGAGCGGCCGGCGGATGCGGACCAGCTCGCCGTGCCGCTCGAGATCGTCCAGGAATCCGCGAAGATTGTTCGTAGCCATTGCGGGGGAATGTACAGGCTGGCCGGCGATTCAACAACCGGCAGCGCCGTGGGTCCCGCTCCCGGGGCGGGCGTCGGCGAGCGCCGGGC
>DATCLG010000086.1:0-7337 GCA_036564015.1 Longimicrobiales bacterium
CCGCCTTCATAGAGCGCTACAACCACCAGTGGCTCGTCGAGCGGCACGGCTACCGGACCCCCGCCGAGGTCCGCCGCGAGCTCACCCTCCTGGCCGCCTGATTAAGCCAGGGACTTGTCCAATGAACCGGGGGCGCTACACGGTCGCCTCGTTCAGCAGGTTCGACTTCGCGTACTGGTGCCGCAGTGCGAACGTCCGCACATCGTTGTTGAAATGCTCGGCGTTCTCGTAGCTGTCCATCCCGCCGAAGCTGCGGATCTCGTACTCATCGCGGATGTTGACGCTGGCTTCGAAGCGATGCTCCGGCGCCGGCGTGTAGGTGAGCTTGCCGAAGTAGAGGTTGGAGCGGAACGGCGAGCTGCGCGTGCCCTCGTGCTCCCGCAACTGGTTCATCACATCCTCCGGCGGCTGTTGCGCCGGCGTGCCCAGCTGCGTGGTGAAGGCGCGCGTCTGATGGTTGCCCTCGTACGCGCCGAAGATGAACAGCCTGTCCTTCATCAGTGGCCCGCCCACGCTGATGCCGCCCTGCCACTTGTCCAGCTTCGGCTTCGGGGCGCACACGAAGTTCGGATTCGCTGCCTTGCTCTCTCTGCAGTTCCGGATCGTGATGAAGTCCCGCGAGATCATGTCCTTGTTCTGGCCGAACAAGAACATGTCGCCGTGCCACTCGTTCGTGCCGGACTTCGTCGTCGCGGTGATGATCGCGCTGCTCGCCTTCTGGTACTCAGCCTTGTACTGCTGCGTGATGACCCGGAACTCCTGCACCGCCAACTGCGGGAAGGGGTTCCCTTTGCTCGCGTCCTGGCCGGCCACGCCTCCCTGCAGCACGTCCGACTTGAACGTGATGCCGTCCACGAACACGTTGATGTTGTTCATGCTCTGGCCGCCGCTCGTGATGCTGCCACCCTCGCGCACCACGCCGGGCGCCAGCGTTGCCAGCGCCAGGAAGTTACGGTCGACCAGCGGGATGCTCTCGATCTGCTCCTGCGTGATGTTGGTCGCCACCTCGGGCGACTTCGTCTCGACCCCCCGATCGACCGTCGCGGTGATCGCCTCTAACTCGACCGCCTGCGTCGAGAGGCGGAAATCCAGGCTCAGCGTCTGGCCGACCAGGAGCCGGAACGTGCGGCTCTGGGTCGCGTATCCCAGCGACGAGACCCTGAGCTCGTACGTCCCGGGCGGCAGGCCGGCAATGTTGTAGAACCCGCTCGCCGAAGTGAGCGCCCCTCGCTGGAAGCTCGTCTCGGCGTTCGTCGCCACCACGTTCGCGCCCACGATTGGCGCGCCGGTCTCGTCCCGGACGAACCCCCGGATGCTTCCCGTGCTGGTCTGCGAACGCGCCGCGCCCCACGGGATCAGACTGACCACGCATGCGAGCCACAACGCCCTCCTGGGCAGCCTCGCAAGAAGTTGCGATTTCATACGGCTCCAGCCTCCTGATGTGAATGCGTATGACAAGGGCGTCGAGCCCCAGCTAGCGCAGCGCCTTTTCCTCTCCTCGGAAACAGCCGCACGAACTTCTCAGCACGCACCGGGTTGGCAGCACCTCCTGCCGCCGGGCCTCGTCGTCCCCCTGCTCGATCGCTTCGAGCAGCCGCGCCATGGCACGGGCCCCCAACTCGCCGATCCCGACGTGCACCGACGAAAGCGGCGGGTTCGTGTATCGGGCGATCGGGATGTCGTCGAAACCGGCGATCGCGACCTCCTCCGGAACGCGCACCCCAGCCTCGGAGAGCGCGCTCAACGCCCCGATCGCCATCGAGTCGTTGGCCGCGAAGATCGCCGTCGGCCGCGGGTCCAGCTCCAGGATCCTCTGCGCCGCCGCGTACCCCGACCTCTGCGTGAAGTCGCCCGGGAACTCCAGCTCCTCGGACCCGCCACCCGCCAGCGCCTGCATCGCTGCCCGGTACCCGCGCAGCCGCTCCCGCGCGTCCCAGTTCTCCTCCGGACCCTTGATGATCGCCACCCGCCGGTGGCCGTGGACGGCCACGAGATGCTCCACCATCGCGTACGCCCCGCCGAAGTTGTCGATGTTCAGCGCGGCCAACGAGCTGCCCTCGACGCAGCAGTTGAGCAGAACCACCGGGACGTTTTCCGGAAGACTCGGCGCCAGCGCCCGCGCCTCCAGGCTCGGCGACATCACGATCAGCCCATCGACGTTCCCCCGCATGAGCTGCAGCGCCGACACCTTGCTCGTCGCATTGTGCGACCCCGACAACAGGAGCTGGTAACCCTTCCCCTGCGCCGTCCGGTCGATCCCCCGGATCACCTCCGAGAAAAACTCCCCTTCCAGCTCCGGGAGGACGACCCCGACCGTCCCTGTCCGCCGCGTGATCAGGCTGCGGGCGGCCCCGTTCGGCGTGTAACGCAGCCGCCTCGCCACCTCGAGGATCAGACGCCGCGTCTCTTCCCGGACGGGACCACTGTTGTTGAACACCCGGGAAACCGTGGCGACGGACACCCCCGCTTCACGGGCTACGTCCTTGATGGTGGCTCCCATCCCTTGACCCGACGAAAGGAGAGAACGTGGAGCACCGGGCCGCCGACATTTCGGCATCGCACGATGTAAACGTTTACTGAAAACGTTTACAGGCGCGCCGGCGGTTTGTCAAGAGTTTCACAAAGGCCGCAATCCGCGAGACCACGGTCAAGGGGGCTGACCGCCGCACCCGCCGATGTTATATCAGTACCACCATCACCCTCGGATTCCGGGCCCGGCACCGGCCCCCGCCCCGGGCCCTCCACCCCACACACCGGCGAGGTGACCAATGAGAAAGGTCGAGAGAGGTTACGCACGCCTCACCCTGGTCCTCCCGCTCGCCCTCGCGGCCGCGTGCCAGGCGAATCCGCCCCGGACCGGCGGGGATAGCGGCGCCGCATCCGTCCAGACCACCAGCGCGCCCTCCCTCCCGCCGGGCGCCGCCGACGCACGCGCCCGCCTCTCCGCCTCGCCCCGCCACGCGGAGTGGGTGGTCGTCAGGACCAGCCAGACGGATAGCGTCCGCGCCTGGGTCGTCTTCCCGGAACGCAACGACAAGGCTCCCGTCGTCGTCGTCATCCACGAGATCTTCGGCCTATCCAACTGGATCCGCGCCGTGGCCGACCAGCTCGCCGCCGACGGGTTCATCGCCATCGCGCCCGACCTGCTCACCATGAAGGGCATCCCGAACACCGCCGAGGGCGAACCTGACCCGGATTCGGCCCGCGCCGCGATCCGCACGCTCCGGCCCGAGGACGTGCACCGCGACATCCTGGCCGTCGCCCGGTACGGCATGTCCCTCCCCGCCGCCCAGCCACGCTACGGCATCGTCGGCTTCTGCTGGGGCGGCAGCATCGCCTTCTCCCACGCCGCCGCCTCCCCCGAGCTCGGCGCCGCCGTCGTCTACTACGGCGCTTCGCCTCCCACTGAGGACCTCTCCCGTGTCCGGGCGCCGGTGCTCGGCCTCTACGGCGAGAACGACGCCCGCGTCAACGCCACGATCCCGCCCGCCGACTCCGCCATGAAGGCGCTCGGCAAGACCTACGAGCACCGCATCTTCCCCGGCGCCGGGCACGGCTTCCTCCGCGCCCAGGACGGGCAGGGCGGCGCCAACCTCGCAGCCTCCCGCGAGGCCTGGCCGCTCACCGTCGACTGGTTCCGGAGGCACCTCGAACGCGAGCCGCGGCTCACCGGCCACGCCGCCCATTGACGCAGCCGCCACGCCCGCCCATTCTGGTGCCGTTCCACGACAGCGGGGCCCGGACAGCCCCGGGCCCCGGCCGTCTCTCGCCAACGGACTCAACGCCACAGGAGGCCACAATGCCGGTACGGACCGCGAGTGCCCGCTGGGAAGGAACCCTCCAGGAGGGACAGGGAACGATGGCGCTCGGGAGCGGAGCGTTCGAGGGCCGCTACTCCTTCGGCTCCCGCTTCGAGCAGGCCCCGGGCACCAACCCCGAGGAGCTGATCGCCGCCGCCCACGCCGGCTGCTTCTCCATGGCGCTCGCCGCCGGCCTCAGCCGCGCCGGCTTCACGCCGCAGCGGATCGAGACCTCCGCCCGCGTGCACCTCGAGAAGGGGGACCAGGGCTTCTCCATCCCCACCATCGAGCTCGAAACCCGCGCCTCCGTGCCCGGGATCGACGAGCAGACCTTCCTCCAGCACGCGGAGAACGCCAAGAACAACTGCCCCGTCTCGAAGCTGTACAAGGGCGCCGAGATCAAGCTCACCGCGCGGCTGGAGTAGCGAGCGCTTCTGCACGTACGGAGGCCGATAAAGCAACGGGCCGGCTCCCCGCAGGGAGCCGGCCCGTCGTTCACTGGCCGCGTGACCTTTCACCGCCAGCCTGGCCGCCCGCCGCCGCGCCCGGCCGCACGCCCCGCTCGACCACCGCCGCGCGGGTCACTCCACCGCCACCGCCTCCGTCGTCGCGCCGACCTGCGCCAGCAGCCCCCGATACCACCGCTCCGCCTCCTCCAGCCGCGCCTCGTGCCCCGCCACGCCCCAGATCACCGACAGCGTCTCCACCGTCTCCTCCCGGGTCTTCGTCCGCTGCGCGTCGCGCACCGCGTTCGCGCACGGTCCCTCCGCGTCGAAGAGGCAGACCAGCCCCGCCAGGTCGATCACCTGCCCCGCCCGGTTGAACACATACGACGCACCCTCCGGCGCGATGTCGATCCGGAACGGCGGACGCGCGAGGGCCAGGTCCACCACACTGATCGGAAACCCGCTGTGCAGCGAGACCGCGTTGCAGATGTCCACCGCCAGGTTGATCGACCCGAGCGTCCCTTCGCCCGCCGCACGGACCAGGTACTCCGACGCCGGCTTGCCACGCCCGGTCGGCTTGTAGCCTCCCCACCGCAGCATGTCCCGCACCGCCGCCCGCACCACCTCGTCGCGCGTGAGCGGCGCCTCCGCCTCGAGCCGCAGCAACCCCACGACCTCCTGCGGCACCGCGAGCTCGCCCAGCGGCGCCGGGAAACGAGTCGTGAACGCCGCGACGCGCAACGACGGGTGCGGCGCCAGGTCGATCGACAACCGGGGTGCGCCCATAGCGCTACTTTACCCTCCTCCGCCACCGCTTTCGCATCGTCGCCCGCCAGCGCCTCGGCAGCACCCCGGCCGAGCGGCTCGCACGCTGCTCCGCCTCGATGCGGCGCCGATGCGCCGCGAGCAGGTCGCTCCTGGAGATCATTCCCGTCACCCGCCGGGGCGCTTCGCGGGATACCACCGGGAGCCGCCCCACTCCCTCCCGCGCCATGTGGTCCGCCGCCTCCCGCAGCGTGTTGTCCTCGTACACCACGACGGGCGGCCGCTTGATCAGCTCCCTGATCCGGCGCTGATCCGGCTCCGCAGGATCGAGCAGGTCGCGCCAGGTCACCACCCCGATCAGCTCCCCCGCCGCGTCCAGCACCGGGAAGCCCTGGTGGCCCGAACCCTCCGCCCCCGAGGCCAGCCACGCCCGCACCTTCCCCAGCGTGTCCTCGCCGGACAGGGAGACCACCTGCCGGGACGCCACTTCACGCACGGCGACCCGGCTCAGGAAGTCCAGCACGTACTCCGTCTTCACGCTGGCCCCTCGCCGGGCGAGCTTCTCCGTCATGATCGAATGCTTCATCATGAGCTGCGAGATCAGGTACGCCCCGGTGCACCCTCCCAGCAGGGGAAGGAGCCCCAGCGGCTGCCGCGTGGTCTCGAACGCAAAGACCACCGAGGCCAGCAGCGCGTGCGAGGCGCCCGCGAAAATCGCGGCCATTCCCACCAATGCCGCGATCGGCACGCTGATCCCGAGCTCGGGGAACCAGTTCGCCAGCAGCGCGCCCGCCGCCGCGCCCAGCCCACCCCCGATCGTGAAGAGCGGCGCCAGCGTCCCCCCCGAAGTACCGCTCCCCAGATAGACCGCCCAGGAGATGAACTTCAGCACGACCAGCGAGATCAGCGCCGATCCCGCCAGCGTCCCCGAAAGGATCTCCTCGATGTTGGAATACCGCACGCCCAGCGTGCGCGGCTCAATGTACCCTACAACCCCCACCACCACCGCGCCGAGCGCGGGCCACCACATCCAGTGGATCGGCAGGCGCTCGAACAGCTCCTCCACCGCGTAGACGGCACGCGTGACATAGACGGCCGCCACGCCGATCACGGCGCCCAGCCCGACATACGTGACGAGCGCCGCCCCGCCCGGCTGCGCCAGGTTCGGAATGGCAAACACCGGTGCCGCGCCCACCAGCGCGATGCGCATCCCCGTCGCCGTCGCCGCCGCGAGCGCCACCGGGATCAACGAGCGAGGTCGATACTCGAAGAGCAGCAACTCGACCGCAAGCAGCACGGCCGATACCGGGCTTCCGAACGTCGCGGCCATCCCGGCCGCCGCGCCCGCCGCCAGCAGCGCCTTCCGCTCCTCCACCGTGATCCGCAGGAGCTGCCCCACCACCGACCCCAGCGCCCCGCCCGTCGCAATGATCGGCCCCTCCGCACCGAACGGCCCCCCCGTCCCGATCGCGACCGCCGCCGAGAGCGGCTTCAGGAACATCACCCGCGGAGCGATCCGGCTCTGGCCGTGCAACACCTTCTCCATGACCTCGGGGATCCCATGCCCCCGGATCGCAGCCGACCCGAACCGCGCCATGATCCCGATCACGAGCGCGCCAACGACCGGAATCACGAACACCGCCGGACCCACGCCCGCCGTCGGCGGATCCACGAATTCAAAGGAGACCCGGCCGAAAAACGCCAGATTCGTGATCAGACCGATCAGCCCCGTCAGCACCTGCGCCAGCAACGCCGCCGCCACCGCCACCAGCACCGCCACCGCCGAGATGAATACCACCCGCCTCGTGACCGGTAGGTGTTCTCGAGGCGCCTGGACCGACCGCAGCGCCGGCCCCATCGAAGGCGCTACGGGCAATCCCTCGCCCGCGCCCGAATGCTCCAACTTGTTGACCACGTTTCCGATCCGACACGAGCTCCTGCCCGAAGGACCGCGCCGCCGGCTCCCGCTGCATGGCGCGACGCCGGCCCATCCATTCGGGAGCTCTCTCTACACACGTCGAGACATACGAGGTCCCGAACATTCAACCTACCCCGGCCGCGCCCTCGCCGGCAACCGCCCGCCATGCCCGACGGAGCTCCGCCCGCACGCCTTCGCCGCGCCGAACGGCGCAATCGGTGCTGTTACCGGCGGTCCAAAATCTGACACTTCTGGCGATCCGGATCTGACAAATTCCGGGCAGCCACGAGCCCCCCTGTCGCGGGTGTAGGCTGCCTTCATCCCGCCGGATGCACGATCGACAGGACTACCACGCCTCCCCAACAACGCTACGAAGGGAGGGCGTCAGATTTCGCCCGGCGATGACAG
>DATCLG010000087.1:0-5600 GCA_036564015.1 Longimicrobiales bacterium
ACGCCCGCCTGCGCCCCGGCGTCCTCGCAGTCGCTCCAGCCGGTCGGGATCTGGTCTTCGCCGTGGATTTCGGAGGTTCCCCTCATCCACAGCCGGCCGAAGATCTGCATCGCCCGGTCCTGCCTCACCGCGAAGTTCTTCGTTCGCAGGAACAGCCCGACCTGGCGCGTGGCGCCCCGGTAGCGGCCGCCCTTCGCACCCTCGCCCGTCGATTCCACGAAGTACAGCCGGTCGGCCAGTCTCCGGACCGACACCCGCGCCGTGCCCTCGGCGTACGTCATCGTGGTGTCGAACTGCCCCCCCACGGGGATCTGCTCGAACCGGGCGCGCAACCACGTTCCAGCGATCTCGTTCGCCCCGCGCTCCGCGACCTGGAACGCCTCGCCGGCGAAGCGCGTGCTCTCACCGATCCGGCCCTCCTGCGACGCGGTGTAGAACCCGCCCGTGACGATCGCGCCGATCACCACCATCGCGAGGATCGCAGCCGCCAGGGCAAAACCATCGCGTCCGGGCCCGAGCCGCTCCGTCAGCCAGCGGCGGGCGGCGACCAGAATCCGAGTCATCCGTCGCTCCACCATCGCTAGTTTCCTCGCAGGTTGATCTGCATCACGAGCGAGTCCACGTACGTGCCGTTGCCGCTCCCCACCACCGCGCCCGGCGTCGCCGCACGCACCTTCACCTCGATGCGGGCCACCCGCTGGCGATCCGCTGCGGCCAGCGGCGCGGGCAGCGCCGTGCCCGACTCGTCGTAGTACCGGAAGACCAGCCCTCGCTGCTCGGGCGGGGCGAGCGGGCCGACCAGCGCGACCACCGGCCGCCCTTGCACCCGCTGGCCGAGCGACCACTCCCCGCCGATCTGGTAGTGGCCGTACGTCAGGACCTCGTACGACCGGATCGGGGCGCCCGGGCTGATGTTCGTCGGGCCCACCGCGAGCCCCGCCAACGACAGGCGTGCCGTCGGCTTCGACCACGCCGTACAGCCGCCCGCCGCTGGCCCCACCCCGATCACCACCGCCGGCCCACTCCACGCGTCATCGTCCGCGGCGGCCGGATCGAAGTCCTGGAAGACCAGCACCCGATCGCCGACGGCGAAGGGCGCGTCGCTGAGCAGCCAGACGTCGAGCCCCAACGCATCCACCTGGCAGACAATGCCCGCCTTCCGGAACGCCCGGAACGTCAAGGACTCCGGCGCGGCCATGAGGAGATCGCCATCGGCCGCGGAGATCTCCCTCAGCTCGGCCGCAAGCACGTCGATCGCCGTGCGATTCGTCTCCAGCGTCGTGATGATCGCGTTCTGGTGCCGCGACGCCCGCTCCTGCAGCGTCAGCGTCTGGTACGCGGCGCCGATCGCAAGCGCGCCCAGAACAACGACGACCAGGAGCTCGATGAGCGTGAAACCGCCGGCCCTGCCGTTCATCCCCTCACCTTCGCGCGATGCTCGTCGTCAGGCTGTCCTGCACGTCCTGCAGCCACCCGCGACCGGGCACGTAGCCACGCCCGGCCGTGTACAGCGTGACGGTCACCAGATTCGACGTCGGCCACGTGGCCCTCCACCACACACGGTACGAGCCGACGGTCCGGGGGGTGGACGACGCCGGGATCTGGTCGATCGGCATGGCGCGGAGCCGCTCGATCTCCTGCTGCACCACGGTCATTCGCTCCGTCCGCTCCCCGGCCACCCGCACCAGCGTGCTCATCAACCCGTTGGTGCCCGCCAGCGCCAGCACGCCGACGGCGATGATGACCATCGCGACGACGACCTCGATAAGCGAAAAGCCGCCCGGCCCGCTGCTGCGGTTCGTCATAGGCGCGCCACCTGCCCCAGAGGTCGAATCACCGCCCGGGCCACATTGGCCCCCCGGGCGAACGTAACCGTGTCCGGGAGGCTCTCCGGCCCGGTGCACGACCCGCCGCCACGTGTGTATCCCCGCGGCGTGAAGCACAGCACGATCCTCGGGTTCACCGCCAAGGCCAGAGCCGCGTCGAACTCCCCGCGGAAGTGGAGACTCTCGACCACCGTGTCCACGCCCGCCGCTCTCCGGTACTGGATCCGCGCCATCCCCGCGCCCGGGTCCAGCTCCAGGCGAGCCGTCGTGCCTCGTTCGATCGCCACCGCCCGCGCCCGCGCCGCCAGCATGACGAAGGAGTCCCGGGCGCTCATCGCCCCCCGCCGGGCCTGCAACCGGCCGAACGAGAAACCCGCCAGGCCCAGCAGAACCCCGGCGATGGCGATCACGGTCAACAGCTCGACGATGGAAAAACCCGCCCGATGGCTTCTCATGACCTGCAGGGTAGCGTTCCGGGCGCACCGCCCTCGTCCGGATTCCTTCCGCCTGCGATCCTCCCGGTCGCGAATGCGGCGGCGCTTTTCTCATACGAGATTCGTGCCGCGATCAATCCTCCATTGCGACAACGACTTGCGCCTTCAGCCGCCTTTTCCGCCGAAAAAAAAGTGTCAGGTTCGCCTGCAAAGTTTTCGGACCCGGTCGCACGGTCAGAAGGCGGGAAGCCACCACCGGGCGTGGGAGCGGAGGGGCCGATCGAGCCCCGGCGACCGCGCGAGCGCCCGGGCGATGGCGCACGACCGGTAGGCGACGGCGCCGTCATCCACCACCGTGCTAGCGCCGTGCGCGCCCGCCCGGAGCGCGCCGTAGATCGCGGCGTCCTCAAGGACGACGGTCCTGCCTCGCACGAGGACGGGACCGTAGAACCGAACGCCCCGTTCGAGGACGAGATCCCCTCCCACGACCAGCACCCCCTGCCCCGCCCCACTGCGGATCGTCAGGTCGCCGCGCGCGAAGATCAGGGGGAAGAAGTCGCCGCACGGCCCTTCGGGGTCGAGCGGCGAGCCCCAGTTCCCGCGCGCCGCGGTGTCGCAGGCCCCCTCCCGGTACCGGGGCGCGAGGTCCAGGGCGCCGCCCGCGATGTGATCCGCCAGCGCCTCGAGATCCTCCCAGGCGAGCGGGCCCAGACGAGCGAACGTCGCGGAGTCGGCCGCGCCCGGGTCCACCGCAATGGGCGGCTCCCCGTGGATCGACCCGTCGCCCGCGGTCACGGCCGCCGCATCCGGGACCCGGATCCCTGGCCGGGCAGCACCGCCGGGCCAGGCCCCGGGTTCCTGTCCGCCCGTCGGCGGGCAGAGCGCAGCGGGCCAGCCCGGCGGAGGCGCGGACGCGTCCAGGCCGTCCACCTCTCCGCCACCACCCACCACCACCTCCCCGCCGCTGGTGATTGCCGCCGCGAAGCCGGCCCAAACCTCCCCGGGCTCGATCCCTCGCACCAGCACCGCGCTCGCGGCCTCGGCACGACTCCCGCCGCCCTCCCCTCCCGTCCACCCCTCCCCTCGCACCAGGTAGAGCGGCCCGGCCAGCCGCTCGACCGTCGCCCCGTGCCGGACCCCGCCCGGGAGCACGCCCGCGGCACCCGGCACGGGCCGCGAAGCGCCCACCGGCAGCTCGCGGAACTCGGCCGTGCTCCAGCCCGCGAGCGCCGCCCGCACGGCGGACTCGGCGCCGAGCCGGGCCCGGAACCACGCCTCCCGAGCACGGACGACGAGCAACTCCTGCGTGGCCACGTACAGCAGCCCGAGCGTCAGCACGCTCAGCACGAGCAGCGCCGTGACCGCGAGGACCAGGGCCAGCCCCTCCCGACGCCCGCTCATGGCCGGTTCAGGAACGCGATCCGCAGCCGGGCCTCGCGGCGAAAAGGCCACCCCGCCCGTCCCCCCTCCGCCCGCACGGCCAGCCGCACCTCCAGCGCCAGCGGCGGCGCCTCGCCCTCTCCGCCTTCCGCCAGCGCCCGGAAACCGCTCGATTCCGCTTCCACGACCTCGGTCGTGAGCGGCTGCCGCCCGCTCTCCCCGCGCCGGTAGCGGAACGCCCCCGCCGCCAGGTGATAGCTCCCGCTCTCGTAGAGGAGGACCGGTGTCCCCGCCGGCGGCTCGATCCCCAGCCGCCAGCGGTAGACCTCCTCCCCCCCCCCCGTCGGACACCCGCCCGGCGCGGCCGTGCTCGCGCCCAGCACCACCGCCTGCTCCGCCGCCTCCTCCGGCCCGAGCACCAGCACCGAGTCCTTGTCCGGCTCCGGGTCGCGCAGCCCCCGGTAACGCACCAGCACGTCCTCCCCGACCACCCCGCACACCACGCCCGCGCCGCGAAACGCGCGCAGCGCCACGGAATCCGCGGTCAGGACACCGAGATCCACGCCCGGCTCCAGCACCCGCGCCTCGCCCACCAGCACCGTCCCCGCGATCCGGACCGCCTCGGCCAGCTCGACCCGTGCGCCCTGCGCGCGGGCCAGGCGCTGCACACTCTGCACGAGCCCCACGACCGCCGCCCCGATCACCCCGAGGAGCGCGAGCCCGACGGTCAGCTCGACGAGAGAGAAGCCAGCCCGCCTCATCCGCCCCCCAACCGCCGGAGCGGCGGCAGGTGCCACACGCCGAACACCAGCCGCCGCCGCGCCGCGCCGCCATCGTACTCGACCACCAGCTCGATCACCGCCGCCCCACCCCGCCCCTCTCGCGGGGCCCACGACGCCCGGTAGCGCCCGACCTCCCGCTCCCCCGCACCCACCGCCGGAAGCTGGACCAGCGAGTCCAGCACCGAGCCCGCCAGCTCGACCGCCCCCTCCACCGCCTCCGCCTCCCGCAGCGCCCGCGCGGCCAGCAGTGCGCCGCCCACCACGCCCAGCACACCCGCGCCCAGCACCACCAGCGCCACGACGACCTCGACCAGCGTGAAACCGCGCCTCACCATCGCCGCACCCGCCCGTACGCCGACAACGTCACCCCCGCCTCCGCCCCGCCCCGCACGACCCGGAGCGTCCGGTTCGCCATCCGGGCGATCCCCAGCCCGTCGAACCGCAGGCTCAGCCGCGCTTCGCCCCCTCCATCCACCGCCAGCCGGACGCCGTATTCCCGCCGGAGATCGACCGGCTCCCCGACCCGCTCGCCCCCAGGCGTCTCGATCCAGAACCGGCCCGCCGCCACATCCACCACCAGCACCGCGCCCCCGCGCGCCACCGCCGTCGCCCGCGTTCGCGCGATCCCCGCCACCAGCGCATCCCGCGCCCGCCACGCCGCATGACGGTCCAGCCCGCGCCCGAGCGGCGGGACCGCCAGCCCGATCAGCACCGCCAGGACCCCGAGCACCACCGCCAGCTCGACCAGCGTGGTGCCAGAACGAAGACGCGCCCCCTTCATGCCGCGACGCTAACACGGCACGGGGAGCGTTACCATGGCAGTTAGGGACGAACTCCCGAAACGGCGCCGGGCCGGCTCCGCCGATCGGCGGCCGGCCCGGCGACCCCGCGCGAGGGAAAAATACGAGGAGTGTGAGCTACTCGAGGCCGTAATCCCGGATCTTGTACAGCAACGCCCGGGAGCTCAGCTCCAGCAGCTCCGCGGCCCGGGTCTTGTTCCCCCCGGTCCGCTCCAGCGCCTTCTTGATCAGCCGCCGCTCCAGGATCGCGCCGTGCTTCTTCACCGATAGCTCGTCCTCCGGGAGCGTGGGCTCGTCCAGGGCCGGGACCGGCATCCGGATGTGCACCGGCAGGTCCTCCGCCGTGATCTTCGGCCCCGTCGCCAGCACCATCGCCCG
>DATCLG010000088.1:0-8784 GCA_036564015.1 Longimicrobiales bacterium
AGCCCCGGTTCGCCGTCCGGGGTTTCGACGAAGCGGTCCTTTGGGCAACCGCCGTGGCAGGCGAAGCGGACGCTGCATTCGCGGCAGTAGCGCGGGAGCGTGTCGAGCTTGGCTCGGCCGAAGCGGCGCTGCCGCTCTGACGCCACCAGGTCGACCAGATGCCGGTCGTTGATGTTGCCGAGCAAGTGCTCCGGTTCCACGAAGTGGTCGCAGGAGTAGACGTCGCCGTTGTGCTCCAGGGCCAGCGCGGTCCCGCAGGTCGGAGAATGCACGCAGAGCCCCGGAGGCACTCCCACCCAGTTGGCCAGCGCCACATCGAACATCTGGACGAATACACGGCCTACGTCACGTCGGACCCACTCGTCGAAGACGGCGATCAGGAATCGGCCGAACTGCTCAGCGGTGACCGATCGCTCCGTTACCCGGGTCCCGTTTGGGAAGCCGATTCCGTTCTCCCGCTCCACGATGGGGATGAACTGGATGAACCGCGCCCCGGCTTCGTCCCGGAGGAAGCGATAGACTTCCAGCGGATGCGCTGCATTCGCGGCGTGGATGGTGGTGAGCACGTTGTACTCGACGCCGTGCTTCTGGAGCAGCCGGAGACCCTGCATCACCCGGTCGAACGTGGGTTTGCCGCCCTTGGTCACCCGGTAGGCATCGTGCAGTTCACGAGGGCCATCGATGCTGATCCCTACGAGGAAGTCGTGCTCCTTGAAGAAGGCGCACCACTCGTCGTCGAGCAGGGTGCCGTTGGTCTGGATCGTGTTGCGGATGGTGATCCCGGGCTTCCGGTACTTCGCCTGGTACTCGATCGAGCGCCGGAAGAAGTCGAGCCCCATGAGAGTCGGCTCTCCCCCCTGCCAGGCAACGGTCACCTCCGGGACCCGGTGGGACTCGATCAACTGCCGGATGTACGTCTCGAGCAACTCGTCGCTCATCCGGAACCGACTGCCGGGGTAGAGGGCCTCTTTGGAGAGAAAGAAGCAGTACTGGCAGGCGAGGTTGCAGATCGCACCCGTCGGCTTGGCCAGGAGATGGAAGCCGGGAGGCGCGGTGCGGGTGGCGGTTTCGGTCTTCTGCATTTCGGCGGTCTCCGGGCGCCTGCGCCGCCCCGACTCGCAATGAGCCGGAGCGGCGGGCACCTGGTGCGACGAGGCTCACCGTCCCGCGCGCGGCGGGGGCGTCACTGGCGCGCGAGCGCCACGTCCATTTCGGCCGCCAGATCCCGGGGGGGCACCCCGCTCACGTCCACGATCACGCGGCGGATGCGGCCGGTGAAGCGGAACGGCGACTCGTACTCGGAACTCACCGGCTCCCCGCTGTCCCACCCGCAGCAAAGCCCTTCCCCCGCGAGGCTGAGAGTGATCGGCACCGTGCGCTCGATTCGCCCCTCGCCGACCTGGCGGCCATTGAAGTAGAGCTTGCCTGTCCCGCCGGAGCCCGGAGGGCCGCCGTCGTAGTCGAAGACGTAGCGCAGCGTGGTCAGGCCGGAGGGCACCTCTTCGGTCGAGGTGATCCGGTACTCCTGGATTCCCACATAGTTGTGGACGTAATGGAGCTGGCGGTCCTTGATGAAGAGGGAGAAGCCGCCGAAGCGGCTGCCCATGGCGATCAGCACGCCTTCGGCGCCGTCGTCGGGGATTTCGACTTCTGCGGTGATCGTGTGCGAGCGATTCTTGACGTCGACCGCCACCGCCTCCGGGATCGGCTGTCCGCCGGGGTAGTAGGTGTAGTGCTCGCGCTCCTCCGCGATCTGGGGCTTCCGCTCGCCGAGTCGTTCCTGGCCCCTGCCGTCCAGCGGCAAGACATTGTACCGTCCCGCCTCGGCCCACCAGCGGGCGATCATCTCCTGGAGCTTTCTCGGCTCCCTCTCCGCCAGGTTGTGGACCTCGGAGAAGTCCTCCGCGACATGATAGAGCTCCCACTTGCCCGGCTGGAGGTCCTCGGGCACCACGGGCTTGCCGAACGGGTGGGGGTTCACGGCCCGCCAGCCGTCGTGGTAGATCGCCCGGTGCGCGAACATCTCGTAGTACTGGGTCACGTGGCGGCTCGGCGCGTGCGCGTCGTCGAAGCTGTAGAGGAAGCTGATCCCCTCGATCGGGCTCTGGTCGACGCCGCGGATCTCGTCGGGCGGCTCGATCCCCAACGCTTCGAGCACCGTGGGCACGAGGTCGATGGCGTGTACGTACTGGCTCCGGTCTTCACCCCGGGCCTGGATCCCCTTCGGCCAGTGCACGATCAGTGGATCCGTCGTGCCGCCCTGGAAGGTCTCCCGCTTCCAGCGCTTGAGGGGGGTGTTGCCCGCGAGCGTCCAGCCCCAGGGATAGTGGTTGTAGGTCCGCGGCCCGCCCAACTCGTCGATCATCGCCAGGTTGTCCTCCAGGCTCTCCGGCACTTTGTTGAAGAACCGGCCCTCGTTCACCGAGCCCGTGGGTCCGCCTTCGGCGCTCGCGCCGTTGTCCGAGCACACGAAGATCAGCGTGTTGTCGAGTTCGCCGAGCTCCTCGAGGAAGGCGATGAGCCGGCCGATGTGGTGATCGGTGTGCGAGAGGAAGCCCGCGAAGACCTCCATCATGCGGGCGTAAAGTCGCTTCTCCTGGTCGGAGAGGGAGTCCCACGCCTGGACTTCCTCCGGCCGGGGAGAGAGCTCGGTGTTCGGGGGCACGATCCCCATCTCCTTCTGCCGCTGGAGGATCACTTCCCGCGCCCTGTCCCACCCCATATCGAACTTCCCGCGGTAGCGGTCAGCCCATTCCCTGGGCACGTGGTGCGGCGCATGGCAGGCGCCGGGGCAGAAGTACAGGAAGAACGGCTTGTTCGGGGCGACCACGTGGGCGTCCTGGAGGAACTCGATGGCGCGGTCCGTGAGGTCCTCCGTCAGATGGTAACCCTCCTCCGGTCTCTTCGGCGGCTCGATGGCGTGGTTGTCGTAGACCAGGTCCGGGTACCATTGATTGGTTTCCCCGCCCAGGAAGCCGTAGAAGCGTTCGAAGCCGCGGCCCAGCGGCCAGCGGTCGAAGGGGCCCGCCGGGCTGATCTCCTGCGTCGGGGTCAGATGCCACTTCCCGATGGCGAACGTGTTGTAGCCATGCGGGAGGAGCATCTCGGAGAGGAAGCCGTTCCGGAACGGGATGCGGCCGTTGTAGCCGGGGAACCCGGTTGCCGCCTCGGTGATGCACGCCATTCCATTGGAGTGATGGTTGCGTCCGGTGAGCAGGCAGGAGCGGGTCGGCGAGCAGAGTCCCGTGGTGTGGAAATTGTTGTAGCGTAGTCCGTTTTGGGCCAGCCGGTCGAGGTTCGGCGTCTCGCAGAGCCCGCCGTAGCAGCCGAGCTGCGAGAAGCCCACGTCGTCGAGGACGATGAAAAGCACGTTCGGCGCGCCCTCCGGCGGCCGTGGATACGGCGCCCACCAGGGCTCGGACTTGTCGGCGATGATGTCGATCCTGCCGTGGAACTCCTGCTCGCTGCGGGCCATGCTCCTGCTCCTCGGGCGGTGGATGCGGTTTCGCTCGGGGACGTTGAGCGTGCGCGTTCTGGTGGAGTGGCCGTGAGTCGCGTGGACCGGCGGGTGTGGCGCGACCCGCGCCGGCCGCTGGGGTGGGGCAAATCGCGTACCTCGATGGACCTGAACCGGTCGCAGGCGCGGTCCAGTGTCGACGCGGCGGCGCAGGGTAGCCGGCACGGTAACGAAATCACTCGCGGCGTCTGCCCCCCGGGCGGTGGCTCCATACTTGCCGCGTCCGCCGCGCGGGGCCGGGACCGCATCGGCCCGTCAGCGACCACCACCGGATGCCGGCCGCATGGACCAACCGATCGACCCCGTCACGATTCTCGCCGGGCTCTGGAAGTTCGTCGTCTCTGCCGGGGCGGGCGCGATCCTGGGGCTGCCAGCGCAGGTCAGGCGGCGTCCGGGCGGGATCCGGACGCATGCGCTGGTGAGCCTGGGCGCCACCGTGTTCTGCATGACCTCCATCGCCGTCGTGGGCGGAGTGTCCGCGGACGTCCTCCGTGCCCTGCAGGGGATCACCACGGGCGTCGGCTTCATCGGTGGCGCCGCGTTGCTGCGGGGCGACCGCATCGTGCAGGGGATCAACACTGCCGCATCGATCTGGATCGCGGCAGCCGTGGGGAGCGCGATCAGCTTCATCCGCTCACCGGTCCTGGGGCTCGTGGCGGCGCTGGTCGCAACGGTCATCAACGGGGTTTTCCTGGAGCTGGACCTCAGGATGGAGCGCCGGGCGCAGGCGGGTGGCGGCGAGGCGGGGCCGGGCGGCGCCGGGTCACCCGGTTCGTGATGCCCCGCGCCGCCACGTACGGGAGTGCCACGAGCCCTGTTCCGACCAGGAGCGCCTCCCAGAGCCGCACGTGGCGGAAAATGAAATACTGGATGAGCATGTCGATGAGGACGGCGAGCGTGAGCGGCTTGATCACCGTCCTGAGTCCGCTCAGCACCGCTTCCTTGCGCCGGTCACGGGCGAAGAGGACCGCGAATACGTACGGGGCTCGTCCGGCCGCCGCGTCCAGCCGACCATCTCGGATCCCCAGGAGGATGGCGACCAGCGGCTGCACGATGAACCGCAGCCGCCCCGGCCCGCCCAACAGCGCCTGCAGCGCTGCGAGAAGCGTCATCTCCATCCCCCTGTGTTCAGCTCATCAGCCCCGACCGTGTGGGGGCGACGCTCTGGTGCGCGGCGGGATCCAGGCAGCTGGTCCGGTTGGGGCGGAGGCTGTGGTGACAGGGAGGGCAGCCGCGTACCCCGCCGGACCAGGTTGAGCGGCCTCTCTCCACCCCGGCTCGCCTCCCCACGCGTCTCTTCGCCCCAGGAAGTCGCGTGTGGAGACCGTGGCGCCCTGCGGGCAGGAAGCGTACCGCCGCCGGCCAGGGCGGCGAATGGCCACTCTCCAGTCGGGTCCGCGCGACTTCCTTTGGGCCGACCGGGGTGAGCACCAGGGGACCGAAGGCGCGCTTCACGATCCGGAGCACGAAGGCGACAACCTCGGGGGCGGGCCTGGGCCCTCCACACGAGTAGCCGGCCGCCAATAGCCCCCAGGTCACGGACAGGGACGAATCCACGAACTACCGCCCGCGTCGTGCTATCGCTCCACACCTCGCGCTGCGCGGAGCCACGGCTCTAGCCCGGACGCCCGCGAAGGCCGGCTGCGGCCTGCGCAGACCTGGGCTCGCGGCGGCGCTCGCCCGCCGTGGCCACCGGGCGGGCTGGAGGGGTGGCGCGGCGCGGCGATTCGGCGTTAGCTTTCTCTGCCATGAATCTCGAGCTCCTTCTCTTCTTGCCGGTCCTGCTCTTCTCGGTCGTGGTGCATGAGTACGCCCACGCATGGATGGCGCTGCGTCAGGGCGACAACACGGCCTACATGCTCGGTCGGCTCACGCTGAATCCGCTGCCGCACATCGACCTCTTCGGGAGCATCCTCTTCCCGCTGCTGCTGGTCGTCACCAAAGCGGGGTTCCTCTTCGGCTGGGCCAAGCCGGTCCCGGTGAACTCCCGCAACTTCCGCGACTACAAGAAGGGCGACATCCTGGTCTCGCTGGCCGGGATCGGCGCGAACCTCCTGCTCTCGCTGGGCTTCGTCCTGCTCGCCGTGGTGCTGGTCCACCTGGGGCGGCTCTTCCCGGCGCTCGCGCCCAGCATCATGCTGCTCGGGACCATGGCCGAGTACGGCCTGATCATCAATCTGGTCCTCGCCTTCTTCAACCTGATCCCGATCCCGCCGCTCGACGGCTCGCACGTCCTCTACCACCTGCTCCCACCACGGCTCGGTGCGCGATACCGCGAGCTCAGCCGTTACGGGATCCTGATCCTGCTCGCGATCATGCTCTTCGCACCGGGCGTGCTCCAGGTCTTCCTGGTCCCGGTCTCCTTGCTCCGGGAGCTGGCCCACACTCTGATCCGGTTCTGGACCTGATGGCGCGCGTGGACGCCGGCGACGGCGGCTTCGTGGTCGAGCTCGAGCAGTTCCAGGGCCCGCTGGATCTGCTCTTGCATCTGATCCGGGAGCAGGACATCGATATCTTCGACATTCCGATCGCGGAGATCACGGCACAATTCCTTCGAGCCATCGAGGGGGTCGAAGCCCTGGGCCTGGACCGGGCTGGCGAGTTCCTCGAGCTGGCGGCGACGCTGATCCGGATCAAGGTCCAGTTGCTGCTGCCGCGGCGAGTGGACGAGGAGACCGGGGAGTGGGAGGATCCGCGGGCGGAGCTCGTCCGGAGGCTCCTGGAGTACGAGCATTTCCGCGAGGCGGCGCGGCGTCTGGCGGAGGCGGAGGCCGAGCGGGCGCGGCATTTCGGGCGCGGCTTCGTCCAGGCCCGCCCGCCGAAGCCGGTGGCTGCGCCGCTCGAGCTGTCCTGGGACGACCTCTGGGCGGCGATCCAGCGGCTGGCCGAACGCACCCGCAAGCCGGCCGAGCACCGGGTGACGCGACCGGTGGTCTCCATCCAGGAGAAGATGGCTTTGATCCTGGAGAAGCTGATGGAGCTGGCGCAGGTGGAGTTCTTCCAGCTCGTCCGGCCGTTCGGCGACCGCGTGCACGCCGTGGTCACGCTGCTCGCCGGGCTTGAGCTCACGCGACAGCGCTACGTGCTGCTGCGGCAGCGCGAGCCGTTCGCCCCCCTGTGGCTGTACCGGCGGACCCAGGGAGAGCGAGGGGGTACCCGGGCCCTCGAGGCGCCGCCGGCGGCGCTGGCGGGCGGCCACGCGGCCCCCAACGGAAAGGCGGTGAATGAAACCGGCGCAGATCGTTGAGGCGCTGCTCTTCGCAAGCGACGCCCCGCTCACCGTGGCGGACCTTGCGCGGGCGGACGAGTCGTTGACGGAGGAGGCGGTCGAGGCGGCGATCCAGGAGCTGCGGGCCGAGTACGAGCGGACGGGCCGGGCCTTCCAGATCTACGAGCTGGCCGGCGGTTTCCAGGTGCTGACCCGGCCGGAGTACGCGCCTTACCTGGACCGGTTCGAGAGCGTGCCGCAGACGGCCCGGCTCTCGATGTCGGCGCTCGAGGTCCTGGCGATCATCGCGTACAGGCAGCCGATCGGCCGTGCGGAGATCGAGGAGATCCGCGGCGTCGGGTCGGCGGGCGTCCTGCGTACGCTCCAGGAGCGCGAGCTGATCGAGGTCGTTGGCCGGAGCGAGGGGCTGGGTCGGCCGCTGCTGTATGGGACGACGGCCCGGTTCCTCGAGTATTTCGGATTCCGGAGCCTCGAGGACCTGCCGCGTCCGGAGGACCTCCCCGTCGTCCTGCGCGAGCGGCAGGGGCCGCCGCCGGAGTCGGGCGGGACGGAGCAAACCTCGGCGAACGGCGGAGGCCCGCCCTGAGCCGACGACGCGAGCCGCGGACGACATGGCCCGCGCTATCCGCCTCCAGAAATTGCTCTCGCAGGCCGGAGTCGCCTCTCGCCGGCGGGCGGAGGCGTGGCTCCGGGCGGGCAGGGTCCGCGTCAACGGCCGCGTGGTGACCGAGCCGGGCGTCAAGGTCGATCCGGACGTCGATGTGGTGGAGGTCGACGGGCGCCGTGTAAGGCCGGCCCCGCCGGTCTGGATCGCGCTCCACAAACCGGTGGGCTACGTGTGCACCCGACGCGATCCGCAAGGCCGGCCCACGATCTACGATCTGCTTCCGAGAGAGTTCTCCGGGCTGTTCCACGTCGGGCGGCTGGACGTGAACAGCGAGGGCCTGCTCCTGCTCACCAACCAGGGAGAGGTGGCGCACCGGTTGCTCCACCCCCGCTATGGTGTGGACCGGGTGTACGAGGTGGAGGTGGAAGGCGACGTTACCCCTGGCGAGATCCGGCGTCTGCTGTCGGGGATCCAGCTGGAGGACGGGCTGGCGCGGGCGCGTGCGGTGGAACGGCTGCCTGGCTCGGGCCGGGGGACCAGCCGGCTCCGGGTCACGATGCGCGAGGGGAGGAAGCGGGAGGTCCGGCGCCTTTTCGCTGCGCTCGGCCACCCGGTCCGTCGCCTGGTTCGGCTGAGCTACGGGCCGGTGCGGCTGGGGCGCCTCCCCCCGGGCCGCTGGCGTCGGCTGACGGCGGCGGAGGTCTCCGCGCTGGCGCGCGTGGGAACGGAGCAGGAGCCGCCAGGGAGCCAGGAGACCCGTACCGGCGAGTAGGCGAGATCGGACGGTGCGGCTCCTTGAGGGGCGCGGGGGGCGTACCCCGGTTGCGCAAGCGGCCCGGGGAGCGGGCCAGTCGTCCGGCCGCCCGGACCGCCTGCGCCCGGGCGACCCGTCGCCCGGGTCTTGCGGCGTTCGGGTTCGGGAGCGCGCGTTGCGCGGGAGGAATATGGCGGCTCAGCCGATGAGGGAGAGGCGACCCCCGTCACGGACAGGACGGGCGATGCCGCGACGTGGCCCGGCCGCATCGCTTCGCGGATCTTGCATGCCGCTCATGCGTAAGATTTCGGATACGCGGGTTTCCTTCTGAGAGGAGCAGGGCCTTGGAAAACACGGCCATCCCAACGGCAGCACCGGCGGGACGCGAGCTCGCGCAGCGTATCACCCAGGAACTGCAAAAGCGCATCGTCGGGCAGGAGGAGATGATCGAGCGCCTCCTGATCGGGCTCCTCACGGGCGGCCACGTCCTGCTCGAGGGGGTGCCGGGTCTGGCCAAGACGCTCACCGTCCGATCACTGGCCGAAACCCTCAACGCCTCGTTCGAGAGGATCCAGTTCACACCCGACCTCCTCCCCGCCGATGTGATGGGGACCATGATCTACAACCAGCGTACGGGGGAGTTCACGCCCCGGCGCGGTCCGATCTTCGCGAACCTG
>DATCLG010000089.1:0-8371 GCA_036564015.1 Longimicrobiales bacterium
GCTCGCCGAGCCGGCCGTGGTGGAGTTCGTCCGGTTCTACATGGAGAACGCCGCGGAGCTCGTGCCGGAGACCGGCTACGTCCCGCTGACCCCCGAGCAGTACCAGGAGAACCTGAGGAAGGTGGAGCAGGCGATCGGTGCATCCGCGTGACGATGAGGTTGGACCGATGGGCCAGAGCCTGATGCCAGCGGAAGAGGCGGCAGCCTCCGCGCCGGCCCGGGAGTCGGCGGGGGTGCTGGCGGAGGCGCCGGCCATGGCGGTTCCGGGCGGCGCGGCGCCGACGAGGGAGTCGCCCGGCCCGCTGTTCCGGAGCACGAGCCGTCGCCGCCTCCAGGAGCGGTTGATCGGCGGCTTGCTCTTCCTGTGCGGCGCGGCTTCGATCTTCACCACGCTGGGGATCGTTGCCGTGCTGCTGACCGAGGCCGTGGGGTTCTTCACGGAGGTCTCGCCGATCGAGTTCCTCACCGGGACCGAGTGGACCCCCCTCTTCGTCCCGCGTCACTTCGGCATTCTCCCGCTGCTGTGCGGCTCCCTGCTCGTGGCGGGAGGCGCCGCGCTGGTCGCGCTCCCTGTGGGGCTCGCCAGCGCGATCTACCTGAGCGAGTACGCACCGGACCGGGTCCGGCGGGTGTTGAAGCCCGCGCTCGAGGTCCTGGCCGGGATCCCCACCGTGGTGTACGGCTACTTCGCGCTCACGTTCATCACGCCGCTCCTCAAGCAGATCTGGCCGCAGACGGACGTCTTCAACGCCGCGAGCGCGAGCATCGTCGTCGGGATCATGATCATCCCGATGGTCTCGTCGCTCTCGGAGGACGCGATGAGCGCGGTGCCGCGGTCGTTGCGGGAAGGGGCGTACGCTCTGGGGGCCACGCGGTTCGAGGTCGCGACCCGGACGGTGGTGCCCGCCGCGTTGTCGGGGATCCTCGCGTCGTTCATCCTGGCGCTCTCGCGCGCGATCGGCGAGACGATGATCGTGACGATCGCGGCGGGGGCCACGCCCAAGCTGACGCTGAACCCGCTCGAGAGCGTCCAGACGATGACGGCCTACATTGCCCAGGTCAGCCTGGGGGAGACGCCGTTCGGCACGCTGGAGTACAAGACGATCTTCGCCGTGGGGCTGGCGCTCTTCGCCATCACGTTGCTCATGAACCTGGTGAGCCTCGCCATCCTGCGGCGTTTCCGGGAGGTGTACGAATGAGGGAACTGGAGGCCACGCCCGAGTCTGCCGGGGGGCAGCCGGAGGCGGGGAGGGGCTCGCAGTTCCGTCCTCGCCTTCGCGTGCGCCGCGCGATCGGCGCCGTCTTCGCAGCGCTCTGCTTCGCGGCCACCCTGTTCGGCCTGGTGGTGCTGGTCGTGCTCCTGGTGGATGTGTGGCGGGATGGGGCCGGCGCGCTGTCCTGGGACTTCCTGAACGGGTTCCCCTCCCGGCGCGCCAGCCGGGCCGGGATCAAGCCCGCGCTCGTGGGCTCCGCCTGGATGCTGTTGCTCACGACCCTGTTCGCCTTCCCGCTCGGGGTCGGCGCCGCGCTCTGGCTCGAGGAGTACGCGCCCCGCACGCGGCTGACCCGCCTGATCCAGCTCAACATCGCGAACCTGGCGGGCGTGCCGGCCGTGGTCTACGGCATCCTGGGCCTCGCGGTCTTCGTGCGGACGTTCGCGCTCGGGCGCAGCATCGTGGCCGGAGCGCTCACGCTCGCGCTGCTGGTCCTCCCGGTGATCGTCATATCGGCGCAGGAGGCGATCCGGGCCGTCCCGAACTCGATCCGCCTGGGGGCGTACGCGCTCGGCGCCACGCGCTGGCAAACGATCTGGCACCACGTCCTGCCGCTGGCGCTGCCCGGCATCCTCACCGGCACGATCCTGGCCCTTTCGCGCGCGATCGGTGAGGCGGCGCCGCTGATCATGATCGGGGCGCTCGCCTTCGTGCCGTTCGTGCCCGAGGGCCCGCTGGACTCGTTCACGGTCATCCCGATCCAGATCTTCAACTGGATCTCCCGGCCCCAGGCGTCGTTCCACCAGCTCGCCGCGGCCGCGAGCCTGGTCCTGCTCGTGTTGCTCCTGGGGCTCAACGCGGTGGCGATCCTGCTCAGGAATCGTTACTCGAAGAGGTATTGAGACATGGCGCAGACGATGGCCGCGACGGAAGGGAGTTCCCGGTCGATCACGGTTCCGCCGGGCGAGATCGCGCTCGAGACGCGCAACCTGTGGGTCTACTACCGGGATAGGCCGGCGGTCAAGGGCGTCTCGATCCAGATCCCGGCACGGCGCGTGGTCGCCTTCATCGGCCCCTCCGGCTGCGGCAAGAGCACGTTGTTGCGGTGCTTCAACCGGATGAACGACCTGGTTCCGGGGGCGCGGGTGGAGGGGGAGGTGTTGTTCAACGGGGTCAACCTCTACGATCCGGAGGTGGACCCGGTCGAGGTGCGGCGCCGGATCGGGATGGTGTTCCAGAAGCCGAACCCATTCCCGAAGTCGATCTACGAGAACGTGGCGTTCGGCCCGCGGATCAACGGGTATCGGGGGTCGCTGGACGAGCTGGTCGAGCGCTCCCTGCGCCAGGCGGCGCTGTGGGACGAAGTGAAAGACCGGCTGGATTCGAGCGCGCTGGCGCTCTCGGGTGGGCAGCAGCAGCGGCTGTGCATTGCCCGGGCGCTGGCGGTCGAGCCGGAGATCCTGCTGATGGACGAGCCGGCTTCGGCGCTGGACCCGATCGCGACGGCGAAGATCGAGGATCTGATCCACGAGCTGAAGCAGCACTACACGGTCATCGTTGTCACGCACAACATGCAACAGGCCGCGCGGGTCTCCGACTTCACGGCCTTTCTGTACATGGGCGAGTTGGTCGAGTATGGCCCGACGCAGCAGCTCTTCACGACGCCGCGTGAGGAGCGTACGGAGGCGTACATCACGGGGAGGTTCGGATGACGCCGCAGCGCCATTTCCAGGATGAGCTGGATCGACTGAAGTCGACGCTGGTCAGGATGGCGGGGGTGGCGGAGGAGATGGTCCGGCTGGCGGTGGAAGCCCTGCTGGAGCGGGACCGGGAGAAGGCGGAGCAGGTGATCCGGCGGGATGAGGAGGTGAACGCACTCGAGCTGGAGATCGATGACGCGGCGATCCAGCTCCTGGCGCTACAGCAGCCGATGGCGCGGGATCTCCGCTTCATCACGATGGTGATGAAGATCTCGAACGACGTGGAGCGGGTGGGGGACCATGCGGTGAACATCGCGGAGGACGTGGAGTACCTGCTGCAGGGGCCGCCGTTCGCGCCTCTCCCGGAGATCGAGGAGATGGCGCGGCTGTGTCGGGCGATGCTGAGCGATGCGCTGGACGCGTTCGTGCGGGGGGACAGCGAGCTGGCGCGGGAGGTGGTGCTGCGGGACGACCGGGTGGACGAGCTGCACGAGAACGTGTTCCGGATCCTGCTGACGCACATGATGGAGGATCCGCGGAAGATCAGCGCGGGGATGGACCTGCTGCTGGTCTCGGGGAACGTCGAGCGGATCGCGGATCTGGCGACGAACATCGCGGAAGACGTGGTCTTCATGGTGGAAGGGCGCATGATCAAGCATCGTGCGGAGGAGCGTGCGCAGGCGGCGCAGGGGTGAGCCGGGGGCGGCGCGGGGCTTCGCTTGACAGGCGGGCGGTTGCCGGGGCATTGTCCGGGCAGGGTGGTTGGGGGGTGGGGCGAACGCTGGCCGGAGCGGCAGAAGCAGTGGAGACAGGCGCAGGGTGCTTCGAGCATGGGGCAGCCGGCGTGCGACGCGCCGGGTTCTGCCTCTTTTTTGCGCTGGTGGCCGTAGCGGGTTGCATGCGCAAGCCGGTGCCCTCGCCGGATCGGCCGACCCCGCGGCCGCCGGACCTGAGCGGGGCCGCGGTGATGGTGCTGCCGGTGCAGCCGGGGGATTGGGTGGGCGGGGGGCGGCGCACGCCGGCGCCGGCCGGGCTGGATGCGGAGCTGGCGTACTGGCTCGAGGAGCGGGCGCCGCGCGTCCGGTGGACCTTCCCGCCGGCGCTGGAGAAGGCGCTCGTGCGCTCGCCCGCGCTGGACATCCGGCTGCGTGAGCTGCCCGTGAGCAGCTTCCTGCGGATGCAGGTCGAGCGCATCGGCGACCCGCTGTACGGCGACCTGCGTCGCCTGGGCGCGCTGGCGGACGCGCGTTACGCGCTCGTCCCCGTGGCGGCGAACTACGTGGAGTACGGGGACGGGCCGGGTCACGTGGAGGTGGCGGCGGCGTTGATCGACACGCTCGGTGGAGCGGTCCTGTGGTTCGGGGTGGTGAAGGGGGAAAGCGGCCCGGCCGATGACCCCGCCACCACCGCCACCGCCGCCGCGGCGCTGGCCCGCGCCCTGTTCCCATGACCGGAGGAGGGCAGACGAATGGCGAAGAAGGTCGTCACGTTGATCCCGGGCGACGGCATCGGGCCGTCGATCACGGCCGCGACGCTGCGGGTGCTGGAGGCCGCCGGCGCGGAGATCGAGTGGGATGAGCAGATCGCCGGTGTCGCGGCGCTCGACGCCAAACACACCCCCCTCCCCGATGAGACGCTCGAGTCGATCCGACGCAACGGGGTGGCCCTGAAGGGTCCCCTCACCACGCCCGTCGGCGTGGGCTTCCGGTCGGTCAACGTCGCGCTACGCAAGGAGTTCGACCTCTACGCCAACGTCCGCCCCGCCCGCACCCTCCTCCCCGGCGGCCGCTACCAGGACATCGACCTGGTCCTCATCCGCGAGAACACCGAAGGGCTCTACGTCGGCGTCGAGCACTACATCGGCATGGCCGACGACCCCAAGGCCGCCGCAGAGTCCATCATGATCGTCACCCGCTACGGCGCGGAACGGATCATCCGCTTCGCCTTCGAGTACGCGCTGCGGAACGGGCGCCGCAAGGTCACCCTGGTCCACAAGGCCAACATCCTCAAGTTCACCCACGGGCTCTTCCTCGAAATCGGACGGCAGGTCGCCAGCGAGTACGCCGGGCGAGTGGAGTTCGAAGAACGGATCGTCGACGCCACCGCCATGCACCTCGTCATGGACCCCCACCGCTTCGACGTCCTCGTGATGGAGAACATGTTCGGCGACATCCTGAGCGACCTGATCGCCGGACTCGTCGGCGGGCTGGGGCTCGCGCCCGGCGCCAACATCGGCCGCCACGCCGCGATCTTCGAGCCCGTGCACGGCTCCGCGCCCGACATCGCCGGCAAGGACATCGCCAACCCGACCGCGATGATCCTCGCGGCCTGCCTCATGCTGGAGCACATCGGACAGGAGAGCGTCGCCGCGCGCATCCGCCGCGCGCTCGAGACGACCTTCCGCGAAGGCCGGGTCCTCACGCCCGACCTCGGCGGAACCGCGACCACCGGCGCGTTCACCGACGCGGTGATCCGCGCCATCGAGGAGGCTCGAAGCTGACATGGCCAGGTTCAAGGGCGTCGACTACTTCGACATCGAGTCGCTCCTCTCCGAGGAAGAGCGCCTGGTGCGCGACACCGTGCGGGAGTGGGTGGACGACCACGTGCTCCCGGTCATAGAAACCGCCTACATCGAGCGCCGCTTCCCGCGGGAGCTCATCCCGCAGATGGCGGAGCTCGGGCTCCTCGGCGCGAACCTGCCCGAGGAGTACGGGTGCGCGGGGCTGAACAACGTCGCCTACGGGCTGATCATGCAGGAGCTGGAGCGCGGCGACTCGGGGATCCGCTCGTTCGTGTCCGTGCAGGGTGCGCTCTGCATGTACCCGATCTACGCGTTCGGCAGCGAGGAGCAGAAGCGGCACTACCTGCCGCGCATGGCGCGGGGCGAGGTGATCGGGTGCTTCGGGCTGACGGAGCCCGACTTCGGCTCGAACCCCGCCGGCCTGATCACCACGGCGCGCCGGGACGGCGACGGCTGGGTGCTGAACGGCGCGAAGATGTGGATCACCAACGGGTCGCTGGCGGACATCGCGATCATCTGGGCGAAGACGGGGGACCTGGACGATCCGGGCTCGATCCGGGGGTTCATCGTCCCCACGGACACGCCGGGGTTCACGGCCCGTGACCAGAAGGGAAAGCTCTCGCTCCTGGCCTCTGACACGAGCGAGCTCTCGCTCCAGGACGTGCGGGTGGGCCCGGAGGCGCTGCTGCCCGGGACGGCGGGGCTGAAGAGCGCGCTCATGTGTCTGACGCAGGCGCGATACGGGATCGCGTGGGGCGCGATCGGCGCCGCGATGGCCTGCTTCGACGAGGCGCTCCGCTACGCGAAAGAGCGGATCCAGTTCGGGCGGCCGATCGCGGCCACGCAGCTCCAGCAGGAGCGGCTGGCCAACATGCTGACCTGGATCACGCAGGCGCAGCTCCTGGCGCTCCGGCTGGGGCGCCTGAAGGACGAGGGCAGGCTCCGGCCGCAGCAGGTCTCGCTGGCCAAGCGCGCCAACGTGCACATGGCGTGCGAAGTGGCCCGCGAAGCGCGGCGGCTGCTCGGCGCCAACGGCATCCTGGTCGAGTACCAGGCGATGCGCCACATGGCCAACCTGGAGTCCGTCTACACGTACGAAGGGACCCACGACATTCACTCGCTGATCCTGGGGGAGGATCTGACGGGGTTCTCCGCCTTCTGACCCCGGCGCGGCATGTGGCTTGCACGGCGGGGGAGAGGCTTTTCCATCCCCATCGGCGTTGCCAGCGCACGGTTCCTCTAACCCGGAGGGTTGCCATGAAGGCGCGAGACCTCATGACCCCGAACCCCGAAGTGATCACCTCTGACGAGCCGACGTACCGGGCGGCGGAGCTCATGCGGGACCTGGACGTGGGGTTCATCCCGGTCGTGGACGACCCCACGAACCGGCGGCTGGTCGGGGTGATCACGGATCGCGACATCGCCGTGCGTTGCGTCGCCGGGGGGTGTGACCTGAACGCGCCGGTCGCGCATCACATGACCTCCGATCACATCGATAGTGTCAGCCCGGAGACGGATTCGGACGAGGTCATGCGTCTCATGCAGCGCGACCAGGTGCGTCGCATCCCGGTGGTGGAGGACGACGGCCGGCTGGTGGGCGTGATCTCGCAGGCGGACCTGGTGTTGCGGGCGGGGCCGCAGGAGCCCGAGAAGGTCGAGGAGACGATCGAGCGGATCTCGGAGCCGACGCACCGGGCCGGCCACTGAGGCGGGCCGGCGGCAGGGCCGGCGCTGCGGGCGCCCCGGGGCGGGGGTGGGAGGGCGCGCAGGCGGGTCGCGGACCAGGTCCAGGGGCGCGGGCGGCCCGCCTCTTCGCCGGTGGCTGGGGTTGACCTCGGGCCGCCGGCACGCTATCTTATACTTTCTCGGAACGAGACTCGCGCGTTCGCACGCGGCGGGCGAAGCGGCCGGGCACGAATGGGCCCGGCGCCGCGTCGACGGCGAATGCTGTTTGACAGGATTGGAAGCGAGTGTGGACCGCGGCCGCCTTAGTTGCGGTCGAGGAAAGTCCGAGCTCCACAGGGCAGGGTGCCGGGTAACGCCCGGGCGCCGTGAGGCGACGGAAAGTGCCACAGAGAACAGACCGCCGATGGCCCGCAAGGGCACAGGCAAGGGTGAAACGGTGGGGTAAGAGCCCACCGCGTCCCTGGTAACAGGGGCGGCACGGTAAACCCCACCCGGAGCAAGGCCAAGCAGGGACGATGGCGTGGCCCGCGCCGATACGGCCGAAAGGCCGTGGGAGTCCCGGGTAGGCCGCTAGAGGCGGCGGGTGACCGCCGTCCCAGATAAATGGTCCACCTCCCGGTCACGGGAGACAGAACTCGGCTTATTCGCTTCCCATCCTGCGGGCGCCCGTAGCTCAGTTGGATAGAGCGTCGGCCTCCGGAGCCGAAGGTCGCAGGTTCGAATCCTGCCGGGCGCACTCTCCGAAGCCCTTGCGCGACACCAGATTGCGCGGGGCTTTTTCGTTGTCGTTGACATCCGGCTCTCCGCACAGTACCAATCCCAGTACCAAACCACCCTCGTCGTCCCCCCGGTCTCGCTCAGGAGAAGGACCATGCCCAGGCGCAGGAAGAGTCGCATCTACACCCGCAACCAGGGTGGCGTCACTCGCTACTACGCCGACTTCCGGGACTTCGCCGACGTCGGCGGCGGCAAGGAGGCGCTCATCCCGCCCGGCGAGCGCCTGGCGACCACGGATCCGGACATCGCGGCCGCGCTCGTCGCCGCTCGGCTCGAGGAGCTCAAGGCCAAGCGACAGAACAAGGTCTTCTTCGGCCTCACCAAGCAGACCGACCTCGCCTCCTACGTCGCCTACCATCTCATCGAAAAGAAGCGCGGCGGGAGAGTCACGACCGGATGGGTCGCGGAGAACCAGCGCTTCCTGGACGCGGCCATCGCCTTCTTCGAGAAGGATGGGCCGCGCGATCTCCTGT
>DATCLG010000090.1:0-21090 GCA_036564015.1 Longimicrobiales bacterium
GAGCCCACCGCGTCCCTGGTAACAGGGGCGGCACGGTAAACCCCACCCGGAGCAAGGCCAAGCAGGGACGATGGCGTGGCCCGCGCCGATACGGCCGAAAGGCCGTGGGAGTCCCGGGTAGGCCGCTAGAGGCGGCGGGTAACCGCCGTCCCAGATAAATGGTCCACCTCCCGGTCACGGGAGACAGAACTCGGCTTATTCGCTTCCCATCCTGCGGGCGCCCGTAGCTCAGTTGGATAGAGCGTCGGCCTCCGGAGCCGAAGGTCAGAGGTTCGAATCCTCTCGGGCGCACTCTCGAAAGCCCCTGCGCGACGACAGGTCGCGCAGGGGCTTTTTCGTTGCCATCGAAATGCAAGCTTTCCGGACAGTAACAATCGCAGTAACAAGCCACCCTCGTCGTTTCCGCCGTGTTGCTCAGGCAAGGGAGCAGGCCCCGGCGGAACAAGAGTCGCGTCAACAGCCGTGGCCCGGTGTCGTGACCCGCTCCTGCGCCGACCTCCGGGTCTTCGTGGCTGAGGGCGTTGACCCGGAGCCGCGCTTTCCTCGCGCCGGGTCCCGGCCGAACGGGGCTGGGGAAGGTGCGCCGTACCCTCCGTCGCCCGCCTCGCCGCGCTCTTGGCGCTGGCCAGGCGGTCGCGCCAGCTCCTCTCCGACATCGCCACACGGGCGGATCTGAGCTCGCGGCTCGCTGG
The DNA here is from genome assembly GCA_036564015.1 of Longimicrobiales bacterium. GTDB lineage: Bacteria > Gemmatimonadota > Gemmatimonadetes > Longimicrobiales > RSA9 > DATCLG01. The sequence continues at coordinate 693 of DATCLG010000090.1, forward strand.
CCGTCTCCTCCGGGAACGCCGTGATGGAGGCCAGGAGCTACGCAGGCGAAGCCAGGCCGGGCGTTCCCCTCTCTGGGTCCAGGGCGAACCACGTGGCTGGGCCGCGTCGACTCAGTCTCGAGACGTGCTCGGTCGGGCGCGATCGGGGCCCGCGACGAGCGCCCTGGGGGGAGGCGATCATGCTCGGGGCCGGGTTAGCGGCCGGGGTTTCGCCGGGATCACGGGAGCCCTGCGAGGGATTCGCGGGCGACTTTCTCCGGATTTCGAGCGCCTTATCACAGGGGGCTTAAAATGGCAGGGAGCCGGCCCGAACTGCGGCCGGCTCTGCTTGGTGGGACCGCCGCCCTCCTCTAAGCCAGGAGCGCGAGCAGGATGAAGAGGAGGGGCAGAGTGGGAAGCAGTGCAAAGCTCAGCACATCCGTGATCAACAGTCGAATTCTATCCGCTTGGCGCATGCTTCGCTCCATTGATCAGAGTCCTCGTGTTTCCGAGTGAGGCCCGACCTGCCGCCTCACTCGCCCCTCCTTACGGGGGGCGGATCGCGCGAGTTTCAGGCGGGGGGAGGGTCGGGGAGGGTGGCGGGAGGTCGGCGATCCCTGTGCCGGGATGCGAGAACGCCCTGCCGCGGTCGGCGGCAGGGCGTTCGTGCGGGGACAGCTCGCGTCGGTCTTGCGGCGCCGCGCTTCGTTCGATCGGCCTTTTTGCAGGGCGGGCGGCGGCGCTGCCGGGACAGGGCGCCTGGCCCCCAGGGGCCGGAGTCAGTCGCCCGCGACGAGTCCGCTGGGCATGTAGGGCGCCTCCCGCAGGATGGCCGGCTTGCGCTTGGCGAGGATGAGCACCCACTCGCGGACGGAGGTCACGATCACCAGGCTGACGACGGCCATGAAGATCAGGGCCACGACGGCGTCCAGGCGATCGTTGAAGATGAGCCGCTGTGCGGCCTCGACCGACGAGACGCTCGCGGGCAGGGTGCCGTTCGCCAGCGCGTTCTCGATCATGCGCGCGTGGGCGAGGAAGCCGAGCTGGGGATCGTCTGCGAAGACCTTCTGCCACCCCGCGGTCAGCGTGACGGTGGCCAGCCAGGCCAGGGGCACGAGCGTGACCCAGGCGTAGCGCGCCTTGCCCTGCTTGATGATCACCGTCGTGCCGACGCAGAGCGCCACGGCGGCGAGGAGCTGGTTGGCGATCCCGAAGAGCGGCCACAGGGAGTTGATGCCGCCCAGCGGGTCGATCACTCCCTGGTAGAGGAAGTACCCCCACCCCGCGACGATCAGGGCGCTGGAGAGGATGACGCTCGGGTACCAGGAGGTCTGGCCGAGCGGCTTCCAGATGTGGCCGGCCAGCTCCTGGAGCATGAAGCGGCCGACGCGGGTGCCGGTGTCGACCGTCGTCAGGATGAAGAGCGCCTCGAACATGATCGCGAAGTGGTACCAGAGCGCGACCAGGCCGGTGCCGCCGAGGAGTGAGGAGAGGATCTGGGACATGCCGACGGCGAGCGAGGGGGCGCCGCCCGTGCGGCCGAGCAGGCTCTCCTCGCCGATCTGGCGGGCCAGCTCCTGCATCTGCTCGGGCGTGACGGTGAAGCCCCAGGAGGCGATGGTCTGCGCGGCGGCGGCGAGGTCCCCGCCCAGGATCGCGATGGGGGAGTTGATGGCGAAGTAGACGCCCGGGTCCAGGATGCAGGCGGCGATCATCGCCATGATGCCGACGAAGGACTCCATGAGCATCCCCCCGTAGCCGACGAGGCGGGCGTGGGACTCACGGCTGAGCATCTTGGGCGTGGTCCCGGAGGCGACGAGGGCGTGGAAACCGCTGATCGCGCCGCAGGCGATCGTGATGAAGGCGAAGGGGAAGAGCTTCCCGGCGAAGACGGGCCCGGTTCCGCGGGCGAAGTCCGTGAGGGCCGGCATCTTGAGCGGCGGGAGCACGAAGATGATCGCGAACGCGAGGGCGAGGACGGTCCCGATCTTCAGGAAGGTGGAGAGGTAGTCGCGGGGGCAGAGCAGCACCCAGACGGGGAGCACGGAGGCGATGAAGCCGTAGGCGACCATGCACCAGACGAGGGTGGTGCCCGAGACGGTGAACCAGCGCGACCAGGTCTCGGACTCCGCGACCCATCCGCCGGCGACGAGGGCCAGGAGCAGGAGCACGACGCCGATGGCGGAGGCCTCAGCGACCTTGCCGGGCCGGAAGGTGTGCATCCACCACCCCATGAGGAGTGCGATGGGGATGGTGCAGGCGAGGGTGAAGGTGCCCCAGGGGCTGCCGCGGAGCGCGTTGACGACGATGAGGGCGAGGACGGCGAGGAGGATGATCATGATGAAGAGCACGGCGACCATGGCGGTGAAGCCGGCCACGGTGTTGATCTCCTCGCGGGCGATCTGGCCGAGGGATTTGCCGTCCCGCCGCATGGAGGCGAAGAGGATGACGAAGTCCTGGACGGCGCCGGCGAGGACGACGCCGATCACGAGCCAGAGGGTACCGGGCAGGTAGCCGAACTGGGCGGCGAGGACGGGGCCGACGAGGGGTCCGGCGCCGGCGATGGCGGCGAAGTGGTGGCCGAAGAGGACCCATTTGTTGGTGGGGACGAAATCGTGGCCGTTGTCGAGACGTTCGGCGGGTGTGGCTCTACGGTCGTCGAGGCCGAAGACGCGGTAAGCCAGGAATTTGGAGTAGAAGCGGTAGCCGATGACGTAGGTGCAGATCGCGGCGACCAGGATCCAGGCGGCGTTTACGGTTTCGCCGCGGTGGAGCGCGAGGAGCGCGAAAGCGCAGGCGCCGGCGATGGCGAAAGCGCTCCAGAGGAGAATCGACAAAACCTTTCGCATTCTCCCTCCAGGACGTGTGAGGGCGAGCGGAACCGGGTCGTAATTCGGCTGAAAGCCGAAAGATAGGGAGAGGGCGGGAGTTGGGGCAAGTGAAGTGGGGGAGGGGAGCGGGTCAATTTTCCCAGGGCAGGCCGCGCCAGCCGGGCCACCAGTCAGGGCGCCAGAAGATGCCGATGAGGAGCCAGGCGAGGGCGAGGAGCAGGAGGGCGAGGGCGATCTTCCAGCCGAGGGGGAAGTACCGGCTTCGAGGCGGGGTGGGTTCGACGGGGGTCGTGGCCATCCGGCTGCTCGGGGTTGGGTGGAGTGGTGTCTGAGCGGGGGGCGGGAGTTGCAAGAAGTGCTCCAGGCGCGGCCGGCTCATTCGCGGGGATGGCGGCGGCGTTCGGTGGGGACGCCTTTGGGCCAGAGGGCTACGGGCTCGTCGAGCTCTTCGGCGAGGTCGAGGAGGAGCGGGTGCATGGAGGGGTAGCGGTGGGCGGGGTCGGGGGCGAGGCAGCGGAGGATGATGCGTTCGAGGGAGGGCGGGATCTCGGGGTTGAAGAGCCGGGGCGAGGGGGGCAGCTCGTTGGCGAGCTGGGGGTAGAGGCGTTCGTTGTCGCTGCGGGGCTCTTCGCCGGCGTAGACGGCCTCGAAGGGCCAGCGGCCGGTGACGAGTTCGTAGAGGAGAGCGCCGAGGCCGTAGACGTCGGCGGCGGGGGTGAGGGGGAGGCGGCGCACCTGCTCGGGCGACATGTAGGGGGCGGTGCCGAGGGGCTCGCGGGGCCGGCGGCTGGGGCGGATGGGGCGGGCGGCGTCGAAGTCGACCAGGACGGGCACTCCGCCGCGGAGGAGGAGGTTGGCGGGTTTGAGGTCCAGGTGCAGGAAGCCGCGGCGGTGGAGGTGGTAGAGCCCGGCGCCGGCGTGGATGGCGGTCCGCACGGCGTCGGTGATGCCGAGGCGGCGGTTGGGGCGGCGTTCCAGGAGCTCGAAGAGGGACGGCCCCTCGAGGTACTCCATGAGGAGGAAGGGGAGGCCGTCGTGCTCGCCGCCGCCGAAGCTGCGGACCAGGTTGGGGTGGCGGGCGGCGCGGAGGATGCGGGCCTCGCGGCGGAGCGCGGCGATCGCGGCGCGGTCGCCACGCAGCTCGGGCGCGAGGATCTTGCAGGTCGAGGCGCACCAGTCGCGTGCGCTCCAGACCTGATAGAGGTGCCCGACGCGGCCGATGGCGAGGTGGCCGATGATCGTGAGGTCACCCGCGATGCGGTCGCCCACGGCGTAAGGGAGCCGGTCACGCTGGATCGTGCCGGGCTCGAGCCCGACGCCGGTGAGCAGGCCGGGGCGACGGGGCCGGGCGGGCGGGTTCTGGCTCATGCCGTACGCGACCCCGCCCGCAGCAGCTCATCGACCCGAGCCCGGATGTCGGCGAGCGATGCGGGCTTCGCCAGGTAAGCATCGCAGCAGCCGGATCGGAGGATCGCTTCTGGGTCGCCGGCTTGGGCCAGCGCCGTGAGCGCCAGGATCGGCACCTCCTCGGGGGCTCGCTCCCGCTTGATCCACTTCCCCGCCTCGATCCCGTCCATCGACGGGAGCTGGAGGTCCAGGATCACCAGGTCGGGCCGGAACGTCTTCGCCTTCGTGATCGCCTCTTCGCCCCGTCGCGCGGTTTCGACCTCGAACTGCTCGCCCAGCAGCTCCTCCAGGATCGCCAGGAGCTCCGGGTTGTCTTCCACGATCAGGATCTTGGCCATGCACCCTCCCGGCTCCGCCTGTCCTGTCGAGCTCGCGTGGATCACGGATCACTGGCCCGGGTCCGCGCCCGCGGCCGTCGGGAACAGCATCTCGATCGGCACGGCGGCCCCCCGCTGCTGGCCGCGCTGGACGACCTTGCGGAGGCGGTCCATGTCGAGCAGGCTCACGTCGTAACCTTCGCGCATGAGGGCCTGGATCGCCCGCTCCCTCACCGTCTTACCGGACGTCCGGTACACGTCGGGGTGGATGTGGAGCACGCCGTCCCGCACCTCGACGACATCGTAGATGACCTCGAGGGGCACGCGCCGTTTGAGCCAGATCGTGCGGGTGTGCCGCGTGTTCCGTAGGAGCCAGTCGATCTCCGCCTCAGTCACGTCCGGCGATGCGTAGCGATGCACCAGGCGCGCCAGTTCGATCGCGTCGCGGTTGGAGAGGCGGACGCAGCCGTGCGAGGCGGGCTCGCCGAGCCGGCCCTCGTTGGGGGTGCCGTGGAGGTAGTAGAGCTCGCGGAAGTAGAGCTTCACGCGCCCCATCGGGTTGCCGGGGCCGGGCGGCGTCTTTCGTTGGCCGCGAGCCCATTTGGCGCCCGGCGGTGGGACCCACCAGGGGTTCCAGACGACGCGAGAGATGAAGTAGGAGCCTGCCGGGGTACGATACTCGGGCAACCCGACCGAGACCCGGTAGCTGCGTGTGCGCTGGCCGTCCTCGTAGACATCCAGGCGGTTGGCGGGGATGTTGAGGACGAGGGCGAGCCTCGGGTTGCGGTGGTCGGGCGGGTCGAAGCCCGCGCCGGCGGCGAGCCCGAGCGCGAGCGCGTAGAACACCTGCCGCCTGAGACGCAACTGCACAGTCACCTCCGGGGAACGTAACGATTCTCCGAGGTTGTAAGGGCGCAATCCATATGCCGTTAGGAATGGAGGATGCAGGAAATGGAGGGGCGTGGGGTAAGTGAGGAAATGGGGAGAGGGCGGGCCTTGCCGTTCGGCGGCGCGCGCGTACAATCAAGCGAGGGAGCCGGGGAGGAGGGGTAGGGGGAGAGAGGGTCCGGCCGGTGCGAGTGATTGGAGGGAGCGCGATGAAGGTGGTACTTCCGGACGATCTGGTGGAGCGCGGCGATAGCAAGATCGTGTTCCTGATCATGGACGGGCTGGGCGGTTTGCCGCACCCGGAGACGGGGTTGACGGAGCTGGAGACGGCGCAGACGCCGAATCTGGATCGTCTGGCGCAGCGATCGGCGCTGGGGCTGATCGAGCCGGTGCTGCCGGGGATCACGCCGGGGAGCGGGCCGGGGCATCTGGCGTTGTTCGGGTATGACCCGGTGCGGTGGAACATCGGGCGCGGGGTATTGAGCGCGCTGGGGGTGGGTTTCGATCTGCGGCCGGGGGATGTGGCGGCGCGGCTGAACTTTGCGACGGTGGATGCGGAGGGGCGTGTGACGGACCGGCGGGCGGGGCGGCCGAGCGATGAGGAGAACCGGCGGCTGGTGGCGAAGCTGCGGGAGCGGGTGAAGGCGCCTCCGGGGGTGGAGCTCTTCTTCGAGTCGGAGAAGGAGCATCGGGCGGTGATGGTGCTGCGTGGGGAGGGTCTGTCGGCGGAGCTGGCGGACACGGATCCGCAGGCGACGGGGGTGCCGCCGCTGCATGTGCGGCCGCTGGCGGAGGCCGGGGAGGAGGGGGATGTGGAGCGGACGGCGCGGCTGGTGCAGGGGATCCTGGACGATGCGCGGGAGGCGCTGCGGGACGAGCCGAAGGCGAACGCGGTGCTGGCGCGTGGTTTTGCGGCGTACGAGCGGTATCCGTCGATGGCGGATCGGTACAAGCTGCGTTCGCTGGCGATCGCGCGTTACCCGATGTACCGGGGTCTGGCGCGGCTGGTGGGGATGGACACGCTCCCGATCCCGGCGACGGACGAGGCGAGCGTGGATGCGCTCGCGGAGCATTTCGGGGAGTACGATTTCTACTTCGTGCACTTCAAGGCGACGGACTCGACGGGGGAGGACGGGAATTTCGAGGCGAAGGTGAAGGCGATCGAGGCGGTGGATCGGCTGGTGGAGCGGGTGGTGGAGCTGAAGCCGGACGTGCTGGTGGTGACGGGGGACCATTCGACGCCGTCGGCGTTGCGGTCGCATTCGTGGCATCCGGTTCCGGTGCTGATCGCGTCGCGGTGGGCGCGTCCGCAGCCGGGGGTGACGGGGTTTGGGGAGCGGGAGTGCCGGAAGGGGGAGCTGGGGGTGTTCCCGGCGGTGCATCTCATGACGCTTGCGCTGGCGCACGCGGGCCGTTTGGCGAAGTTCGGGGCGTAACGGCTTATGGCCGATGTGGAGCAGGTTCTGGCCGAGGCGCTTTCGCTGGGCGACGAGGGGCGGTGGGCGGAGATGGCGGATGTGCTGGCGGAGGCGCTCGAGCAGACGCCGGATGACCCCTACCTGTTGTGCTGGCTGGGGGTAGCGGAGCGGGAGCTGGGGAACGAAGGGGTGGCGTACGAGTATTTCCGGCGCTGCCTGGAGCAAGACCCGCTCGATCCGCAGTTGCTGGCCCTGGCGGGGTCGGGGCTGGCGGCCTTCGACGATCCGGAGGCGGAGGCGGCGCTCCGGACGGCGGCGCTGACGGGCCCGGACATCCCGACGACGCGGTTGCAGTACGGGGCGTACCTGGCGCGGTCGGGGCTGTTCGAGGAAGCGATGGAGCATCTCCGGGCGGCGGTGGATCTGGCGCCGGACGATGCGGCGGTGCACAGCGAGCTGGGGGTGGCGCTGGCGCTCAAGGGGGAGCTGGGGCCCGCGGTCGAGGCGATGGAGCACGCGCTGGAGCTGGCGCCGGATGACTCGTGGACGCGGCTCCTGCTCGGCCTGCTCTACGCCGAGCTGGACAGTCTCGAGGAGGCGGCGGAGACGCTGAGCCAGGCAGCGGAGGAGCGGCTGGACGACGTGGAGGCGCAGGTGCTGGCGGCGCTGGCGGCGGCGGCGGTGGGATGGGAGCAGGCGGCGCACGAGGCGCTCGCCCGCGCCGAGCAGGCGGCGGTGCGGGGGGAGGGGCGGCTGCTCCTGGAGGTGGAAGAGCGTATCGTCGCCGGTGCTGAGGCGGCGCGGGAGATGCTGTTCGACGAGCTCGGGCCGTCCATCCTCCGCGAACGACTGAGGCAGCCATTGTAGCCGGCCGGGGGCCGGCATCTTCCTGCGGTGATGGCCGGGACGCGGCGCGGCGTCCCGGTTCGCCCGCAGTGTTCCCTCAACCTCACAGGGGTTAGCTATGCGGCACCGTGTGAGCCTGGCCGTTTGGGCGGTGCTCCTCCTGGCCGTGGCCTCGCCACTGGCCTCGCAGGAGCGAGAGCGCGCGACGGTCGACCTGCCGTTCGTCGCGTTCACCCTGCCCAACGGGCTGCGGGTGATCGTGCACGAGGACCGTTCGGTCCCGCTCGTTGCGGTGAACATCTGGTACCACGTCGGTTCGAAGGATGAGCGGCCGGGGCGGACCGGGTTCGCGCATCTCTTCGAGCACGTCATGTTCGAGGGCTCGGCGAACGTGCCCGAGGGGAAGTTCGACGAGCTGCTGGAGGCGGCGGGCGGGAACAACAACGGTTCGACCTCGGTGGACCGGACGAACTACTGGGAGACGGTCCCGTCGAGCGCCCTCGAGCTCGCGCTGTGGCTGGAGGCCGACCGGATGGGGTGGCTGCTGCCCGCGATGACGCAGGAGAAGCTGGACGGGCAGCGGGAGGTGGTGAAGAACGAGCGGCGGCAGAGCTACGAGAACCGGCCCTACGGCCTGGCGTGGGAGCGGATCCTGGCGGAGCTCTACCCGTCCGGCCACCCGTATCGCCATCCGACGATCGGGTCGATGGCGGACCTGGACGCCGCGACGCTGGAGGATGTGAAGGATTTCTTCCGCACGTACTACGCGCCGAACAACGCCAGTCTGGCGATCGCGGGCGATGTGGACGCGGATTCGGTGCGGGTCCTGGTGGAGCGGTACTTCGGTGAGATTCCGCCCGGTCCGCCGGTGCCGCGGGTGGAGGCGCCGCCGGCGCGCCTGGAGGCGACCCGGCACCTGGTGATGGAGGACCGGGTTCAGCTCCCGCGTCTCTACATGGCGTGGCACACGCCCGCGATCTTCAAGGAGGGCGATGCCGAGCTGGATGTGGCCGGGAGCATCCTGGCCGGCGGGAAGGTCTCGCGGCTCTACCGCAAGCTGGTGTACGAGGAGCAGCTCGCGCAGGATGTGAGTGCGGGCCAGGATTCCAAGCTGCTCGGCTCGACGTTCTACGTGGTCGTGACGGCGCGGCCGGGGGTGGGGCTGGCGCAGCTCGAGGCTGCGGTGCGGGCGGAGCTCGCGGCGATGGCGACGCAAGGGGTCGAGCCCCGGGAGCTGGAGCGCGCGAAGAACAAGATCGAGACGGCGTACGTGGACGCGCTGCAGCGGGTCGGCGGGTTCGGCGGGAAGGCGGACCGGCTGAACCTGTACCTGTTCTACGCGGGCGATCCGGGGTACGTGGAAGAGGATCTGGAGCGGTACCGCCGGCTGACGCCGTCGGCGGTGCAGGAGGCGGTGCGCCGGTACCTGGTGGACGCGCCCGCCGTGGTCCTCAGCGTGGTCCCCGAAGGGCGGCAGGATCTGGCCGCCAAGGAGGCATCATGACGAAGCTGGATCGCGCCACGCGGTCGGCAGGGAGTGTGAGCGACCGGAAGCGGGGGCTGCGCGTCGTGGCCGGCGCGGTCTGCGCGCTGGTGGCGGTGGGCGCGAGCGGGTGCGGCGCGGCATCCCGTGAAGCGGCGGAGCGGGCGGCGCCCCCCGCGGGCGGGGTGGCGCGGGTCGACCGGACGGTGCCGCCGCAGCCGGGCCCTCCGCCTGAGTTCCGCCTCCCGGCGCTGCAGCGGCTCCGGCTGTCGAACGGGCTGAGCGTGACCATCGTCGAGCAGCACGAGCTGCCGGTCGTCGAGCTGCGCCTTGTGGTCCGCACCGGCGCGGCGGCGGACGACCCGCAGGTGGCCGGACGGGCGAGCCTCACCGCCGACCTCCTGGACGAGGGCACCGCCACCCGCACCGCCCTCGAGCTGGCCGACGCGATCGACTTCCTCGGGGCCGAGCTGACCACCTACGCCGGCTGGGACGCGAGCATCGTCTCGATGCACGTGTTGACCCCGCGCCTCGAGCCGGCGCTCGAGCTCATGGCCGACGTCGTGCTGAACCCGAGCTTCCCCGAGGAGGAGTTCGAGCGCAAGAAGAAGGAGCGCCTCACCGCTCTGCTCCAGGAGCAGGACGAGCCGCGGGCGCTCGCCGCCAAGGCCTTCGCCGCGGCGGTCTATGGCCCGGAGCACCCGTTCGGCACCACCGTCCAGGGCACGCGCGAGAGCGTCGAGCGCCTCGACCGGCAGGCGGTGGTCGACTTCTACCGGACCTACTACCGGCCGAACAACGCCTTCCTGGTCGCCGTGGGCGACGTCACGCCGGCCACGCTCCTCCCGCTCCTCGAGCGGGCGTTCGGGTCGTGGCAGCCGGCGAACGTGCCCCCCGTCCGCCTCCCCGCCCCGCCCCCCGCGCGGCCGACCGCGGTCTACCTGGTCGACAAGCCCGGCGCCGCGCAGTCCGAGCTGCGGGTGGGCCACGTGGGCGTCGCGCGTGACACGCCCGACTACTTCCCGCTCGTCGTGCTGAACACCATCCTCGGTGGCTCCTTCACCTCGCGGCTCAACACGAAGCTGCGCGAGGAGAAAGGGTACAGCTACGGCGCCGGCTCGGCTTTCGACCTCCGCCGCGCCGCCGGCCCGTTCCTCGCCGGGACCGCGGTCTTCACCGACGTCACCGACAGCGCCGTCGTCATCATCCTCGACGAAATCCGCCGCATCCGCGAGGAACCGGTGCCCGCCGCCGAGCTCGAGCGCGCCAAGAACTACCTGGCCCTCGGGTTCCCCGGCCGCTTCGAGCGCACCGACGGCATCGCCGGCCAGATCATCGAGCTCGAGCTCTACGGCCTGGACGACGCCCAGGTCAACCGCTACGTCGAACGGATCCGCGCCGTCACCGCCGAGGACGTCCAGCGCGTGGCACGCCAGTACCTCGACCCGGACCACATGGTGATCGCCATCGCCGGGGATCGGGCGAGGATCGAGGAGCGGCTCCGCGCGGCCGGGATCGGGCCGGTCCAAACGGTCGAGGTGCGATGACCGCCGCGGCACGCGCCCGGAAACCGATGCGGACAGAAAACCCCGGAAGATCGCGCGAGCCTCAGCCGAGGAGCACGGGCGAGTGATCCAGATCCCCTTCGAACGCTTCCAGCTCGACAACGGGCTCCGGGTGATCCTCTCGCCCGAGCCCAGCATGCCCGTCGTGGCGGTGAACCTCTGGTACGCCGTGGGCTCCCGCAACGAGCCGCCCGGGCGCACCGGGTTCGCCCACCTCTTCGAGCACATGATGTTCCAGGGGTCGGCCCACGTGCCGGCGACGGCGCATTTCGCGCTGATCGAGAAGGCGGGCGGCTCGCTGAACGGCTCGACCTGGCTGGACCGCACCAACTACTTCGAAACGCTGCCGGCGCACTACCTGGAGCTCGCGCTCTGGCTCGAGTCGGACCGCATGGGCTGGCTCCTGCCGGCCATGACCCAGGAGAAGCTGGACAACCAGCGGGAGGTGGTGAAGAACGAGCGACGCTGGCGGGTGGACAACCAGCCGTACGGCGACTGGGATGAGCGCCTGCAGGCGATGCTCTACCCGCCCGAGCATCCGTACCACCACTCGGTCATCGGCTCGATGGAGGACCTGGACGCGGCCTCGCTCGAGGACGTGCACCAGTTCTTCCGCACGTACTACGCGCCGAACAACGCGGTCCTCACGCTCTGCGGGGATTTCGACCGGGAGGAGGCCCGGCGGCTGGTCGAGCGGTACTTCGGGGAGATCCCGCCCGGCCCCCCGCCCCCGCCCATCCCCGGGCAGACGGCGGTGCCGCCGGTGCTGGGCACCGAGCTGCGTCAGGTGGTCGAGCAGGACATCTCCCTGCCGCGCCTCTATGTGGCCTACCGGATCCCGCCCTACGGCACCGAGGGGTACTACCCGGCCAGCGTCGCCGCGCAGGTGCTGGCGTGGGGGAAGGCCTCGTTGCTCTACCGCCGCCTGGTCCGCGACCGGCGACTCGCCCAGGACGTCGTCGCCTACGCGTTCCCGATCGTGCTCGGCGCCTCGATGCTCGTGCTCTGGGCTACAGCCCGCCCGGGCGTGGATCCGCATGTCCTCGAGGCCGCCCTGCTCGAAGAGGTCGCCGCCCTGCGCGACATCGACGCCGCCGAGGTGGAGCGGGCGATCCACCTCATCGAGGCGTACCAGCTCGCAGCGCTCCAGCGCGTGGACGAGCGCGCCGACCAGCTCTCGATGTTCACCAGCCTCTTCGACGAGCCCGAGCGGATCAACACCGAGCTCGACCGCGTGCGGGCCGTGACGCCGGGCGCCGTACGCACCTTCGCCGAGCAGTACCTGGGCGCCGACAACCGCGCCATCCTGCTCTACGTGCCCCGAAACGGAGGCCAGGGTTGACCATGAGCACGGTCTCTCGCGATCAGCCTCCCGCGCCGGCGCAGATCCGGCCGTTCGCGTTCCCGAAGATCGAACGGCGCCAGCTCCCGAACGGCCTGGCCGTGCTCGCGGCTCGCCACGGACGGCTCCCCCTCGTGACGGTCGCGCTCGTGGTCGATGCGGGCGCGGCAGGCGATCCCGAGCGCAAGGCCGGCCTGGCGCATCTCACCGCCAACGCCCTCGAGACCGGCACCCGCACCCGCACCGCCGAACAGGTGGCGTGGGAGTTCGAGCACCTCGGCACCGAGTTCGTGGCCGAAGCGTCCTGGGACGCCGCCGTGCTCCGGTTCACCATCTCGCGCGAGCGGCTCGAGCCCGCGTTCGCGCTCTTCGCCGACGTCGTCCGACACCCGGTCTTCCCCGAGGAGCAGGTGGACCGGCTCCGTGAGGAGCAGCTCGCGGAGCTCCTCCAGCGGAGGAAAGAGCCACGCGCCCTCGCCAACGACATGGCCGCGCACTTCATCTTCGCGCCGGACGTCCCGTACGCCCGGCCGCTCATCGGCACGACGGCCTCCGTGTCTGGGCTGAGCCGCGAGGACGTCGAGGCGTTCTACCGCGCCCACTACCTCCCCAACGCGTCCGGCCTCCTGCTGGTCGGCGACATCGACGCGGACACGGCGCTGGCCCTGGCCGATCGGCACTTCGGGGACTGGCCGGCCGGCCAGCCGACGGTCTCCGAGTTCGAGGTGATCCCCGGCGTCGACACGACCACGATTTTCATTGTCGACCGGCCGGGCTCGGTGCAGTCCGAGATCCGCATCGGGGACGTCGGGGTGGCCCGCCAGCACGCGAACTACTTCCCGCTCCTCGTCATGAACACGATCCTGGGCGGAGCGTTCACCAGCCGGCTGAACCTCTCGCTCCGGGAGCGGCACGGCTTCACTTACGGCGCACACAGCGGCTTCGCCTTCCGGCGTCGGCCCGGGCCGTTCATCGTCGAGGCGGCCGTGGCCAGCGAGGTGACGGCCCGCGCGGTCCAGGAGGCGCTTCGCGAGATCCGTCTCCTGCGCGACGAGGGCGCCACCGAGGAGGAAGTCGCGGCCGCCCGGGACTACCTCAGCGGGATCCTGCCACTCCGGCTCCAGACGACCGACCAGCTCACCGCCCGGCTCGCCGACCTGCTGATCTACGGGCTGCCGGACGACTACTTCGAGCACTACCGGGAACGGATCGCGGCCGTCACGCCGGAGGATGTGCACCGCGTGGCGCGGGAGCACCTGCGGATCGACCGGCTGGCCATCGTGGTGGTCGGGGATGCGGGCGCGATCGCGAAGGAGCTCGAGGCGCTCGGCGTCGGCCCGGTGGAGGTGCGACAAGTCAATTGAATACTTGCACTTAGGTTCACGCTTCTCTATTTTGGTCAAAGGTCGTGAAGGATGAGCGAACCAGGTCCGTCCTCGCGTCCCCTGGACGCAGAGGTGTGTAGCGCGGGAGGAGAGGCGAAGCCCGGGAGGATCTCCAGCCGGTGGATCTACGAGGGGCGAGTGGTGCGCCTCTCGGTGGATCGGGTCCGGTTCCCCGATGGATCGTCGGGCGAGCTGGAGATCATCCGGCACAGGGGCGCCGCGGCGGTTCTGCCGGTGCTGGGCGATCCGGCGGAGGCGGATCCGCAGATCGTGCTCATTCGCCAGTACCGGTACGCGGCCGGCGGCTACCTGCTCGAGGTGCCGGCGGGGCTGCCGAACGGGGCGGACGAGGACTGGGAGGCGTGCGCGCGACGGGAGCTGGAGGAAGAGACCGGGCTGGTCGCGGGGAAGCTGATCCCGCTCACGACGATCTACACGACTCCGGGGTTCACGGACGAGCGGATCCACCTCTTCATGGCGCTCGATCTGCGGCCCGGGCGGGCGGCACCGGACCACGACGAGTTCGTCGAGCCCGTGACCATGACGCTCTCCGACGCGCTCGCGCGGATTCGGGACGGGGAGATCCAGGACGCCAAGACGATCTGCACGCTGCTCTATGCGGCGACGTTCCGGCTGCGCGGCTCCGGGTGAGGCTGTCCACTTCCTGTAGGCAACTGTCCTCTCCAGAGGACACCCGGTTTTCCGGCGCTGTCGGCGGGTGGTCGGCGCAAGTAGTGGTCTGGTGGTCACTTACGATGCAGTACTCCGGTTTTGCCGTCGGACGGCGCATGGTATGGAACGTGCACGCCGTGCGCGGGCCCGGAGACGTCCGGCATGCGATGGCGCACCGGACGGGCCCATCCCGCCCTCTTGCCCGATAGGGGGAAGTCATGATCAAGGTTCTTTCTCGCGCGGCCCAGAGTGAAGCCCGTTCCGATCGGCAGCGGTTGGCCGAGCTGGATGACAGCGAGCTGGTGGCCCGGTTCCTTGCGGGGGAGAAGCGAGCGTTCGGGGAGCTGACGAACCGGTACCAGATCCGGCTGTTGAACTTCATCTACCGGACGATCGGGGATCGGGACCGTGCGGAGGATCTGGTGCAGGAGACGTTCATCCGGGTCTACCGGCACCTGCATCGGTTCGACCAGTCGAAGAAGTTCTCGACGTGGGTGTACACGATCGCGAGCAATCTGGCGAAGAACGAGTTGCGGAACCGTTCGCGGAACCCGCTGGTGCTGTTCCAGACGATCCTGAAGAATCGGGAGGCGGACCAGCGTCCGCTGGAGTGGGAGGACAACACGTATCGGCCGGACGACCTTTTCCGGAAGCGTCACCTTAAGGAGACGGTGGAGCGGGCGGTGGCGCAGCTCCCGGAGCATCATCGGGTGGTGTTCGTGCTGCGGGAGATGGAGGGGAAGACGTACGAGGAGATCGCCGAGATCACGGGGGTGAATCTCGGCACGGTGAAGAGCCGGCTGAATCGCGCGCGGAACAACTTTGCGCAGCTGGTGGCGCCGATGCTGGAGTAGGGGGGCGCGAGGGGCCGGGCGGGGGCGTTGGGCCCGCCCCCGCGGCCCGGCCCGGGTGAACCCGGGCGCTCTGGCGGGTGCGGGGTGCGTGCGAGCCGGGGCGCCCTTCCGCTTGGGGGATGCAGAACGGTTTGCGAGCCCGTCGGTTGCGGCGGGCTTCTTTTTTCGGGGTGCCGGGGTGGCCTCGCCCGCCTGGTCTGCCTGGCGCTGCGCGTGTCGGGAGGCGGTGTCTCACGGAGCAGAGGGTCGGGGGAGGGCGGGGGGCGAGCCCGGGAGGAACGGGCGGGAGGTGGGCGTGGCGGGAACTCCTGCGTGTGCCCGGAAGTAAGATGGAGCCGCAGCGGGGTTGCGGCGGGGTGGTTCGGGGGTTGGAGGGCGGGACGTCGTTCGAGACGGAGCAGTGATGACCTGCCAGGAGTTTCTGGCCCGGTATTCGGATTATCTCGATGAGTTAGCGGAGCCGGCGGAAGCGGCCCGGTTACGGGCGCACCTGGAGCGGTGCGCCGCGTGTGCGCGTTATGATCGAGTGTTGCGGCGGGGCCTGGCGCTGGTCCGGGAGCTACCGCCGCTCGAGCCATCGAGGGATTATTATCCGCGGTTCCAGCAGCGGCTGGCGCTCGAGGAGGCGCTCCAGGCGAGCCGCCGGACGAGGCCGGGGGTGGGGGTGGCGGTGGCCGTGGTGGGTGCGCTGGCGTTGCTGGCGTGGACGCCGGTGCTGATGAAGCGGGAGCAGCCGGTGGTGGAGCTTGCGCCGATGGTGGCGCGGTCGCCGGTGGTGGTGGAGGAGGGAGTGGGGGTAGAGGTGGCGGGTGTGGAGCAGGGGGCGGACGTGGCGGGCGGTGTTCCGGTTGTGCGAGGGCGTTCGCCGTGGTGGGTGCAGCCGGCCTCGAGCATGGCATTTCCTCCGGCCGGTGAATTTTTCTCCTCGAGTTCGTATCCTCCCTACATGTTCGAGTGGTCGTCGTTCGAGCGGGTCGGGCCGCCGGTGCGGGGTGGCGGGGCCTGGGCGTCGTATCCGGTAACCGCGAAGTAACGTTCGACCATGCCGCTCGTGAGCTACGATGCGCTCATTCGCGGCCTCGCCCGGGGGAGGCGGGGCGGCGTTTATTTTCTTTTCGGGGAGGAAGAGTTCCTGAAGGGGGAGGCGGTCGCGCGGCTGATCGATGCGCACCTGGATCCGGCGACGCGGGAGTTCAACCTGGATCAGCTGCGTGGGGGTGAGGTGGAGGCGGAGGCGCTGGCCTCGGTGCTGGAGACGCCGCCGCTCATGGCGGAATGGCGGGTCGTGGTGGTGCGGGATGCGCAGGCGCTGGCGGCGTCGAGCAGGGCGCGGGCGGTGGTGGAGGGGATCCTGGGGCGGCCGACGCCGGGGCTGGTGCTCGTGCTGGTGGCGCAGCTCCCGGAGCGGACGCGGGCGCAGTTCTACGAGCGGCTGAAGCGGGATGCGACGGCGGTCGAGTTCACCCCGCTCTCGCCGGCGGATCTCCCGGGCTGGCTCATGGCGCGGGCGCAGGCGGAGGGCGTGGAGCTGGAGCCCGAGGCCGCGCGGGCGCTGGCGGCGGCGGTGGGATCCGAGCTGGGGATCCTGGTTCAGGAGCTGGGCAAGCTCCGGGAGTACGTGGGGGAGCGGAGGCGGATCGGGGTGGCGGACGTCGAGGCGGTGGTGGGGCGGGTGCCGCGGCACAATCGCTGGGAGTGGCTGGACCTCGTGGGCGAGCGGCGGTTCCGGGAGGCCCGCTCGGCTCTCCCGGTGCTGCTCGAGGCGGGCGAGACGGGGGTCGGCCTCCTGCTCGCGCTCGGCACGCAGTTCCTCCGCCTCGGGATCGCGGCGGTGGGTGGGGAGCGGGCGCTGGAACGCGAGCTTCCCGCCAACCAGCGCTGGCTGGCCGGCCGGCTCGCCCGCCAGGCGCGGGGCTGGACGCCGGAGGCGGTGGAGGCGGCGCTCAGCGACCTGCTCCGGGCGGATCGGCTGCTCAAGTCGGCGTCGCTCTCCGACCGTCAGGTGCTGGAGGAGCTGCTCCTGCGGCTCCAGGCCCGGAGCGTGGAACCTTCGGTCGTATGAAACGACTCCTGTTCCTCGGCTGGCTTTTCCTGCCCGGCATCGCCTGGGCGCAGCGGGCCGACCTGGACCGAGCCGAAGAGCTTCTCGCCTCGGGCGAGTACGCCCAGGCGCGGGCTGCCCTCGACGGCTGGGAGCGCGGCGCGGGCTCCGGGGGTGGCACGACAGACCCTTCGCTACGGGCGCGGGCGCTCCTGCTCCGCGCGAAGCTGGCCCCGGACTTCGAGACGGCGGAGCCGGACTACCTCGCGGTGGTGCTGAGCTACCCGACGGCGCCGCAGGCGGCGGAGGCGCTCCTCCGCCTGGGTCAGGGCTGGCTCGCGGCGAAGGAGCCGGAGCGCGCGATCCGTCACCTGGAGCGCCTGGTCGCGGACTACCCGGCGAGTCCGTTGCGTCCGGCTGCGCTGCTGTGGCTGGCACGGGCGCACCGGGCGGCGGGCCGACCGGAAGCGGCGTGCGAGGTTGCCGCGAAGGGCGTGGAAGCCGCCTCGCGCGACCCTGAGCTGGCGGCTCTCCTGCGAGAGGAGCAATCCGGGTGTCGTTCGACGGGATCGGAGACGGGATCCGGGGCGGTCCGGGTCTTCGCGGTCCAGAGTGGAGCGTTCCGGGAGCGGGCGAGCGCGGAGGCCCTCGCGGCTCGCCTCCGACGACTGGGGTTCGAGTCGCGCATCGTCCGCGTGGAGGGCGATAACCTGTTGAGGGTGCGGGTCGGGCGCTTCGCCAATGCGGCCGAGGCGGTGCGGCTGGCGGCGCGTATGCGCGCGGCTGGATTGCCCGCGTTCGTGGTGGAGGACGCGGGGCGCGAACGCGTCGAGCGCTGAGCGGACCAGCCGGGGGGCCAGTCGGGACAGAATTTGCGGCGTGGAATTTGCATCACATCGGCCTGCCAGACCGGTAAAGTGTCTCCCTCCCCGGAGATGCCCATGGCGGTGCCGCTCAGGATTCTCGTCGCCGAGGATGAAGCCCTCAACGCCGTGGCTCTGAAGTCCCAGCTCGAGAAGCTCGGTCATGAAGTCGTGGGTCCCGCGGGGACCGGTTTGGAGGCGGTCGAGCTGACCCGAAGCGCCGCGGTGGATCTGGCGATCCTCGACATACGAATGCCGGAACTTTCGGGGTTGGAAGCCGCGCAAGAGATCTTCGAGTTGAAACCGATCCCGATCATCCTCCTGACCGGTTACAGCGACCCCGAATACGTCTCCGGAGCCACCCTCGCCCCCGTCTTCCACTATCTCGTCAAACCCGCGTCGTTAGAGGACCTCGCCCCCGCGATCAGCGTCGCCTGGCAGCGCTTCCAGGAGTGGAAGGGCTACCGGGACGAGGCGGCGGAGCTGGAGCGGAAGATCGAGGGCCGGAAGCTGATCGAGCGTGCGAAGGGCGTCCTGATGGAGGTTCGCGGGCTCTCGGAGCGGGAAGCCTACCGGCTGCTCCAGAAGGAGAGCCAGAACCGCAACCAGCCGATGGTGGAGATCGCTCGTACGGTCCTCATGGCCGACGCGTTGCTCAGGGAGCTGTCGATGTAGGCGGCGCCGGCTCACTCTGATAGGGGCCTCGCCGGGACTGCCCGCGCGTGCCCGGGCTGCGTCGGGCCCGGCGAGGCGGCGGGGGAGGGGCGAGGGTCGAGCAGGAAGGGGATCGATCGTTCGAGCGGAGGCCGGTTGCAGGCGATCGAACTAGTCCCGATCGGCGCGGTGGACCACGCCACGCTCGCGGCGCTCCGCGAGGCTCTGGCCGAGCGTTTCGGCACGGACGTGGCCATCGGGCGCGCGATCGAGCTCCGACCGGAATGGTACGACCCGGAGCAGGGGCAGTACCGCGCCGACGCGATCCTGGACGCGCTCGAGGAGCTGCACCGGGACGGGCGGAGGCTGCTCGGGGTCACGGATGTCGACCTGTACGCTCCCGGCTACAGCTTCGTCTTCGGGCAGGCCACGGTGGGCGGGTGCTGCGGCGTGATCGGCCTGGCGCGGCTCCGGCCGGAGTTCTACGGCGACCCGCCCGACGAGCGGCGCTTCCTGGAGCGCGCGCTGATCGAGGCGGTCCACGAGCTGGGGCACATGGCCGGGCTCGACCACTGCCCCGACCCGCACTGCGTAATGCACTTCTCCCGCACCCTCGAGGACACGGACATCAAGGGTCCCGATTTCTGCCCGCGCTGCCGGCTCTGAACCAGGAGATCCGCGCCGCGTTCGTGCTCTTGTGCGGGGAAACGGCGGCCGGTTACGTTGGTCGTATGGCCGACCACCCAGCCTCCCCTCGGCAGCGCTACCTTGCCTGGGTCGAGGAGCAGATCGAGGAATACAAGAGTAGCCTGCCGCGCGACGAATTGATCGCGCTCGCGGAGGAGGCGGTGGCGCGTCTTTACGAATCGCCCGATGGGCAGTACCCGCTCACGGAGATCCTGCTACGGGACGCGGTCGACGCGCTGGTGTTCGAGCGGCTGAAGCTGCCGAGCTATCGGCGCTGGCTGGCGATGTGTCAAAACGACACGGGCGAGCGACCTCCGGCGAGTACAGAGGGGGAGGGGGAGTTGGGGTTGGACGAGTGTAACGGGTTGTAATATCGTAAGATCCGTAGCTGTTGTCGTCTGGTACACGGCGTGCCAGAGGGGGATGCACCGGGGTAATCCGCGAGCGTGATCACGGCTGAAGGAGGTGCGTCCGATGGCGACGATGCCAGAGCTGCCCGAACCAGACGAGCCGGTGGGGGATCCGCCGGGGATCGTGATTCAGGATCGTAGAGAGCCGCCTCGCCGGCCTTTGATCGGGGCGTTCATCTGGGGGGGAAAGGTGCGTCCGCGTCCCACGTTGCCGTTCGGACGTTGGAAGGAGGAGGCGGCTGCGGCCTGAGCCGTTGTGGTATCAGGGGGGACCCGCGGATTCCGGTCCGCGGGTTTTTTTCTTTTTTTGGAGGTGACCCGGGCGCGGCGTGGAACGTGCGGGTGGGGCGGTCGGAATCGGGGTGAGGAGGTGCGGGACCGGAGGGGCGGAGATGCGAGGGATTGCGAAGCTGCTGGTCCTGGTCGCGCTGTCGACGTATTCATGTGTATCGACGCGGGTGGTGGACTACCAGGCGGGGCCGGTGGAGGGCGGGGCGGAGCGGCGGCTGGAGGTGGAGCAGGCGGGGGTGCGGGTGGTGGCGGGCCCGCCCGTGGTATTTCCGTACGCCAGGGAGTTGGGGAAGCGTGAGCGGGAGGTGGGGCAGTACCAGCTCTACACGCGGGTTCTGGTCCAGAACCGGCGGGGTGAGGCGGTAGAGGTGGTGTGGTCGGGTGCGCGGTTGGAGGGGCCGGAGGGCTGGGTGGTCGGGCTGGTGGAGGGGGAGCGGGAGGCGGTGCCCGGGGCGGGTGCGGAGG
>DATCLG010000091.1:0-13627 GCA_036564015.1 Longimicrobiales bacterium
TCGACAACGGCTCGGGTGGCGTGAAGCCCGAGAACGGGGCCTACGAAGCCCGGATCACGATCAGCGACTGCGGCGCGAGCGGCTCGCCCGCCAGCGGGACGTGGACGCTCCGCGTGGAGGCGCTGACGGCCGCCTCCGGCAAGCCCTACCACCTCTGGATCTATACGAGCGAACACGGGAACGCTTCGGCCTACGGACAGGTCGGCTTCGACAACGCCTACCTCGTGGGCACGCCAGGCAGCGCCAGACGCGTGATCACGGTCGGCGCCTTCGTCAGCCGCCACTGCTGGCCGACGGTGGACCGGAGCTCGCCGACCGGCCAGTACTGCTGGGCAGCCCGCGAGCAACTCGGAGACATCGCCGTCTTCTCTTCCGGCGGACCCACGCGTGACGGCCGGCTGAAACCCGAGATCGCCGCCCCGGGGCGCACGATCGTCTCCGCGCTCTCGCGCCATGCCAATGACGCGCCGATCCAGCTCATCGCCCCCGATTCCGTCCACGTCGCGTTCCAGGGGACCAGCATGGCCGCCCCCCACGTCACCGGCGCGATCGCGCTGATGCTGCAGTACGCGCCGAACCTCACGCCGGAGGAGGTGAAGGCGCACCTCGCCGCCACCGCCGTGCAGGACGCCTTCACCCGCCACGCGTACACGGGCGAGCCCGACGGCGTCCCGAACAACCAGTGGGGGTACGGCAAGCTCGACGTCGAGGCGCTGATCCGGGCCGTGGCCAGCACGGCTGAGATCGTGGCGATTCGGCTGACGCCTCAGACCGACACGCTCCCCGTGGGCGCGTCCGTCCAGTTCCAGGCCGTCGCGGTCACCGCCGCCGGCGGCATGATCCCCGGCGTGGTGGTCGATTGGGCCTCGAGCGACACGGCCGTGGCGCAGGTGAGCCCGGGTGGCCTCGTGACCGCACGCGCGCTCGGCTCGGCGACGATCACCGCCAGCACGGGCACCGTGAGCGCCGCCGCGCCGATCCAGGTCGTTTCTCCGGCCACGCTCCTCGTCCGCGCCGACCCGGTCCCGCCCCCGGCCTCCGTGCTGAGCCAGAAGGGCACACGGCTCACCTTGCTCCGCGTCGGCCTCCGGGTCGATGGCCACGAGGCCGTGGACGTCCGCACGCTCGGCTTCGACGTCCGCGGCGCCGACCCCCAGGCCCGGCTCCTGGTCATCGCCGATGCGAACCGCGACGGCAAACCCGGCCCCCAGGAGCAAACCCTCGGGAGCGCTACGGCGGCGCTCCGGCCCGACACCGCGACGCGCGTCGAGGTCGCGTTCGACTCGCTCCGCGTCGCCGCCCACGACTCCGCGCAGATCCTGGTGACGCTCGAGTTGAGCGGCGCCACGCCGAACCAGGCGGTCTTCCAGGCGACCCTCGTGCCCGAGGCGACCCACAGCGTCGGCGTCCGCTCCGCCGCCCAGGACCGCCTCGAGCACGTGGTCGGCGCTCCCGTCGCCGTCCAGACGACCGTCCTGCGCCCCGGGGAGATCTTCACCCTGAGCGAAAACCCGGTACGCTCGGGCCGGCCGCTGATCTTCAACTTCAGCGAACGGCCCCGGGTCGCCGCCGTCTACACCCTCGGCGGCCGCCGCGTCGTCGACCTGCTCACGCGCATGAGCAGCGACACCCGCGTGGCATGGGACCTGACCAACGACGAAGGCTCGCCGATCGCGCCAGGGGTCTACCTGGCCGTCTTCGACGTCGCGGGGACCGTCATCCGCGAGAAACTGTTCATCGTCCGCCCGGCCGTGGCGTCGGGTGGGCAGGAGTAGCGCATGCCTGGCCGTCTCTTCCGCCTCGTGTCTCGCGCGGCAGCCGCTGGCCTCCTCGCCACGGCGACCGCCCTTCCCGTCCACGCCCAGGAAGGGCCCGCCACCACCGGCGCCCAGGTGCTCCAGCTCCCGGCCGGCAGCCGGGCCGCCGCGCTCTCGGGCGCCTACGTGGCCGCGGCGAGCGACGCCGACGTGCTCTTCTACAACCCCGCAGGCGCCGCAGCGCTCGAGGCCGCCGCCAGCCTCGCCTACTCCCGCTACGTCCAGGATGTGATCCTCGGCTCGCTCGCCGGCGTCTTCCGCGTGGGCCCGGCCACCCTCGGCGTCGGCCTGCTCTACCTCGACGCCGGCACCGTCGACGTGATCGAGCCGGACCCGGACTTCGGCGGAGAACGCGGCCGCGAGACCGGCGCAACCGCCTCCGCCGCCGAGACCGCCGCCCGCCTGGCACTCGCCCTGCCCCTCGCCGCCGGGCGCCTCCGCCTCGGCGCCGCCGCAGGCTACATCTCCAACGACCTCGCGGGGCTCTCCCGCTCCGCGCCCCTCTTCGACCTCGGCGTCCAGTTCGCCGCCCTCCCCCGCCTCACCCTCGGCGTCGCCCTCCGCAACCTCGGCGGCTCGCTCACCGGGGACGGCGCCCAGGACGCCCGCCTCCCCACCGAGGCCCGCCTTGGCGCCGCGCTCGAGCTGCCCACCATCCAGGGCTTCGGCGTCCAGACCTTCGCCGACCTCGTCTCCCAGCTCCGCGAAGGGATCACCAGCTTCGCCGCCGGCATCGAGGCCGGACTCCTGCCCCGCAACAACGCCGCCTTCGGCGCGCTCGGCCGCCTGGGCTACGATTCCGCGACGGGCGAGGACGGCCTGGGAGGCTTCCGCTTCGGCGCCGGCCTCTTCTTCGCCGGCGTCGCCGTAGACTACACGTACCGCAACCTCAAATACTTCGGCCCCACCCACCACATCGGCATCCGCTGGACCCGGTTCGCCCCGTAGCCGGCGGGCCCCACCCGGGCCCGCACTCCACACCCGCCACGGGCGTACCGGGCCGCGGCCGCCCCGCGCTCACGAACTCGGGTTCCGCCGCCGCGCCGATACCTCCCGCACCCAGATCTGGTAGTCGATCGCCGCCGCCAGCGCCGCCTCGATGCTCCGCACCACGTCTCGCTCCCCGACCTCCCGCCGCGCCTGTTCCACCAGCTCCGCGTCCAGAATGAACGTGTACGGCCGGCGACTCGCCTCGTCGGTCCGCCTCCGCCGGCCCGGCTGCCGGCCGCCTCCCGCCGTCCCGGTCATACGCCTCCTCCCGCAGGAACGTCGTGGTCTGCCCCCCGCCCCCCGCAACGCCTCCGCGACCCGGACCGTACGCGCGAACGCGGTGCGCAACCATGGCGGGAAGGGTCAGCGACTTCCGGGGTAAAAAGAGCATGGAACCCTGCGGCCGAGCCCTCGGAACCCGGCCGCGGGCCTCTGTCCCGCTTGCCGAAAACTTCACCAACGAGCATATTTCCGGCTCATGGAACGGAATCGTAAACGGTTGATCGTCGTCGGCGACCGGGTCCTCATCGAGCCCGAGGAGGGAGAGGAGCGCAGCCGCGTCGGCCTCTACCTCCCCGCCACCGCCATCGACAACCAGGCGGTCCAGGGCGGAACCGTGGTGGCCACCGGACCGGGAACGCCGATCTCGGCGCCCACCGAGCTCAGCGACGAACCGTGGAAGATCTCGGGTAGCGAGGCTCGTTACCTGCCGGTCCAGGCCAAGGTGGGCGACTACGCGATCTTCTTCCGTCGTGCCGCCGTCGAGATCACCTTCGAGGGCAGGAAGTACCTGGTGGTTCCGCAGGCGGCCATTCTGGTCCTGGTGCGCGACCCGTTCACGGAAGACGACGACTGGTAGTGGTAACGGGCGGCACTCGAGCCCCCGCGCGGGGTATGGGACGCAGGCGGCCCCGGGATCGGGGCCGTTGGCGTTCTCGGCGCGTGTGGCGACCGCTTTGCAGGTCGAAGGTGTGGTGTGCGGCCACGTCGGCCACGGCGGCGCCGGCGTGAGTCACGATGCGGCGGCGGCCGGGCCAGGGTCCGGCGGAGCCGGCGTTCAGAGGAGGAGAGTCTGGTGAGTGCGCAGGTGGACAACCGGGGCGAGGTGGAGGTCGGCGGTCAGGGCTACCTGGTCCGCGCCGTCGCGTTCGATGGGCTGGTGCGGGCGTTCGCCGTCGACTCGACGGGCGTCGTGGAGGAGCTGCAGCGCCGGCACGGCACCGACCCCGTCGCGACGGCGGCGCTGGGCCGGCTGGCGACCGGGACACTCCTGCTCGGCGCGATGCTGAAGGAGGAGGAGCACCTCGTCACCGTTCGGGTCCAGGGCGACGGCCCCATCGGGGTGCTCCTCGCCACGGCCAACGGCGGCGGGGAGGTGCGGGGGCTGGTGGCGAACCCTCGTCCCGAGATCGACCAGGTCAGGAATGGGAAGCTCAACGTCTCGGGTGCGATCGGGCGCAACGGTCATCTTACGGTGACCCGGGACCTGGGACTGCGGCAGCCGCACTCCAGCACGGTCGAGCTGGTTTCGGGCGAGGTGGGCGAGGATCTGGCGTACTACCTGGCCCGGAGTGAGCAGATCCCCTCGGCGGTCGGGCTCGGTGTCTTCGTGCTGCCGGACGGCTCCGTCGAGGCCGCGGGCGGTTACCTCGTGCAGCTCATGCCGGGGCTGGGGGACCAGGACGCCTGGGAGATCGAGAAAGAGATCCGGGCCCTGCCGCATCCGACGACGATGCTGCGATCCGGCGAAACGCCGGAGGGCATCCTCGGGCGGATCTTCCCGGGCGGCTACCGGCTCCTCGATCGCGTCCCGGTGCGCTTCCACTGCCCGTGCTCCCGGGAGCGCGCCGAGCAGGCGCTCGTGCTGCTGGGCGCGTCTTACCTGGAAGAAGTCATGTCGCAGGATGCGGAGCGCGGCTTCACGGAGGTGGTGTGCCGCTTCTGCAACGCCGCCTACCGCTTCACCTTCGACGAGCTCGCCGCGATGATCGCGGCGGCGAAGGGGTGAGGCGGCACGCGCCCCGCCGCTAGGCGTCGCCGGACCGCCGGACCGCCCACCACCCGAGGAACGCGACACCGGCCAGGCCCGCGACAGCGGCCGCGATCCTCGCGCTGCGGGGGAGCAGGCGGCGGTCCCGGCGGACGAGCGGCCCCAGGATCGGCTCGAGCTTGTCGCCCAGCCAGAAGATCGCGGCCGCCGGCGGGGTACCGATCACCACGTCGCGGACCGCCGCCCGGCCACCCCGCCGCAGCGCGTCCCACCCGTAGACGATCGAACCCAGCGGGTGGATCCCGCGGTCCACCCCTCCCGCCACCGGCCCGCGCCCGCCCCGTTCCAGCAGCTCCTCCAGCGCCCGCCGCAGCGTGGGCCCGTGGGCCCAGTCGCCCCGGAACGCCACCCGGCCATCCACGTCGATGAGGAACACCGCGTTCGGGAGCATGCCGTACGCCCGGTGCACGCTGCCGTCGACGTCGTCGATCAGCACGGGCCACGGCACGTTCTCGCCCTCCCGGAACTCTTCCGCCTGGCGGACCTTCTGCTGGTAACTCCGGTGCCAGGACATCCCTTCCCCGGGGTGCGCCTCCCGAACGTAGACGAACAGCCACGCGGCACGGTCGCCCAGCGCACGGTACACCTCCTTCAGGCTGGGCAGCGACCCCAGGGTCGCAGGGCAGGTCCCCGACCCGAAGATCAGCACCACCGGCCGCCCGCGCAGCTCGCTCAGCCGCCAGGATCGACCCGCCGCATCGGCCAGCTCGAAGTCCGGCGCGGCCTCGCCCGGCCGCGGGCCCCGGGACCCGAGTGCCAGGCCAAGGTCGGCCAGCAGGATCCCCGGACCGAAGCGCTCCCGGTTGTACCGGTCGGGCATAAGCTCCGCCGCTTCCGCGGCCCCAACGGACGACACGCTTCGAGTCGCCATCGCAGCTCCTCCGGCTGCTGCCTCCCTCGACCTGCCAGCCTCCCGGCCCGGGACCGCCTCCGCTCCGGAGGCCCCCGGGGCACCGTCCTGGCCCCTCTCCCCAGTAGACGCCCCCTGATCCCCGGTTGTAGCAAGGACCGTGCGGCCCGGCGCACGTGGACGGCCCCCGGCAGCTACGCCCCTGTGGTCGCGGGCCGCCACGCTGGACGCTGGTCACTCCGCCCCGGACCTCCGGAGCGCCCGCCCGGCCAGCCGGCGCCGCGGCCTCCCCGGACGGCCGAACCCGCTCCCCAGCCCCCACATGAGGCTCCGGGCACAGCGTCGCCGCCCAAACCCATCCCCGTCCGCCTTCGCCGAAGCAGCCGCAGCCAGGCCGGGCCCAGCTCCCACCGCTTTTTCGCGAACTGGCACGTCGTCACCAGCCGATTTCGCCCCGGCTGGCTCGACGTCGGCACGTCCTCTCCCCCGGGCGTCGGGCCCACTCGCGGCCCGGCCAGCGATCGCGAAAAAGGAGCTCTCGGCTCGAACGTCCCGCGAGGTCGAATGCGAAACCTTGCGCCGGCACGCCGCAACGATGCATATTGGGGCGCCTCCCCGGAATCACCCTGCGGAAGAACGACGATGTTCCGACGCGATCCCGAGGTGGCCGCGCGGCGCGTCCCTCTGGTCGAGGAGCTGGACCGCCTGATCCGCCGCGTGTTGGCCGTCCCCCTGGTTGCACCGGTGCTCGCGTTGGGGGGGCTGCAGTTGGGGAAGGCGGCGATCCAGACCGCCGCCGTGGACGGGCCGCAACCGGAGCAAACCCACGGACCGCGGATCCAACTGGAGGCGCTCAGCGAATGGATGGAGCGCGTCCGGGAGAAGGGTGAGAAGACCGAAGACTACGTGATCCTCTATCGAGATCACGTCATGCCCATCGAAAAGGTGCTCACCCGCCGCGGCGTCTCCCGAACGCTGGCCCGCCAGGTCGCCTGGCCGCTCGTCGAGCACTCCTACCGGCGCGGCCTCGACCCCGCCACCGTCGTCTCCGTGCTGCTCGTGGAGAGTAGCGGCAGACCCCGCGCCACCAGCCCCGTCGGGGCCCGCGGGCTCATGCAGGTCATGCCCGCCTGGGCAGGGCACTGGCGCGGCTGCGGCCGCGACCTCTACGACATCGAGGACAACATTTGCAACGGGACCAGCATCCTGGCCTGGTACCTGCGCAACTCGGGAGGCGACGAGCGCAAGGCGCTCCTGCGCTACAACGGTTGCGTGCGCGGGACCAACACACCTGATTGCTGGCGCTACCCCGACAAGGTGCAGGAGCTCCGGCGACAGATCCAGCGCGAGCTCGCCGCAGCCAGGCGGGCGGGGCCGTCGATCGCCCTGAACACGGGCGATTAGCGGCCCAGCTCCGACAGGAGCGCCGCCGCCGCGTGCGTCCCCTTCTCGAAGTTCTCGAGGCTCATCCATTCGTCCGGCGCGTGCGCGTTCTCGCCGGGCAGACCGAAGCCCATCAGGAGAACCGGCGCGCCGAGCACGCGCTCGAGCTCCGGCACGATCGGGATCGAGCCCCCCTCGCCCGCGTACACGGGCCGCCGGCCGAAGGCCCGCTCCAGCGCACGCGCCGCGGCCTCGTAGAGCGGCCCCTCCAGCCTGGCCCGCCAGGGCCGGCCGCCGTGCAGGTACTCGACGGAGACGGTGACCCCCTCCGGCGCCACCCGCTCGACGTGCCGCCGGAACGCCTCCGCGATCCGCTCGGGATCCTGGTCCGGAACCAGCCGGCAGCTCACCTTGGCCATGGCCCGCGCCGGGAGCACCGTCTTCGCCCCCTCCCCCGTGTATCCGGAAAGGAGGCCGTTCACCTCGCAGGTCGGACGCACCCAGAGCCGCTCGAGCGTGCTGAACCCCGCCTCCCCCACCAGCGCCGGCGCGCCCGTCTCCGAACGGAACGCCTCCTCCTCGAACGGCACCGCCCGGATCTGTTCCCGATACTCCGGGGCCGGCCGCACATCGTCGTAGAAGCCCGGAATCGCGACACGCCAGTTCTCGTCATGGAACGAGGCCAGGATGCGCGCCAGCGCGGTCGCCGGGTTCACGACCGCGCCGCCGTAGCTCCCGGAATGTAGGTCGTGCGACGGCCCCTGGACCTCGATCTGGAAGTACGCGAGCCCGCGCAGCGACGCGCCGATCGTGGGCATCCCCGGCGCCACCATCACCGTGTCGGAGATCACCACCGCATCCGCGGCCAGTCGCGCGGCGTGCTTCTCCACGAACGGCATCAGGTGCTCGCTGCCCACCTCCTCCTCCCCCTCCGCCAGCACCACCACGTTCACGGGTAGGCGACCCGCCGCCTTCAGGTGCGCCTCCAGCGCCTTGACGTGGACGTAGAGCTGCCCTTTGTCGTCCACCGCGCCGCGCGCGTAGATGCGGCCGTCGCGGAGGCTGGGCTCGAAGGGCGGCGTCGTCCAGAGCTCCAGCGGCTCGGGGGGCTGCACGTCGTAGTGGCCGTAGATCAGGACGGTCGGCGCGCCCGGGCCGGCGCCGCGCCACTCGCCCAGCACCACGGGGTGGCCCGGCGTCTCTTCGATCGCGACGTCGAGCCCCGCCTCCTTCAGCTTCCCCGCCAGCCACGCGGCGGCCCGACGCACTTCGGGCGCGTACTCCCGGCGAGCGCTGATGCTGGGGATCCGCAGGAACTCGAAGAGCTCCTCCCGAAAACGGTCGAGATGGGCGTCGATGTAGGCGTGGATGTCGCTCATGTTCGGGGACCCTGGGGACGGAGATCGGAGCTTCGGGCCGCGGCGAGCGCCGCAGGGCCGCCTCTTCGTGCGGGATAGAATAGGGCCCCTCCTCCGCAGCGTCCAGGCTGCGACGCACGCCTGGCGCGCCGCGCCTCGCCACAGACGACGCCGGGGCCTAGCTCCGTCCGAGCGCCCGGCGGAACGGGGCCGGCAGATCGCGCTCGTCCGCGGCCGCGGCGGCGATGGGCTCCCGTGCGCTGAGAGTGTGCCAGTAGAGGTGCACGCCCCCGGGCCGCGCCTCCAGCTCGGCCAGCAGCCCCGCCGCCGCCTTCGCCGTGTAGGTGGGATCGAGCCCGATCCCGGCGCCGGCCAGAAGCTCGGCCGCCCGCCGGCCCGCCTCCGTCTCCCGCCCGTACCCCAGTCCCACCTGGTCGTGACGGAGCTCCAGGAGGCGGAGCGCTCGATCCGCCAGCCCGCGCTCCTCCAGGCCGGCCGCACCGAGCAGCCTCGCGGCCTGACGCACCAGACGCGCGAGCGCGCCCTCGTGAGCCACGATCCGCCCGGTGATCCGGATCGCCTGGACCCGGACTTCCAGCCCGGCCAGCGCGAACCCCAGCGCGAGCCCCGCCGCGGTCCCGAGCGTCCCCGCCGCCACGTACACCGCGTCCGGTCGCGGCGCCGACCCCGCCTCGACCTGCTCCGCCAGCTCCAGGGCGCCGGCCACGTAGCCCAGCGTGCCCATCGCGTCCGAGCCGCCGGGCGGGATGATCACCGCGCCCTCCCGCCGGTGCGCGAACCGCACGGCGCGCAGCGCAGCGGGCACCAGCTCCATGCGCGGCACGTAGCGGAGCTCGGCCCCCAGCGCGTGGTCCGCGAGCAGCACACGCCGTACGTGCTCCGTGACCGGCTGCGGGAACAGCACCAGGCTCACGTCGAAACCGAGCGCCCGGCCATAGACCGTCGTCGCCAGCGCGTGGTGCGACCCCAGCGCGCCCGCCGTGACCAGCCGCTTCGCGCCACGGCGCCGCGCCGCGGCCAGCAGGAACTCGAGCTTCCTCACCTTGTTGCCGCCGTACGGCTCGCCCGAAAGGTCGTCGCGCTTCACCCACACTTCCCCCTCCAGCCCCGCGAGCGCCAGCCGTTCGACGGGCGTGGGAAAGCTCCCGAGCGGAGTCCAGGGGATGCGATCCGCGAGGGCAGGGAAGCGGCGGAAGATCGCCGGCGCTGTCACGATCCCTCCTTCGGGCCAGGATCGGCGGCGGGACTGCCTGGCCGGCACGCCCGCAGCGACGCCGGAGCGGGCGCGCTCCGGCGCGCCCCGCGCCAGCACGGGCGCGACCGCCGAATCTACGGCCCGACCGGGAAAGTGTCCAGCAGATCAGGCCGACAACCCGACCCGATCAGGACGCGCGGCGAGCCGCTACGGGGCGCGCATTTCCCCCGCGCCCGAAAATGGAGGCGGCGCGCTCCCCGCATCCGGCGCTTCGCCAGACCGGCGAGAGCACCGGCGCGGATCCGGAGCGCGCCGCCCTGGCGGCGCCATTCGCCCGGGGATCCGTCTCAGGCTCCCCCAGCACGTCCGCCGGCCAGCACCGCGCCGCTGACCGGCCTCCGCCCCAGCGCCACATCCTCCCCCGCCTGCCCGCCCACCGGCCGCGCGGAATGGCGCGTGGGCGCCGAACCCGATGGCCGCGTAGAAGACTCCTCCTGCGCCCGCAGCACCGTCAGACACCAGATCTGCGCCGCACGATAGATCAGCTCGTCCTGATCTCGCCCCTCGAACGACGTCTCGATCGGCTCCGGGAACGGCGTCGTCACCCGCTGCCCGTTCGTGGGATCCACCTCCACGATCCGGTCGAGCGAGGCGCTCATCACCAGACCACGCTGCCCGTTCTCCAGCGCCGCCCGCCGATTCCCGGTGATGCGCCACGGCGCCTCCACCGCATAACCATTGGGGAATTCAATCGAGGTCGTCAGCAGATCGCCCTCCAGACTCCCCCGGCACGCCGGCACCTCCCTGTTCGGCACCTGCGCCACCACACCAACCGGGTACGCGAGCGCCAGGGCCGCCAGGGCCTTCACCATCGAACGCATATCTCCTCCACTTCGACTCAGGCGAGCGAGGACGGACCCCCGTCCAACCCTCGCACTCCCCTACCACAGCAAGAATAGGTCCCGGCGGCTCGCATCTATCTCGTTGCACAATTGCAACTTCCTCCCGAAACCCCCGCCAACCCCGCCCCCCGCGCCCACGGCCTGCACTTTGCACCGCGCCGCCCACGACGAGCCCCGGCGCAACAGCCGGCCAGGGCTCCGTCGGGGACCTGGCGAGCTTCTTGCGTAGACCCGGGAAACTCCCGAGGCCCGCAACCAGGAGCTCCGCCGAAACGGCACGCCGGGACGCTCGCCGTGCCACAGAGGGACGAAAACCGTGTATCTCCGCCCTCGCACGGCGACAGGCACATCGAACCGGTTCGCACGAGGCGCCCATGAGTGCCAATCCATCGCCCCCGAGCCACGAGCCCTCCCGCGCGAACCAGGCGGCGCTGCTCAGTGAGCTGGTTGCCCACTTGCGGGAGAGACGAGACGAGTTGCGCGAGGAGTGGGTCCGGCGCATCACCGAGTCCAACCTCCTCACCAACATGAGCCCCGAAGAGATCAGGGCCGAGACTACCTCGATCTACGACAACTACGTCGAGGTCCTCGAGACGGGCAGCGTCGAAGCCCTCCAGTCCTACGCCCGCAACCTCTCCGAGCGCATCATCCCCCGCGGCGTCGAGACCCCGGAAGTCGTCAACATCGTCCTCCTGCTGCGCGACGTGCTCGCGCGCTCGCTCCTCCGGAAGTATCGGGACGATGTCGCCAAGTTCGAGGAGGTGCTCGACGCCTACGAGCCAGCGGCCAACCGGATCGCCAACACCGTCGCGACCAGCTTCGTCGAGGAGCGCGAGCGCACCATCCGCCAGCAGCAGGAGGCGATCCGTGAGCTCTCCACCCCGGTCCTCCAGGTCCGGGAGCGCCTCCTCATCCTCCCCATCATCGGGGTGATCGACACCCAGCGGGCCCGCCAGCTCACCGAGCAGCTCCTGCGGAGCATCCGCGACAACCGGGCGCGGGTCGTGGTCATCGACATCACCGGCGTCCCCTCCGTGGACTCGAAGGTGGCCAACCACCTGGCGCAGACGGTGGAAGCGTCGCGCCTCATGGGCGCGACCGTGGTCGTGACCGGGCTCTCGGCCGAGGTGGCCCAGACGCTGGTGATGGTCGGCGTGGACCTGGGCAAGATCAACGCCGTCGGCGACCTGCAGAGCGGGATCGAAGAGGCGGAGCGGCTCCTCGGGTACCGGGTGGTCCGGGTCCGGGACCCGCGGTCGAGCCGCAAGGCGCTGGAGGACAGTTGGGAGGACACCTGAGTGCATGCGGACGCCGATCCTCAAGCAGGGCGACTTCCTCATCGCTTCGCTGCAGCCCGCTCTCTCGGACGAAGATCTGGAGTGGTTGCGCGACACGCTCGCGCAGCAGGTTGGACGATTCCGCTCTCGCGGGGTCATCGTGGACGTGACCCTCCTCGAGGTGCTGGACTCCTTCGCCATCCGTACGCTGCGGGCGATCGCCCAGACCTGCGAGCTGCGGGGGGCGGAAACCGTCATCGTCGGCATCCAGCCCGAGGTGGCGTTCTCCATGGTGCGCCTCGGGCTGACGCTGCCCGACATCGCAACGGCGCTCGATGTCGAAGAAGGTCTCGCCCTCCTGCAACGTCGTCTGAGGCGAAGAAGGCAACGTGGCGGCTGAGCGGCGCGTAGTCATTCGTTCGGATAGGGACATCGTCGTGGCTCGCCAGGAGGGGCGTGCTCTGGCGGAACGGCTGGGGTTCACGGGCACCGACCTGGTCGCCATCGCGACGGCGATCTCGGAGATCGCGCGCAACATCATCCAGTATGCCGGCGAGGGCGAAGTCGTCCTGAGCGAGGTGCGGAAGGAGGGCCGTTCCGGGATCCTCATCGTCGCCCGTGACCAGGGCCCGGGCATCGCCAACCTCGAGCTGGCCATGCAGGACGGATACTCGACCAGCGGCGGGTTGGGGCTGGGCCTCTCCGGCGCCCGGCGGCTCGTCGATGAGTTCGAGATCGTCTCCGAGCCGGGCAAGGGAACGACGGTGACCATGAGGAAATGGCTCTAGGCGCCAGGGTGATCGACTGGGGGGTCGCTGTCGTCCCCCGGCCGGGGGAGACCGTCTCCGGCGACCATTACTTCGTGGCCAGCTTTCCCGACGGGGCACTGGTTGCCGCCGTGGACGGATTGGGGCACGGCGCCGCGGCGAGGCACGCGGCGATCCTCGCGGCGGCCACGCTGGAACGCCATGCCCGGGAGCCCGTGCCTGCGCTCATCCAGCGCTGCCACGAGCGCCTGAGCCGCACGCGTGGCGCGGCGATCAGCCTCGCCCGCTTCGATACGCAGGAGTCCACGATGACCTGGCTCGGCGTGGGAAACGTCGAGGGCGTCCTCCTCCGTTCCGACCTCGGGCGCGGCGCGCGGCAGGAATGGCTGCTCGTCCGCGCGGGCGTGGTCGGCTACTACCTGCCGCGGGTACGCCCCGCCACGCTGCCGGTCCGCCCGGGTGACATCCTCTGCTTCGCAACCGACGGCATCCACAACTCCTTTGCCGAGGCCCTGACCACGCACGGCTCGCCGCAGGAGATCGCCGACCGCATCCTGCGCCAGTACAGCAAAGGAACGGACGACGCGCTGGTGCTGGTGGCGCGCTACCTCGCCGGCAAGGTATGAAAGCCACCGCAAATAAGCTCGTCGAGGAATACCAGGAAGCTCTCGAGGATTTCCTGAAGGGCGGAGGCGAAGCAGCCCTCGAGCGCGCCTACGAATCGGGCCGGAAGGCTCTCGCCGAGGGGCTCGGCGTGCTCGACCTGGCGGCGCTTCACCAGAAGGCGCTGAGTACCCTCCTGCGCAGCGCGACCACCGTCGAGGAGAGCATTCGAACCGTCGAGCAGGCCTCGCTCTTCTTCGCAGAGAGTCTCTCGCCCTACGAGCTGACCTATCGCGGCTTCCAGGACGCGATCAGCGAGCTCCGGCAGCTCACCCGCACGCTCGAGCAGCGCGTCGCGGAGCGGACCGCCGAGGCGGAGCGCGCCCGCACCGCCGCGGAAGCCGCGACCCGGCG
>DATCLG010000092.1:0-3078 GCA_036564015.1 Longimicrobiales bacterium
CACACGGATCCAGCGAAGAGCTCCCCGTTCGTTCACGGTTCGCATGCCACCTCCTTCGCCGGTCCGATAGGTCAGATCACCGCGGCAACCCGTACTCCCGCCTGTAGTAGATCAACGGTTTCCGGTCGCCGCCGGTGACCACCCGCTCCACCTCCCCGATCACGAGCATGTGATCCCCCTCGAAGTAGCGGCGGACGACGCGGCAGGTGAAGCCGGCGAGGGCGTCGGGGAGGACCGGGTCGCCTTCGCGGGGGAAGTACATCTGGGCCAGAGGGCCCGTGTCCGCGAAGATGCTCGCGAGGCGCCGCTGGTCCTCGGCCAGGATGCTGACGCCGAACTCCGCACCCTCTTCGTCAAGGAACGGCCACACCGTCGCGTTCGGGTTGATGGAGACGAGGACGAGCGGCGGCTCGACGGCGACGGGGAGGAACGCCGTCGCCGTGATCGCGTAGACCGTGGCGTCGTCCCGCACGGCGACGACGGTCACGCCGCTCGCCCAGCGGGAGAACGCCTCGCGCACCACGTCCGGGGACAGCGCGCCCGCCTCGCCGGTCTCCGTGCCGGCGGCCTCGATCCGCGCCGAGATCGGCCGGCGCGTCTTGCGCTGCTCGCTCATCGTCGTCACCTCCTCGCGTGGTTCGCTTCCGAACGCATGTTGAGCCTGGCCTTCACACCTCCCCCGCCTCCCCACCCGCCCCCGGGACCAGGGCCGTGAGCGCGAGCCCGATCGCGACCACCGCGATCCCGACGCGGTAGAGGAACGCGACGGCGCCGGTCAGCGCCTCGGGAGACGCCGCGGCGATCGGGTCGGCCGCGCCGGGCGGGACCACGCGCCCGAGCCGGAGCGCGAAGAGCGCGCCGGCGATGGTGACGCCGATCACCTGGCCCATGAACCGCGAGAACGTCGAGACGGCCGTGACGACGCCGACCTCCTCCGGCCTCGCGGCGCCCTGCGCGATCAGCGTGTAGAGCGGGAGCGACGGCCCCATCCCGAGCCCGACCAGCACCATTTTCCACGTCACCTCGAGCGACGTCGACTCCGTCGTCAGCGTGTACCCCATGAGCGCGAACGCGAGGACGAGCAGGATCTGGCTCCCGATGAGGAGCGACTTCGTGTGCCCGACCCGGCTGGCGAGCTGCCCCGCCGAGATGCTCCCGCCGACGATCCCCAGCGTGAGCGGCAGGAGCGTGAGCCCCGCGCTCGTCGCCGAGACGCCCACGACGTTCACCAGGTAGAGCGGCAGGAAGACCATGCTGATGAGGAAGACCGCGCCCATGGCGAACGACGCGGCCGTCGAGAGCGCGATGGTCCGGTCGCGGAAGATGCGCAGGTCGACGATCGGGTCCGCCGCGCGCCGCTCCGTCGCCGCGAAGGCGGCGAGGCCGAGGACCGAGGCCACGAGGAGCGCGAGGATCGGCCCACGTCCCGCCGTCGTCTGACCGACCGAGACCTCCTCTCCGCCGCCGGCGAGGGAGAGGGCGATCAGGAGCGAGACGACGCCCACGACCAGCCACGCCGCTCCGGCCACGTCGATCGGCGCGCGCCGCGGCCGGCCGCCGAAGCGCGGCATCTTCGTCACGATGAACCACAGCGCCAGGCTGCCGATCGGCACGTTCACGAAGAAGACCCAGTGCCAGCCGAGCGTGTCGGTGATCACGCCCCCGACGAGCGGGCCGATCACGCTCGCGATTCCCATCGTCGCGCCGATCAGCCCCATGTACTTCCCCCGCTCCGCGGGCGGGAAGAGGTCGGCGATCACCGCGAGCGTCGAGGTCAGGAGCGACGCCGCGCCGAGCCCCTGCACCGTCCGCCCGAGGATCAGCACCCCCGTGTTGGGGGATAGCCCCGCCACGACCGAGCCGAGCAGGAAGAGCCCGACGCCCACCAGGAGGATCGGTTTGCGGCCGTAGATGTCCGAGAGCTTGCCGTAGATCGGCAGCATGACCGTCGAGGCGACGAGGTACGAGGTGGTGAGCCAGGCGTAGAGCGACGCCGGAATCGACAGGTCACGCTGGATCTCCGGACCCGCGGTCGCGACGATCGTCTGGTCCAGCCCCGAGAGGAGGAGGGCCAGCAGCACTCCCACCATGGCGTAGATGCGGTCTCGCCGGCTCGTGACGGGCGGCCGGGCGCCGGCGTCCTCCGGCTCGGGCATCGCCGAGATCGGTGCTTCCATCAGCGTGTCGTTCCTCCCCGGTACGGCGTGCAGTCGGTCTGGCCGAACCCCGAATACTACGCGGCTGTCAAGGGGGAGGGGTCCGGCCGCAGGAGGGAGCCGCCGCAGAGCCCGTGCTCCGGGGCAGCAGTCCTGGCGCTCGGCGTCACGACCGGCGGTGCTTCATGCTCCGTGGGTGTGGCGGGGCAGGGCGCGTGCCGGCCGGGCCGCGGGTCGGGAGCGTGGGTTGGGCGATTGGGACTGACCTCCGCGCGTCGTGCGGCCCGGGCGTGCCCTCCGGGTTGCGCGTGTCCGGTCCCGGCCGAGCCTGGATTCGTTCCTCCGCATTGACGGTTTAGGTATTCCGAAACATCGTGTTGTGTTTCACGAACCCTGGTCCTGGACGGGAGCGCAGAGAACGATGCAGGGTCGGGGCGGTGCGCGGCGGTTGCGGATGGGCGGCGGCCGGAGGCGCGTGAGCGCGGCGCTGGCCGGTGAGGCGTGGCGCGGTGTGGTGTCGCTCGGTTTAGCGGCGCTCTGCGTCGCGTGGGCGGGCGCGGGGGTGGCGGCGCCGGCGCAGCGGCAGCTCCACGACGTGGCGGGGCGGGTGCGGGGCGTGGGCGGAGAGCCGGTTGGCGGCGCGGAGGTGTGGGTGCTGGGGACGGGACGGGTGGTGGTGGCGGACGCGGAGGGGCGGTTCGTGGTGCGCGGGCTGAGAGCGGGCGAGCATCGCCTGCACGTCTCGCGGCTCGGGTACGCGCCGGTGGCGCGGGAGGTGGTGGTGCCGGGAGAGGGAGGAGGCACGGCGCCGACGTACGTGGAGATCGTGCTGGTGGAGACGCCGCTCGCGTTGCCGGGGGTGCAGGTGACAGCGACGCCGGGTGGGGGTGAGGCGTGGGCGGCGTCGCAGGCGACGACGGAG
>DATCLG010000093.1:0-4311 GCA_036564015.1 Longimicrobiales bacterium
TCGCCGGAAGGTCGGGTACGTGTTCCAGAACGCCGCGTTGTTCGACTCGATGACCGTGTTCGACAACGTGGCCCAGGGGCTGCCCGAGCAGGAGCTGCGGACGCTCAGCCGCCGCGAGGTCGTCCGTCGGGTGGGTGAGGCCCTGGAGCACGTGAACCTCGATCCGGCGGCGGTGCTCGGCAAGCTCCCCGCCGAGCTCTCGGGAGGGATGCGCAAGCGGGTGGGGCTCGCCCGGGCGATCGTGGGACGGCCTGAGATCCTCCTCTACGACGAGCCGGTCACGGGACTCGATCCGGTCAACGCGGCGATCGTGCACCGCCTGATTGCGCGGCTTGCGGAGGAGCTGGGCGTCACGTCGGTGGTGGTAACGCATGAGATCGAAGGGGCGCTGGCGATCTCGGATCGGGTGGCGCTGCTGGAGCGCGGGCGGATTCGCTTCATCGGGACCCCGTCCGAGTTCCGCGAGAGCGATGATCCGATGGTCCGGGCGTTCCTCGACCGGGACGTCGCCGTGGCGTCCTTCGATGCAATGGAGACGGTATGATCAGGACAAAGACGAGCACTCCGCGCGCCTCCGCCGCTCCGGACGGCGGTTCGGCCGCAGAGGACCAGCTCCTGGCGGCCGTGCCCCCACGCTCGGCCCGTCGTGAGCTCTGGGTCGGGCTTTTCGTGATTCTCGGGCTGGTGTCCGCGCTGGTGGCGCTCTTTACGCTGACCGATGCTGCCACCTTCCGGGGGCGGTACTTCGTGACCACGATCGTCCCGGACGCGGGCGGGTTGCGACGCGGCGACCCGGTGCAGCTCCGGGGCGTCAATATCGGGCGGGTGCGGCGCTTCGAGATCGTGCCCGAGGGGGTCGCCATCCGGCTGGAGCTGGAAGGCGAGTACGACGTCCCGGCGGACTCCCGGGTCGTCCTGCGGTCCAACGGGCTGCTCGGCGGCATGGTCGTCGAGATCATCCCGGGGACCTCGAACGAGCGCCTGCGTGAAGGCCGGGTCCTCACCGGCGTGACCCAGGCGGGATTGTTCGACGCCGCGGCGGGAATCGGCGGACGCGCCGATACTGTCCTCGCCAGCGTGCAGGCGCTGCTCTCCGAGAGGACGGTCGGTGCGTTGAGCGAGAGCGCCCAGCAGCTCCGCACGCTCCTCGCCGAGCTGTCCGCGCTCGCGGCGGAGCAGCGGCGGCAACTCAGCGCGTTGAGCGGCAGCCTGCTCCGGACCGCCGCTGGCGTCGAGCGAGTGACCACCGGCCCCGAGCTCCAGCGCGCCGCCGAGCGCATGGACTCGCTCACGCAGCGCCTCGATGAGGCCACGGCGGCGCTCAACCGGGCCAGCAGCTCGCTCGAGGTGGTGCTGGCCAGAATGGAGCGGGGCGAAGGGACCCTGGGGCTGCTGAGCAAGGATGACT
Source organism: Longimicrobiales bacterium (assembly GCA_036564015.1). Taxonomy (GTDB): domain Bacteria; phylum Gemmatimonadota; class Gemmatimonadetes; order Longimicrobiales; family RSA9; genus DATCLG01. Next base: position 1,409 of record DATCLG010000093.1, read on the forward strand.
CGCTGTATCACAACCTGAACCGGGCTGTGGAGAACCTGAGCCGGCTGACGGAGGATTTCCAGAAGAACCCCAGGCGGTACATCAACCTGGAGATCTTCTGATTGGAGGTGGCCGAAACGCGCTTCGTGGGGTGGGCGCCGAGGGGGCCAGCCGCGCCGGCACCCCGTTGAGCCCTGTAGACCTGGCATGACCTCGATGCTGGCTCGATCCGGTTTCACGCCCACGCGAGCATGGACGAGGACAGGGGCGGCGAGAGCCGCGGGGACGACGGCCCCTGCGGCTCTCGCGGCCGAAGGCCCTGGCCCAGACGCCCTGGCGACGCCTGCGGGCGCCACTCCACCCGTCCTCTCCACCCCCGTTCCGGCGGCGCCCGCACTCCGGCCGCCGGCGCTGTCCTCCCAGCACTCCGCGGCGCCGCGACGCGGCCGGTCGCCGGACCGCTGACCATGTCGACGCTCCCCATCGAGCAGGCCCTGCCTGCCTTGAGGGACGCGCTCCGTGCCGGCCCGAGCGCCGTCCTCGTGGCCGCGCCCGGCGCAGGCAAGACGACCCGCGTGCCTCTCGCCCTGCTCGATGAGCCCTGGCTCGACGGCCGCAGGATCGTCATGCTCGAGCCCCGCCGTCTGGCCGCCCGCGCCGCCGCCCGCTTCATGGCCGCGAGCCTGGGCGAGCAGGTCGGCCAGACCGTCGGGTATCGCATCCGCATGGACACCCGGGTCGGGCCGGAGACGCGCATCGAGGTGGTCACCGAGGGCGTGCTCACCCGGATCCTCCAGTCCGACCCCGCCCTCGAAGGCATCGGACTCCTCATCTTCGACGAGTTCCACGAGCGCAGCCTGCACGCCGACCTCGGGCTCGCGCTCGCCCTCGAAGCCCGCGCCATCCTCAGGCCGGATCTCCGCATCCTGGTCATGTCGGCCACCCTCGACGCCGAACCCGTGGCCGGGCTGCTGGGCTCCGACGGACGCCCGGCCCCGATCATCACCAGCGAGGGACGGGAGCATCCCGTCGAGACCCGCTACCTGAAACGGCCCGTCCAGGGGCCGATCGAGTCGACCGTCGTGCGCACTATCCTCGCTGCGCTGGAGGCCGAGGAGGGCGACATCCTGGTCTTCCTGCCGGGCGCACCCGAAATCCGTCGGGTCCAGGCCAGGCTCGCGGAAACCGGGCTCGGGGCGGGCGTGCGGGTGACGCCGCTCCACGGCAACCTGCCCCAGGAGGCGCAGGACCTGGCCATCGCGCCCAGCAGACCCGGCGAGCGGAAGGTCGTCCTGGCCACGTCGATCGCCGAAACCAGCCTCACGATCGAAGGGATCCGCGTCGTCATCGACAGCGGCCTCATGCGCGTGCCGCGCTTCTCCCCGCGCACGGGCATGACCCGGCTGGAAACGGTGCCTGTCTCCCGCGCCTCCGCCGACCAGCGCCGCGGGCGAGCCGGGCGTCTCGGCCCGGGTGTCTGCTACCGCCTCTGGACCGAGGAGGCCCACGGCGCGCTCGCCCCGCACGGCACCCCCGAGATCCTCGAAGCCGATCTCTCCTCGCTGGCGCTCGAGCTCGCTGCCTGGGGCGTGGACGATCCCACCGCGCTCCGCTGGCTCGATCCTCCGCCCCCCGCCGCCTTCGCCCAGGCCCGCGAGCTCCTCACCCAGCTCGGCGCCCTGGACGAGCGCGGCGCGATCACCGCCTACGGCCGGAGGATGGCCGAGCTGTCGCTCCACCCGCGCCTCGCCCACCTCCTGCTCCGCGGCGCGGAGCTCGGCCTCGGCGAGCTGGCCTGCGAGCTCGTGGCGCTCCTCGGCGATCGGGACATCTTCCGCGGAGGCGACGCCCTTCCTGACGTGGACCTCCGCCTCCGCGTCGAGGCGCTGCGCGGCACCGCGGTGCAGCAGCCCGCGCACACGGTCCGGGGCGCCGCCGACCTCCGCCAAGCCGGCTTCTCCGTGGACCGCGCGGCCCTGAACCGCGCACGGGCCGAGGCGCGATACTGGAAACAACGGCTCCGGCTCACCGACCGCGCGCACGACACTGCGGCCCCGGCCCGGCCAGACCGCGCCGGGCCAGAGCGACCGCCCCGCTCCGGCGACGACATCGACTCCGCCGGCCTGCTGCTCGCCTTCGCCTACCCCGACCGCATCGCGCAGCGACGAGCGGGGGAGGCGGGCCGCTTCCTCCTGCGGAACGGCCGCGGCGCCGCGCTCCCACCGGGGCCCCAGCCGCTGGCCGGCGCGGCCTACCTCGTGGCTGCCGACCTGGATGGACAGGGACGCGAGAGCCGCATCTTCCTCGCCGCGCCGGTCGAGCTCGAAGAGCTCCAGCGCCACTTCGGAGACCAGATCGTCGTGGAAGAGAGCATCGCGTGGGACCCGGAGGCCCGGGCCGTGCGCGCCCGCAGGAAGACCCGCCTCGGCGCGCTCATCCTCAGCGACGCACCGCTGCCCGACCCGGACCCCGACGCCGTGCTGCAGGCGCTGCTCCAGGGGATCGCCGGGGAAGGGATCGCCGCGCTGCCCTGGACGAAGGCCGCGCGCCAGCTCCGCGACCGGCTCGCGTTCATGCACCACCTCGCCGCCTCGGGCGCCGCGCCGGGCTCCTGGCCCGACGTCTCCGACCAGGCGCTGACCCGCGACCTTGCGGCCTGGCTCGGCCCGCATCTCTACGGCATGCGGCGCTGGAGCGACCTCGAGCGGCTGGACCTCACGGCGGTCCTGGAGGGAATGCTCTCCTGGGAACAGAAGCGCACGCTCGACACCTGGGCGCCCACCCACTTCGTCGTGCCCAGCGGGTCCCGCATCCCGATCGACTACAGCGACCCGGCCGCGCCGGTCCTCGCCGTTCGCCTCCAGGAGCTCTTCGGCCTCCCGGACACGCCGCGCATTGCCTGCGGCCAGGTCCCGCTCACCCTC
>DATCLG010000094.1:0-3594 GCA_036564015.1 Longimicrobiales bacterium
CCGGGTCGTCGAGGAAGGCGGCGTTCAGCGGGTCCTCGCGCTTCACGCCGTCCATCGGCGGCTCGCCGCCCTTCGGGCTGGCCAGGTCGAAGTCGTAGCCGGCCTCGCGGACGACGGCGAGGGGGTGGGTGAGCTCGGGGAGGTAGAAGCCCGTCTTGCGACCGGTGTCGCCCAGGTCGCCGTGGCTGGTCAGCACGAAAAGCACCTTTCCGCGCATCGATTCCTCCTGTCGTGACGGTTCGGACACACGGAACGCGCGGAGGGCGCGTCCGCGGGTCGGGGCGCACCGGGGCGTCGGTGGCGACGGCGCCGCCGCATGTCGCCGGGGGTCCCGCGGGGCCCCGGGCGCGGGCTCGGCCTGCCCTGTCGTCGCCGGTCCGGGACCGTGCCGGATCCGGCAGGGACAGCCGCGGGCTCGGGCCGCCTGCACCGCCGCGCGGGGGACGGGCCGTCGAGCGCGCCGCCCCGGCGTCGCCCTCCACACACCGCGGTAAACGCTAATCGAACCCGCCGCCATTGACAATTTCGGGTACTTGTACCCTGCCATAATTTTTCTTGTGGCTAAGGACAGCCGTTCGCGCGACGGCTCGCCCGGCCTGCATGGTCGGGAAGCCCGCCCGGTCGGCGCGCCCGGCGGAACTCGCCCGGCCAGCGCGGCTCTGGTCCTTCACCCGTCACATGGACCCCTCGACTGGCTCCGCACCTTCCCCACGGTCTACCGCGTCGGGTCGATCACCGGCGCGGCGCCGCGGCTGTACCTCACGCAGCCGGCGGTATCGCAGCAGGTCAGGGCGCTGGAGACGCGGCTCGGGTACCGGCTCTTCGAGCGGCTGCCGCGCGGGGTGGCGCCTACGCCGGCGGCGCACGAGCTGGCGCGGCTGATCGCGCCGCACCTGGACGCGCTGGAGGCGACGATCGAGGGCGCGCGGCAGGGCCCGGGGCGGCTGGGCGGGACGGTGCGGCTCGGCGGCCCCGCCGAGTTCCTCGCCGAGCGGGTGCTCCCGGCCCTGGGCGGGCTGCCGGAGAAACAGCTCCGCCTCGAGGTCCGCTTCGGCCTCGCCGACGAGCTGCTCGAAGCCCTCGGCGAGGGAGACCTCGATCTCGTCGTCTCGACGCGCTCCGTGCGACGGAGCGGGCTGGAGTCGGAGCCGCTCTTCACCGAGCGGTTCCTGCTGGTCGCGGGGCCGGCGTGGGCGGCGCGGCTGTCGCCGGAGGCGATCGAGGCGAACGGCGCGAGCGCGCTCGAGGGGGCGCCGCTCGTGAGCTACGGCCCGGAGCTGGCGATCCTGCGCCGGTACTGGCGAGTCGTCTTCGGGCAGCGGCTCGAGCGACGGGCGGCGGTCGTGGCGCCCGACCTGCGCGCGGTGCGGGAGGCGGTCGCGGCAGGTGCGGGGATCAGCGTGCTGCCGCAGTACCTCTGCGACGACGCCGTCGCCCGCGGCCGGCTCGTGGTGCTCCACCGCCCGGCGTCGCCCCCGGAGAACACGCTCTACCTCGCCTGGCGGAGCGGGACGGGGCGCGAGCCTCGGCTCGGCTACGTGCGGGAGCTGCTGCGGCGAGCGGTGGTCGGCGGCGACGCGGGGGCGACGGCGGGTGGCCGGGGAGCGACTGCGGGCGGCGCGATGGCGACGGCGGCCGGCGAGGAGAGGGACCGGCGCACCGGCGGGATCGGGCGGGGTGTCAGCGGCGCGGCCACGTGAGCCGTTTATCGTCGCGAGGACTCGCAACCGGAAACCGAGCGAGGCCCCCCATGCCCACTCTGCGACACTTCGTCACCGGCGTCGCCAGCGCGTTCATCACCGGGGCGATCATGTGGTGGCTGGGGAGGGACGCGGCGGCCGCGCCGACCGAAGGCGTGCTGCGGTATGGGAAGAGGATGAGAGCGTTGGCGGCGCTCGGCATCGCGTTCGCGCTCTTCGTCTGTTACGCGGCGTCGCATGCGTCGCGGGATCAGCGCGTGCTCGCAGCGCTCGTCGCGACGGGCTTCGTGGTGGGGACCGGGTGGTTGGCGATCGAGGTGTTCTCCTTTCGGGGGCGCGTCACGGACACGCATCTGATCGTGCGGTCGGCATGGCGAGGGGTGCGGGAGATTCCGTGGGAGGCGATCGAGGGGTACTCGTTCTCGGACGTCAACCAGTGGCACGTGCTGCACACGCGGGGCTACGGGAAGGTCCGGCTGTCGGTGCTGCTGCAGGGGCTGGACCGGGTGGCCGAGAAGCTAGAGGAGCAATTCGACGTGGCTTCCGGCTGAGCGACGGTGGGCGCGCCGCCCGCCGGGGGGCGGCGCACGGTCGGCGCGGGGTCACTGGTTCGAGTTGGTCAGCACCCACATGGATCGGGGGTCGTTGATGGAGGCGTTGGTGGGTGAGACCACGTCGAGGTCGCCATCCCCGTCCACATCGCCCAACGTCCCCCAGCCGTTGAACCGCCAGGGCAGGTCCTGGACCCCGTCGACGGCGAAACTCCCGAAGCCGTCGTTCAGGAGAATCGAGACCTTGGTGCCGCAGACCGGGTAGCCGGCGTATTCCCACACGACGGCGTCGAGCTCGCCGTCGCCGTCGACGTCGCCCAACTCGACCCGGCGCGGCGAGGCGATGGCGGAGGCTGCGCGGAAGGCGAGATTCCCGGCCCCATCGCCCAGGAACACCAGGAGTTGGCTGGAATTCCGCGCGGTCACGACGACGTCCAGGTCGCCATCCCCGTCGACGTCGCCGAGTTCTACTCCCCCCAGACACCCGGTTCCGAACATACCGAGGCGGGTGAACGTCTCGTTACCCTCGTTGCGCAGCACCTCGACGCCCTGCCCTTCGGCCAAAGAGGTGCAGAGCACCAGGTTCACATCCCCATCCGCGTCCAGGTCGCCCGGCGCGGCGGACCGGTGACCGATGCCCACGGGGTACGGCTTCGGCGCGCGCCAGGGGTTCGCACGCCTCACCCTCCGAAGATCGCTTCGAAGGCCGCCTGGTAGTGCGCGCGCCGCGCTTCGCGCTCGTCGGCGCTGGGAAGGTTCTCTTCGTGGAAGGTGACGACGGTCTTCTCGCCCTTGGGCGCCAGGCGGATCTGGATCGTCGCGGCGCGCGCCCAGCCGTCCGGGCGCCGGGTCACGCGTAGCCGGTCGCCCGCGACGGCAACCCGGATCTCGCCCGTGGTCCCGTCGGAGAGGCGGTACTGCTCGCCGGGCTCGAACCGCAGGGCCGGCGCATCGCCGAGCCAGGCCCGCACGCCGCCCGGCCCGGTCAGCCGCCGCCACACCTCCTCCGCCGGCAGCGGGATGGTCCGGCTCACCCCGATCTGGAAGCCCGTGTCCGCGGTCTGCCCTTCCACGCGCCGGCCTTTGGCCCGCTCGTATCCGACGGTGAGCATCTGCTGCCACCACCCGCTCTCCACCCCGCCCTGCTCCAAGAGCAGCGCGACGATCTCCTGGTGCGACAGGCGGGCGGCGCCGCGGTCATCGAGCCAGCGGATCCACTCGTCCCAGCCCCGCCCGGTCGCGCGGCGGACCGCCTGGTCGGAGACCCGCAGCCCGACGGCGGGGGAACCGTTCTCTGAAGCTACCTTTTTCGCCATAGGGTTCTCTCCACGGGCATGCCGTCC
>DATCLG010000095.1:0-4041 GCA_036564015.1 Longimicrobiales bacterium
GGCGATGCCCCACGGTGGATTCGTCATTCACACCGACGAGACCGGCACGGGCCACAAGCACGTGATGGAGTTCTCGCTCCGCCTCGACAGCAATCCGGAGTTCACGGCGAGCGTGCTCGTCGCCTACGCCCGGGCCGCGTACCGGCTGCACCGCGCCGGCGAGCGGGGGGCGCGGACGGTGTTCGACATCGCGCCGGGGCTGCTCTCGCCGAAGGGTCCGGAGGAGCTGCGACGGGCGCTGCTGTGACCGGCGTCGCGGCATGGCCGGGGGGAGGCTGGGTGGCGGAGGGGAGCGGACCAGGCGAGCTGCATGGGCGAGTGAGCGGGGCGGGGCGAGTGAGCGGGCCAGGGGGTGAGTGAGCGGACCAGGCACCATTTTCCAGAGTTGACCCGAATGGCCATGGTGGTGCGCCGTATTCCCACGCACCTTCGGGCGCATGGGTCGCCTGCTACGACTCCACCTGCCTGCAAGCGCCTGCGGTTCCGGCCTCTCCGCCCCCGCCCAGAGCGCTCCGGAGCTCTCCTCCACGCCGGGGCCACTCACCGGCTCCGTTGAGCTCCTCGCGCTCGTCGCCTCCCATCCGAGCCTCACTCGCGCAGCGGTCGGCCGGCCCCCGCGCTGGGGAAAGGGGCCGGACCTCGGCCCGGAACGGATGCCGCGGCTCGCTGCCTACCCACCTCTCTCCCCTGCGGCCGCGTCGGGCGCTCCGGCCGCCTTGGGCGCTCGCCTCCTGATATCGCGACAGTCGGCTGCTTAGCTGGGTCATTCCCATACCGGGCTGGAGCAACTTTGGAAAGTGGTGCCTGGTCCGCACGAACCGGCCCCCTGGTCCGCACGAACCGCCCCACGAATCGCCCCACCTGGCGCCCCTCCCACCCCCGGCCCATAATGTCCACCGTCATCCCCTTCCTGGATCCCATTTTCGCCGGAGGTCACGCCGTGAGGAAGGTCGTGCCAGTCCTCGCCGGCCTGGTGCTCGCGGCCGCGGGCGCCGGCCGCGCGCAGTCACCCGGGGCGGCGGCCGCCCCGCCGGCCGTGGACCCGCGGCTCTACGAGATCGTCGCTGCCGTCCGGGCCGACCGCATCGAGCGGGACATCCGCACGCTCGTCGGCTTCGGCAACCGCCACACGCTTTCGGACACACTCTCGGCCACGCGCGGGATCGGCGCGGCGCGCCGGTGGATCAAGGCGGAGTTCGATCGGATCTCGGCCGCCTGCGGCGGCTGCCTCGAGGTCTCCTACCAGCGCACCCTGGTCAGGGCCGGCGAGAACCCCCGGGTCCCCAGGGACACGTGGATCGTCAACGTCGTCGCGATCCAGCGCGGGACGACGCACCCCGACCGTTACGTGATCATGACGGCCGACATCGACTCGCGCGTCTCGGACATTCTCGACGCCACGAGCGACAGCCCGGGCGCGAACGACAACGCGAGCGGCGTGGCCGGCGTGCTCGAGGCGGCACGAGTGCTCAGCCGGTACCGGTTCGGGAAGACGATCGTCTACGCCGCGCTCTCGGGCGAAGAGCAGGGGCTGCTCGGCGGCCAGCACATGGCGCGCGTCGCCAGGGATCAGGGGTGGATCATCGAGGCCGTGCTGAACAACGACATGATCGGCAACATCGAGGGGATCACCGGCATAATAGACAATCGCACGTTCCGGGTCTTCTCGGAGCCGACATCGGCCACGGAGACGGAGGCGGAGCGGCGGGCGCGGCGGTTCACGGGCGGCGAGGTGGACGGTCCGTCGCGGCAGCTCGCGCGTTACATCGACCGGCTGACGGACCTCTACATCCCGAACCTCGACGCGAAGATGATCTATCGCCTCGACCGTTATGGCCGGGGCGGGCACCACCGGCCGTTCAACGACCTCGGCTTCCCGGGCGTGCGGATCATGGAGGCGCACGAGAATTACCGGCGCCAGCACCAGGACCTGCGGGTCGAGCGCGTGATGGTGAAGGCTGCGGACGGCAACGAGCGCGAGGTCGAGGTCGCCTACGGCGACGTGATCGAGGGGGTGAACTTCGACTATGCGGCGAAGCTGACGGCCGTGAACGCCATCACCCTCGCCGCGCTCGCCTGGGCGCCGCCGCCGCCGGACTCGGTGCGGATCAGCGGCGCGGTGAGCCCGTCGACGACGCTGCGCTGGGCCCGGGTTCCTTCGCCTGCGCTGGTCGGCTACAAGGTCTACTGGCGCGAGACGACCGAGCCGCAGTGGACGCACTGGCGCTGGGTCGGCGACGTGACGGAGTACACCCTGGAGAACATCGTCATCGACGACCACTTCTTCGGCGTCGCGGCGGTCGGGAAGGATGGCAACGAAAGCGTCGTGGTGTTCCCCCGGCCGGGTGGGCGGTAGCTCGACGCCGTAGAGGGTTCCGGGCCTACCGTCGCCCCGTGGGAAGCGTCGGGGTTGATCTCCGCGACGAGGGGCGAAGGTGCGTGATGAGCAGGCGACCGCCGGCAGACCGGTGCCGCCCGCTACCGCGTTACCGGGAAGTCGCGGTCCAGCTCGAGCAGCACGGCGAGGACGGTCTCGACGGCGCGTGCGTAGAATTCCGGCTGGATCCCCTCGAACTCGTCGCTCGGCCGGTGGTAGTCGGCGTGGTCCTCGACGCCGAAGTAGAGGAACGGGATCTTCGCCTCGTGGAAGGCGCCATGGTCCGAGGCGCCCGTCCAGTCCTGGCCGCGGGGCAGATCGGGGCGGTCGTGGCCGGTGAGCAGCCGGACCGGCGCCCGCCCCGCCACCCGTTCGACGACCGGTTTCAGGAACGGGTAGTGGTGCGTCCCCGCCACGTAGAGCTCGCCGTTCTCGTTCCTCCCCACCATGTCCATGTTCACGTTGAGGACGATGGCGTCGAGCGGGACGGGCGGGTTGCGGACGAACGCACGCGCGCCCTCGAGGCCCATCTCCTCGGCGTCGAACGCGACGAAGAGGATCGAGTGGGCCGGCCGGTGCTCCCGGAAATACGCCGCCAGGGCCAGCAGCGCCGCGGTCCCGGAGGCGTTGTCGTCGGCGCCGTTGTAGATCGAGTCGCCCGAGGCATCCGGACGCCCGACGCCGAGGTGGTCGTAGTGAGCGCTGACCACGATGTAGCGGTCTGGGTGCGTCGTCCCGCGGATGAGCCCGACGACGTTGACGCCGCGGTGTTCGGCGTCGTCACGCCGCCCGGTGAAACGGAACTCCTGGGTGTGCCCGCCGGCCACGGGCTCGAGGCCGAGCCGCCGGAACGACGCCAGGATGTACTCCCGCGCCCGGGCGTTCCCTTCGCTCCCGACACGCCGGCCCGCCAGCGCGTCGGAGGAGAGGAAGCGTAGGTCCTCCATGAGCTGGTCGGCGTCGATGCGCGGCCAGGCAGCCTGCGTCGCCTGGCCGGCCGCCGGCCCGGGCAGCGCGAGCGCGACGAGCCACGGAATCAGGAGCAGGCGCCACGCGCCTCGCACACGCTCACGGCCGCGCGCGCCCGCCCCGTCGCTCCGCAATATCCGGTCGGTCGGTCGGGATATTCCCATGCCTGGCGGTCGTCCCCCCGTGGGAACCTGGTGCCTGCTCCACCCATCTACTCCGCCGCGAGCGGAGCGTTCCGCTGGGGAGCCCGGCACTCTGGCCACGACCGCGGCTGGCCCGTGTTCGGGTCCACCGGCAGAACCCGCCGGTCCCGGGGCACCCGCTCCGGGTCCTCGGAGGCAAGGTAAGCGAGCATGGCCGTGAGAACCGCGTTGTTCTTCAGGTCGTCGATCGAGATCTTGTCGAACGTATCGCGGTTCGTGTGCCAGGTGTAGGTGCCGTAGTCCCAGGACAGCGAGCTCAGGTTGAACGCCGGCGCGCCGTAGCAGACGAAGGAGGCGTAATCGCTCCCGCCGCTACCCGGCGTCCCGGGGATGACCAGGGTGATGTGGCGCGTGATCTCCTCCGGCACCTGAGCGAGCCAGCGGCCGAAGTGCGCCGCCGCGCCCGTGAAGCCCTGCATGGAGATCGTCGCCACCCGGCCGGTGCCGTTGTCCTGGTTGAAGAGCGCCTGGAGCCCCGCCACGATCTCCGGG
>DATCLG010000096.1:0-4795 GCA_036564015.1 Longimicrobiales bacterium
CGCTGGTTGAGCACCATCTTGACCAGCACGTATCCAGGGTAGAGCCGGCGCGTGACGGTCACGCGCTTGCCCTGGCGAATCTCCACCACGTCCTGGGTCGGGACGATGACCTCCTGGATCTCCTTCTCTTCGGGCGCATCGCCCGGCTCCTCGGCGATGCGACGCTCGATGAGCCGCTTGACCTTGTTCTCGTGGCCCGAGTAGGTCTGAATCGCGTACCAGCGTGCCTCTGCGGCCATGGGCTTACGTCAAGAGCTCCAGGATCCCCGTCAACAACGTCCGCACCCCCAGATCCATCACCCAGATGATCAGGGCGACGATCAAGACGAACACGATGATGACGGCGGTCGCGTTCTTGAGCTGAGGCCAGTCGGGCCAGGTGACCTTCTTCAGCTCCTCGATCGTCTCGGTGCCGAACGCCCGCGCCCGGGCCAAGGAAATCATCGTCTCAGTCCCGCTCTGCAGCCGTGTGGGCCGAGGCGCCCCGCCGTCGAACCCGACGGGGCCTGCGGCTCACTTCGTCTCCCTGTGAAGCGTATGCTTGTTGCACCGCGGGCAGTACTTCTTCCACTCGACCCGCTCCGGGTGCTTCCGCCGGTTCTTCGTCGTGTGGTAGTTCCTCTCCTGACACTGGGTGCAGGCGAGGGCGATCTTTTCGCGAGGCATGGCCCAGCCTCCTTAGTATGCTCCTCTACGGACGAAGTTCCTCAAGCCGCCCCGCGTTTATTCGAGGATTTCGGTGACGACGCCGGCGCCGATGGTGCGCCCACCCTCCCGAATCGCAAACCGCAACTCCTTCTCCATCGCGATCGGGCTGATCAGCTCAATCTCCATCTGCACATTGTCCCCCGGCATCACCATCTCCACCCCCTCCGGCAGCTTCACCGTCCCCGTCACGTCCGTCGTCCGGAAATAAAACTGCGGACGATACCCCGGAAAGAACGGCGTGTGACGCCCCCCCTCCTCCTTCGTCAACACATACACCTCCGCCTTAAACCGCGTGTGCGGCGTAATCGACCCCGGCTTCGCCAGCACCACCCCTCGCTCAATCTCATCCTTCGCCACACCCCGCAACAGCAGCCCCACATTGTCCCCCGCAACCCCCTCGTCCAAGAGCTTGCGGAACATCTCCACCCCCGTCACCACCGTCTTCTTCGACACCCCAAGCCCCACCATCTCCACCTCGTCCCCAACCTTCACCCGACCCCGCTCGATCCGCCCCGTCGCCACCGTCCCTCGACCCGTGATCGAAAACACATCCTCCACCGGCATCAGGAACGGCTTGTCCACCTCCCGCACCGGCTCCGGAATGTACGTGTCAACCGCTTCCATGAGCTCCGTGATCTTCTTCCCCCACTCACTCTCCGGATCCCCACTCTCCAGCGCCTTCAGCGCACTCCCCCGAATCACCGGCACCTCATCCCCAGGGAAGTCATACTCCGACAGGAGCTCACGAACCTCCAGCTCCACCAGATCGATCAGCTCCGGATCGTCCACCACGTCGCACTTGTTCAAAAACACCACAATGTACGGCACATTCACCTGACGCGCCAACAAAATGTGCTCCCGCGTCTGCGGCATCGGCCCATCCGCCGCACTCACCACCAAAATCGCCCCGTCCATCTGCGCCGCACCCGTGATCATGTTCTTCACATAGTCCGCATGACCCGGGCAGTCCACATGCGCGTAGTGCCGCTTCTCCGTCTGATACTCCACGTGCGACGTCGCAATCGTAATCCCCCGCTCCCGCTCCTCCGGCGCCTTGTCAATCTGATCAAACGCCACAAACTCCGCCAACCCCTTCGCCGCCTGAATCCGCGTAATCGCCGCCGTCAGCGTCGTCTTCCCATGATCCACATGCCCAATCGTCCCCACATTCACATGCGGCTTCGTCCGCTCAAACTTCGCCTTCGCCATGGCTCCCCCTCACCAGTGTCAACGATAGCCAGGAGCTCGCGACGGGACTCGAACCCGTGACCTCTCCCTTACCAAGGGAGTGCTCTACCCGCTGAGCTACGCGAGCGGGCGTAGTGGGCGGCGCGGGCGGAGTCGCCGACTCTGCCCGCGCCGCCGAACGCGTATCCGAGCGGACGTTGGGAAGCCTCGGCAACGCGGGTCATTGGGCGGCGACGGCCGGCGCCCGAGCGTCGCCGAGAGGCGGTTCGACCGCGGCACTGCCCGCTCCGGAGACAGACTAGGATTATACGGTCTGGCAAGCAGGGTGTCAACACCCGGGATCAGGCAGGGCGTGCGGCGGAGGCGGGGTCGGGGGCTGCGGCGGTCCGTGCCGGTCGCCTTTGCCCGAGCCGCCCCGGGCTCGTCCGCCGCGGCAGAGCGGAGGTTGCCGCGAGGCCGCCCTCCCCGCCGGGTGTGCGGGCGCGGCGGGGTCGAAAGCAACGAACCCTGCCGCCCATCGCGGCAGGGTTCCGGGACGAGAGCAGAGCGGGCGACGGGACTCGAACCCGCGACCCTCAGCTTGGAAGGCTGATGCTCTAGCCATCTGAGCTACGCCCGCCCGGAGCGGAGGAGCCGACGAGGGGAATCGAACCCCTAACCTACGGATTACAAATCCGTTGCTCTGCCAGTTGAGCTACGTCGGCGCCAGAAAGGAAAGATAACCCCGCGAGGGGCGGGGGGTCAAGTTGCGAGCTTCCACCGGGTGCCCTGGGGGGTGTCCTCGACGATGACGCCACGGGCGGAGAGCTCGGCGCGGATCTGGTCGGCGGTGGCGAAGTCCCGCCGGGCACGGGCCTCCTGGCGGAGGGCGATCTTCTCCTCGACCCAGGCGACGAAGCTCTGGTCGATGCCGCGGAGGTGCGCGCGGGCGAGGGAGAGGACGCCGAGCGGCTCGTCGATACGCTCGAGGGCGTGGCGAGCGGCCTGGAGGTCGGCGGGCAGGACGGCGCCGGCCCGGTCGAGCGCGGCGTTGGTCTCGCGGACGAAGGTGAAGAGGGCGGCGAGCCCCGCCGGGACGTTGAGGTCGTCGTCCAGGGCGGCCTCGAAGTCCGCGAGGGCGGTGCGCGCGAGGTCCGGGAGCGGGGAGGGCGGCGCGTCGTCGGCGACGGGCGCGGTCTCGAGCCGGCTCTGGAAGTCGAGCAGGCGGCGGAGAGCGGCCTGGGCGTCTTCGAGGCCGTCGAAGGTGAAGTTCAGCTCCTTCCGGTAATGGGCCGAGAGGAGGAGGTAGCGGATGGCCGCCGGCGAGTGGCCGCGCTCGAGCAGATCGCGGAGCGTGAAGACGTTCCCCTTCGACTTGGACATCTTCTCGCCCTCGACGAGGAGGTGCTTGACGTGCAGCCAGTAGCGAACGAACGGCTTGCCGGTGGCGGCCTCCGACTGGGCGATCTCGTCCTCATGGTGCGGGAAGATGAGGTCCTCGCCCCCGGTGTGGATGTCGAAGCTCTCGCCGAGCTCGGCCATGCTCATGGCGGAGCACTCGATGTGCCAGCCCGGGCGTCCTTCGCCCCAGGGCGTGGGCCAGGCGGCGCCGACCTGCCGGTCGACGTCCTTGGCGGCCTTCCAGAGCGCGAAGTCCCGGACGTCCTCCTTGCCGTACTCGTCGAGGTCGAGCGCGGTGCGTGCGCGCTCGGCGAGGCCGGCGCCGGCCTTGATCTCGGTGAGGTCGATGCGGGAGAGCCGGCCGTACTGCGGGAAGGAGGAGATGTCGAAGTAGACGGAGCCGTCGGCCTGGTAGGCGTGGCCGCGCTCGAGGAGGCGCTCGATGAGGTGGACCATCTCCCGGATGTGGCGAGTCGCCCGGGGGTAGACGTCTGCGCGGCGGACGCCGAGCGTGTCGAGCTCGTCGAAGAAGCCGCGGATGATCGGCGCGGTGAACTCCTCGAGCGAGCAGCCCTGGCGGTGGGCCGCGTCGATGGTCTTGTCGTCCACGTCGGTCAGGTTCATGACGAACCTGACCCGATAGCCCTTCCACTCGAGGTAGCGGTGCAGCAGGTCGTTGAAGAGGAAGGTGCGGTAGTTCCCGATATGCGGGAGCTGGTAGACGGTCGGCCCGCACGCGTACATGGTGACGTGGCCGGGCTCGAGCGGCTGGAACTCGTCGAGGGAGCGCGTGAGCGTGTTGTAGAAACGCAGCGCCATGATGGGCTCCTCTATCAGCTTCGTGCGCGACCGGGCCATTGCGCCTCGGCCGACCCATCGCCGGGCCGAGGCAGGTAGGCGTAGGGCGCCTGTCCCTCGCCCCAGTAGAAGGTAACCCGAGAGCTCGGAATTTCGATGCCCTCGGCGTCGAACCGGTTCTTGATGCGACGACGGAACTCGCGGGCCACCTCCCACTGCTTGAGGGGGAGGGTCTTGGCGATGACGCGGATCCTGATCGTGGCGTTGCTGAGGGCCTCGACGCCGAGGACCTCGGGCTCCTCGATGAAGAGCGGGCGCCAGGCGGGATCGGCGAAGAACTCGCGGCCGAGGTCGCGGAGGATGGCCAGGACGCGATCGACGTCCTCCTTGTAGGCGA
The DNA here is from genome assembly GCA_036564015.1 of Longimicrobiales bacterium. Lineage (GTDB taxonomy): Bacteria > Gemmatimonadota > Gemmatimonadetes > Longimicrobiales > RSA9 > DATCLG01. Next base: position 4,472 of record DATCLG010000096.1, read on the forward strand.
CCTCGACGTCGACGACGGCGCGGGACCAGGTCTTGGTGAGGTTGCTGACCTGGGTGATCTCGCCGTTGGGGATGATGTGGACGACGCCGTGGATGTCGCGGAGGATGGTGGTGCGGAGGGTGATCTTCTCGACCATCCCGTCGGTATTGCCGATGCGGACCACGTCGCCGATGCCGAGCTGTCCCTCGATGAGCATGAAGCTGCCGGTGATGACGTCCTTGACGAGGGACTGCGCGCCGAAGGAGACGGCGAGGCCGAGGATCCCGAAGCTGGCGAGGAGGGGCCCGATGGGGATGAAGATGCCGAGGATGGTGATCCCGGCGA
>DATCLG010000097.1:0-15878 GCA_036564015.1 Longimicrobiales bacterium
CACGAAGCGCGCGATCCCCACCTTTCCGCTCCTGCGGATCGCCTCCCGCACGGTGGCATACAGTTCCTCGCCGCCCTCGGCCGGCGCCAGGTAGTACGGCTTGCGGAAGAAGATGGGGTCGATCTCGTGGAGGTCGACGAACGTCTGGATCGTGATCGAGCGGGTCAGGGTGGGGGCGGCTGCCTCGATCTCCTGCGAGGTGAGGACGACCCAATCGTCGTCGAGCGGGTAGCCGCGGACGACCTCGGTGTCCGGGACGGGCAAGTTCTCCTCGCTGCAGACCTTCTGGTACCGGATCGTGGCGCGGTCGGGTTCGTGGAGCAGCCGGAACTCGATTTCGCGCTTGCGGACCGCCTTGTAGAGGCGGATCGGCACGTTGACCAGGCCGAAGGCGAGAGTTCCCTCCCAGAGCAGCTTCATGTCGGCCTCCCCGCGGTACACTGACTCGCCCTGAGAGCGCAAGACATGTTCCCCGCAGGCGCAGCACGATGGTCGAACGAGGGGTGCTGGAGCCCCGACTGGTGCCGGGTTTCGAGGTGTGGGGGGACTCCCCCCTGTGTTCGAGACTGTCATGCAGCGGCACGGACGACCCTGTGCTGGCGCTCGGAGAGCGAACTCTCCACTCGACGTGCACTCGCCCGCCTCCCGGGGCGCAAGCCCCCCGGGTGGTTCGAGGTACCCGGGGCATGTCGGCACTCCCGGGGAGGTCGCCTGTTACCGGCGGTCCAAAATCAGACACTTCTGGCGATCCGGATCTGAAAATTCCGGGCAGCCGCGAGCCCCCTGTCGCGGGTGTAGGCTGCCTTCATCCCGCCGGATGCACGATCGACAGGACTACCACGCCTCCCCAACAACGCTACGAAGGGAGGGCGTCAGATTTCGCCCGGCGATGACACGCGCCCCGCGGCCCTGTACACGCCCCGGGCTGCAGACTAGACTCAGGCCCGCCGGCCCCTCCCGCCGCCGGACAGGACCGGGCGCGAAACGGTTCACCGCTCGTGCCTCCAGAGCCGGGCGCCCCGCGGGCCCGGGCGACGCTCGAGAACCGATGACGGAGGCGTCTGGAAGGAATATGCAGAACGACGTGAAGGAGTCCGTGGAAAGAGAACGAATGGCAGAAGTCGGTCGGCCCCGGCCCGCACGCGAACGCAGGCTCGTCACCGTGGCCCTGGTGCTCGGGATGTTCCTCGCAGCCCTGGAGGCGACGGCCGTGGCCACCGCCATGCCTACCGCGATCGCCGAGCTCGGCGGCGTCTCGCGTTACAGCTGGGTCTTCTCCGCCTACCTCCTCACCTCGACCACCACCGTGCCGCTCTACGGCAAGCTGGCGGACCTCTATGGCCGGCGACGCATTTACCTGATCGCCGTGGCACTCTTCCTCCTCGGCTCCGCCCTCTCCGGCGCGGCGGCGTCCCTCGAACAGCTCATCGTCTTCCGCGCGATCCAGGGTCTCGGCGCCGGAGGCGTCATGCCGGTGTCCATCACGCTGATCGGCGATATCTATCCGCTCGAGCAGCGAGGCCGGGTCCAGGGGCTTTTCTCCTCCGTTTGGGGCGTCTCCAGCCTCATCGGCCCGGCCCTGGGCGGCATCATCACCGACCTCTTCTCCTGGCGCTGGGTCTTCTACTTCAATCTCCCCTTCGGCCTCCCGTCTGCGGTGATCCTCGCGCTCTTCTTCCACGAACGACCCACCCGCCGCGAGAACCGGCTGGACCTGCCCGGCACCCTCGGCCTCACGACGGCCGTGACCCTGCTCCTGGTCGCGCTGCTCGAAGGAAGCGAAGTCTGGGGCTGGACCAGCCCGGCCACGCTCGGCCTGCTCGGAGCCGCCACGGCCGGGCTGGCGCTCTTCCTGTGGCACGAGACGCGGGCTGCGGAACCGATGTTGCCGCTCGACCTCTTCCGCAGCCGCGTGATCAGTGTATCGAGCGCGGGAACCCTCGTCGTGGGCACGCTGCTCTTCTCGGCCTCCGCCTTCGTACCTATGTACGTGCAGGGCGTGCTGGCCGGCACGGCCGCCGACGCCGGCGCGACGCTCGCTCCCATGTCGATCGGCTGGCCGATCGCGAGCACCCTCGCGGGGCGCCTCCTGCTCCGCGTCGGCTATCGGCGGCTCGTCATCCTCGGCGGATTCCTCACTCTCGCCGGCGCCGCCCTCCTCGCCGGCGCCAGCCACGACGCCACCCGCGCCGACCTCATGATCAGCATGCTGATCATGGGGCTCGGCATGGGGTTCACGAGCACCCCCTACATCGTCGCCGTGCAGAACGCCGTGCCCTGGGCGCGCCGCGGCGTCGCGACCAGCTCCGTCCAGTTCTTCCGCACGATCGGCGGCGCCGTCGCCGTCGCCTCGCTCGGCGCCATCCTGAACACCCGCCTCGCTCGCGTGCTCGGGAGCAGCATCGACTCGAACGCGGTGCTGGATCCCGAGCTCCGCGCCGGCCTTCCGCCTCACACGCTCCGGATCCTGGCCTCCGCACTCGGCGACGGGCTCAGCACCGTCTTCCTCGCCTTCGTCGCCGTCGCGGCAGGCGGGCTCGTCATCGCCTTCCTTTTCCCCCCCGGCCCCGCCGCCGCCCACGCCTACCGGGAGGCGGAGCCGCCCTCGCCCGAAAGCTGAACGGGCGGCCCGGCCCCGCCCACCGGGCCCCGGCCGCCGCCACCACCCCGACGGCGCTCAGCGGGCACGGCCAGGCATCATCTTCCGCACCCGCCGCACCACCATCGGCGCCACCCCACCCAGCAGCGCCGCCGCTCCGAGCGTGCCGATCCCCCGACCCAGCCCGCTCGTCATCCCCAGGAACCGCGCCTCGTGATGCAGCCTGTCCTCCAGCGCGTGCCGGGCCAGGAAACCCGCCGCCGCGCCCGCGCCCATAGCGACGCTCGCCGCCACCCACGGATGCCCCCGGATGCTGCTCCACACCCTCCGGACGATCCCCTGCCGCCGCGCCGCGGCCCGCGACCTCGCTGCCCGGCGCACCGCCCGCCTCCGGGCGGCGCCGGCCCGCGCTCGGCTAACCCTCCGACGGGGCGTCGTCTGAGTCACTTCCACCGTTGCCATGGAACCCTCCTTCGCTCCAGCGCACGGCTCTCGGCCGCGCACCCACCCAGAATTGCAAGGGCCGGGCCATTAAGTAACGTTGTGACACCAACTTATAAACCACGCGCGGCCAGCGACCCACACGGCCCGCGACCGTGTGACCGCCGCGCAGGCGCTAGCCGCTGAGCATCCGCCCGAGCAGGAAGCCCGCCATCAGCGCGAGTCCCACGCTCCGCAGCGGATGCGCCCGGATCTGCCCTTCCAGGTCCTCGCGCATCTGCGCGGGCTCGTGCGTCCGCAGGTACTCGCCACCCTTTTCCAGGAACTCCCCGGCCCGATGCGCGATCGAGCCCGCCCGACCCCGCACCCCGCCCTCCTGCTCCAGCGAACGCGAGCGCTCCTCGATCCGGCGACCCAGCGCCTCGATCCGCTCACCCGCACGCACCCTCCCATCCTCTCCATCCGGACGGCCTCCAGCGCCCTGCTCCTCCGGCCCAGGAGTGAACTCGATGTCCCGGCTCGTCATGGCTCTCCTCCTTGCCCGACTCCGCGTGGTCCTCCCCCCGGACGCGGAAGCGCGCAAGCCGTGTACCCGAAAAAAACACGGCCGCGGTCTCTCGACCGCGGCCGCGTCTTGCACCCTCTCCTTCGCCGACCTGCGCTCCCCTACGCGACCCGCGCCACCGCCTCGATCTCCACCTTCGCGTCCAGAGGCAGCCGTGCCACCTGCACCGTCGAACGCGCCGGCTTGTGATCCCCGAAGTAGCGCGCGTAAACCTCGTTCATCGCGGCGAAGTCGTTCAGGTCGGCCAGGAACACCGTCGTCTTGAGCACCGTCTGCAGCGAGCCACCGGCGGCCTTCAGCACCGCCTGGAGATTCTCCAGCGCCCGCGCCGTCTGACTCGCCACATCCTCCCCCACCAGCTTACCCGTCTGCGGGTCCGCCCCCACCTGCCCCGCTGTATAGATCAGACCGTCCACCACCATCGCCTGGCTGTACGGCCCGATCGGCTTCGGCGCTCCCTCCGTCTGGATACGCGTGATCTCCATCCAACTCCTCCTCAAGCATCCGGGAACCCGATCCGCCGGCGCTCAGCCCACCGGCAGACCGGTAGCCTGCTGCAATCGAAACGCTTCGAGCAACTCCTCCGCGCTCACCGGCGCCACGCCCGGCTTGCTCACCTCGATCCCCGCGGCGTGATTCGCCAGCACCGCCGCCTCCACCACCGTCGCCCCCGCCGCCAGCGCAACCGCCAGCACCGCCGTCACCGTGTCACCCGCACCGGACACGTCGTACACCGCCCGCGCCGTCGCCGGCACCGCAACGTGCTCCCCCTCCTCCGTCATCAGCGCCATCCCATCCTCCCCCAGCGTCACCAGCAGATGGCTGCACCCGAGGCGGCGCCGCGTCTGCTCCATCCACTCCGCATCGTACGCCCACACCTCGCCCCCCAGCGCCGCCCCGAGCTCGCTCCGATTCGGCTTGAACACCGTCGCCCCGCCGTACTCGAAGAACCGCCGCGCCTTCGGATCCACCACCACCGGGCAACCGTAGCGCCGCCCCGCCTCCAGCGCCGCCCCGATCACCGCCGGCACCAGCACACCCTTGTTGTAATCCTCCAGCACGATCGCATCCACACCCGGCGCCAGCTCCTCGATCGCCTCAACCAACTCCCCCGCCACCTCCTCATCCACCTCCTCATCCACCTCCCGGTCGTATCGCGCCACCTGGTGATGCTGCACCATCACCCGCGTCTTCACCGTCGTCGGCCGATCCTCGCACACCCACAGCCCCCGCGCCCCGATCCCCGCCCGCGCCAGCTCCGCCTCCACCGCCTCCCCCGCACTGTCCCGCCCCACACAGCCCACCATCTCGCACGACGCGCCCAGACTCACCACGTTCATCGCCACGTTCGCCGCACCCCCGAGCGCCCGCCACTCCCCCGTCACCTTCACCACCGGCACCGGCGCCTCCGGCGAGATCCGCGTCGCAGTGCCGCGCAGGTAAACATCCAGCATCACATCCCCCACCACCAGCACCCGCACGCCCCGCGCGCGGTCCAGCAGCTCCTCCACTCGCTCAGGACTCAATCCATTCATGGCAAGCCAATAAGGGCATGAAACTTGTGTCTCCACCCGCCGGGGCCGATCGGAACCTCAAGGTACCGCCCGGCAGGAGGATTGTAAAGGAAGCACCTGCCGAAGGAGCGCTCGATGCACACCGCCTTCGCCACGCTCGCCGAACGGTCGCGTGGCGCCGCCGCCGGCGTCTACGAGTACTTCTCCCTGGCGGCACGGGCAACCCGCGCCCTCTTCTCTCGCCCCTTCTACGGGCGAGACATCCTCATCCAGCTCGACCGCATCGGCGTCGCCTCCCTCCCCATCATGGCCTTCACCGGCCTCGTCACCGGCCTCGTCCTCGCGCTCCAGAGCGAAGACGAACTCGAACGCTTCGGCGCCCTCAACTACATGGGCAACATCGTCGGCGCCTCCATGGTCCGCGAGATCGGCCCCGTCATGGGCTCCCTCGCCTTCGCCGGTCGCGTCGCCTCCGGCATCGCCGCCGAGCTCGGCTCCATGCGTGTCACCGAACAGATCGACGCACTCCAGAGCTTCGGCACCGACCCCATCAAAAAACTCGTCAAACCCCGCCTCCTCGCCGGCATCATCATGCTCCCCGCCCTCACCATCCTCATGGACCTGATCGGCATCCTCGGCGGCATGCTCATGGCCCTCGGCGACGAAGGCGTCCCCGCTGACGTCTTCCTCCGCGGCGCCCGCACCGCCTTCGGACTCGGCGGCGTCCTCGCTGGCTTCATGCCCCGCGATTTCGTCATGGGCCTCCTGAAACCGGCCGTCTTCGGCGGCGCCATCACGCTCACCGGCTCCTACTACGGCCTCCACGCCACCGGCGGCGCCGACGCCGTCGGCCGCGCCACCACCCGCGCCGTCGTCGTCTCCTCCATGCTCATCTTCGGGCTGGATTACTTCCTCACCCAGCTCCTCATGGTCCTCCTCTACAACCAGCAGATATGAGCGCGGCCGATCAGCACCAGCGCCCCATCCGCGAGGAGCTCCGCCAGGATGAACAGCTCGAGACGACCGCGATCGCCGTCGAAAAACCGAAGATCATCGAGCTCCAGGACGTCTGGCTCGCCTTCGACCACCCCGTCCTCTGCGGCGTCGACCTGCACGTCCACGAAGGCGAGACGCTCCTCATCCTCGGTGAGTCAGGGAGCGGAAAATCCACCATCCTCAAGATCATCCTCCGCCTCCTCCTCCCCGACCGGGGCACCGTGCGCGTCTTCGGGCAGGAGATCACCGGCCTCTCCTTCGAGGAAGTCCTTCGCATCCGACGCCGCATCGGGATGGTGTTCCAGAGCTCCGCCCTCTTCGACTCCCTGACCATCTATGAGAACGTCGCATACCCCGTCCGTGAGAACACCGACCTCGACGAGTACGAGATCGAGCGCATCGTGCGCGAAAAACTCCTCTTCGTCGACCTCGACCCCGACCAGGTCATGGACCAGCTCCCCGCCGAGCTCTCCGGCGGGATGCGTAAGCGCGTGGGCATCGCCCGCGCCATCGCCAACAACCCGGAGGTCGTCCTCTACGACGAGCCCACGGCCGGCCTCGACCCCCTCGCCGTCGACACCATCATCCGCCTCATCCGCAAGCTCCAGAGTGAACTGGGCGTCACGTCCGTCCTCGTCACGCACGACCTCCGCAGCGGCTTCCGGGTGGCCTCCCGCGTCAACCTGCTTCGCGATGGGCGGATGGTCTTCGACGGCACCCCGGAGGACATGGTCGCCTCCGAGGACCCCTACATCCAGGCGTACCTCAGCCTGAGTTGACGGATGGTGCGCAGGCCGATCAGACGAGGCGCCCTGTCCTGGAGCGAGGTACGCGTCGGTGTCGTGCTGATCTTCGGCCTGCTCATCCTCCTCTACGCGATCTTCCAGGTCGGCAAGCTCTTCAACCTCTTCACCCGTCGCTACGAGCTGATCGTGCTGGCCCCCACCGCGGCCGGGCTCGTCGAAGGTGCGCCGGTGACCGTCGCTGGCCGGCGAGTTGGCCAGGTCGAGGAGATCGCGCTCGTCCCCATGAGGCGGAAGGTGGGGAACAACAACATCCGCGTCCGCATCTCGCTGGAACGCGCCGTCCAGGAACAGATCCGGGCGGATTCCCGCGCCCAGATCCGCATCCAGGGCCTCCTCGGCGACAAGTTCATCGACATCGAGCCCGGCTCGGCCACCCAGCCCCGACTCGAGCCCGGCGACTCGCTCATCGCCGTCCCGCCGACCGACTTCGACCGCATCCTCGCGACCACCGACCAGACTCTCTCTGAAGCGCGCATCGCCGTCCAGGACCTGCGTCGCATGACCTCCTCGATCCGGCGCGGCGAGGGGACGCTGGGCCAGCTGGTCACGGACGAGACCCTCTACCTCCGTGCGACCCTCGCCTTCACCGAGCTGCACCTCACCCTCGAAACGATCAACCAGTCCGACGGCACCCTCGGCCGGCTCATCCGGGACCCGGAAGCCTACGAGCGGTTCCGCTCCGCCGTGGCCCGGCTCGATTCGATCGCCGCGACCGTCCTCCACAGCGACGGAACGCTCGCTCGCCTCCTCCACAGCGACGAGCTCTACCTCCGCATGCTCGGCACGATCGGCAAGGCCGATAGCGCCATCGGCGGGCTCTCCGACCTCCTCACCAGGGTGACCGCGGGCGACGGCACCCTCCACCGGCTGCTGAACGACCCCGAGCTCTACGACCAGCTCCTCAAGGCGATCGTCGACCTCCAGACCCTGATCAACGACATCCGGCTGAACCCCAGACGGTATCGGCCCGAGATGAACATCGATGTCTTCTGAGCCACGACCGTAACACGACTTGCGCCCCCGGCCGCGAGTCCCGCCGACGTGCAGGCACGAATCTCGCGGCAGACGCACGCCGCGCTTCGAGCCGAACGCCCAACCAGAACGGAGGTGCTCCTATGGTGGAGAAACGGCCCAACAAGAAGGACGACTCGGTGAGAGTCACATTCGTGCTGCCGGCCGACATCGAGGCGCAGACGGTTCACCTGCTCGGCGATTTCACCGGCTGGCAGGCCGTGGCGATGAAGCGCCACAAGAACGGCACCTGGCGCGCTACACTGAATCTCTCGCCGGGGCAGGAGTACCAGTACCGCTACCTGGCCGACGGTGTGCGCTGGATCAACGACCCTGCGGCCGACCGGTACGTGGACAACCCGTTCGGCGAACAGAACTGCATCGTCGTCACCTGACCCGACTCGAGTACGGCAGCATCGAGTCGAGCGCCGCCGGCTAGCGCTGCGCCGCCGACATGGCTGCCGTAACCCGGCTCGTCCAGCGCACCCCGCTGGCGAGCCGCCAGGGGGTCGTTTGCCTCGAAACCGGGAACGGCGGGCCCCTGGGGTCCGCGTGGCCGCGCGCCACCCCCGCAGCCCCGGGCAGCCAGGCGACCAGGGCCGGGCCGGGTCGGGCCGGCCATCTGGCCCCCATCGCCCTCATTCTCCGCCCAACCGACCGCCCCCGACGACCCGACCCTGGCGCCCCGCGCCGCGGTGAGCATCGGCCGCGCCTCCGCCGGGTCTCGTCGTCTCACCGCGCTCCTCCCGCGCCAGGTCGCATTCCGGGAGGTGCCCCGCTCGTCCCCCGCCGGGGGCGCACGCCCCCAGAACGAAAAAAGGCCGGTGCATCCGCTGATGCACCGGCCCGTGTATGGAGGTGAGGGGAGTCGAACCCCTGTCCGAGAACCGATCCGCCGCTGTCTCTACACGCTTAGCCTGCTGTTCCCGGTCTCGGTCGCTCGTTGGCCAGCAGGCGGCCCCTCACGACCCAGCCGCGTAGATCTCGCCGACGGGCGCCGCGGCTCCACCCTCCGGCCAGCCAGATTTCTCGACGCCCACTGACCCGCCTCTGGCGGGGCCGGTCAGCGGACGGGCATGCGTGAAATCAGTTACGCAGCCAGAGCAAGCTGATGGTTCGCACTTGCTTTTATGCCCAGACCATTTAACGGGACGTCTGGACCCCGGCGTGCAACAACGGCTTCACAGAACCCGTCGAAGCCACGTCACCCCCATGACCCGCATTGTCAAAGACCCGATCGCGACGCGCCCGGCACGCACCCCCGAACCCGTTCGTCCGGTCGACTCCGCACCGGGCGATCCGTCAGGCCGTCATATGTAAACTTACGCGAAAAATGCGCCGAAATCAAGCGCGCACCGCGAGCTGGTTGATCCGGGTCGCCGCGCACGCGGCTCCGAACCCGTTGTCGATGTTGACGACGGTCACGCCCGCCGCGCAGCTCGTCAGCATCGCCAGGAGCGCCGAAAGCCCGCCGAACGACGCGCCGTACCCCACGCTCGTCGGCACGGCGATCACCGGCACGGACACCAGCCCACCGACCACGGAGGCGAGGGCGCCCTCCATCCCCGCGACTACGATCACCACCGCCGCCCGCCTCAACACCTCCGACTCCCGCAGGATCCGGTGGATCCCCGCCACCCCTACATCGTACAGGCACTCGACCCGGTTCCCCAGCGCGCGCGCCGTCACCACCGCTTCCTCCGCCACCGGCAGGTCTCCCGTCCCCGCCGTGACGACCAGCACCGGGCCGAGGCCCCGCGGCTCCTGCGGCTCGTCCGGCGGCAGATGGACGATCCGCCCCAGGGCGTTCACTTCCGCCGTGGGAAACGCCTCCGCGAGCGCCGCCCGCACCGCTTCATCCGCCCGCGTCGCCAGGAACCCCTCCCCCCGCGCCGCCAGCCGCCGACAGATCTCCACCACCTGCTCCGGCGTCTTCCCAGGGCAGAACACCACCTCCGGATACCCCTGCCGGAGCGCCCGATGATGGTCCAGCCGCGCGAAGGCGCTGCCCGCCTCCTCGCCCCCCACCTCCTCGACCGGCAACCACGCCAGCCGCTCCAGCGCGGCGCCCGGCGCGAGCACGCCCGCCGCCACCTCCTCCAGCAACCGCCGGATCCGGTCCGTCGTCATGCCGCTGCCGCCGCCTCCCACTCCGCGAGATAGCGCTCCAGGATCTCCTTCGCCTCCTCGAGCCGACGAACCTGGAAGAGCTCCTGCCTCAGCCGCCTCCCGTCCGGCAACCCCTTCGTGTACCACCCGAGATGCTTGCGGAACTCGAGCATCGCCCGCTCTTCGTCCCGCTCGAACTCGATCGCCATCCGCGCATGCTCGAGCACGATCCGGAACCGCTCCGCCACGTCCGGATCCGGCGGGATCGGCCGCCCATCCAGCGCCGCCCGCGCCTGCGCGAAGATCCACGGCGCACCATGCGAGCCCCGCGCGATCATCACCCCCGCACAACCCGTGTAGTCCCGCATCCGCCGCGCATCCTCCCCCGTCCACACATCCCCGTTCCCCACCACCGGGATCTCCAGCGCGTCCACCACCGCCGCGATCTCGTCCCAGTTCGCCCGCCCCGAGTACATCTGCGTCCGCGTCCGCGCGTGCAGCGTGAGCACACGCGCCCCCGCATCCTGGCACCGCAGCGCGATCTCCACCGGGTTGCGCGACTGCTCGCTCCACCCGCTCCGGATCTTCACCGTCGTCGGGAGCGGCGTCGCCCGATCCACCGCCCGAATGATCCGCTCCACCAGGTCCAGGTCCCGCAGCAGCGCCGAGCCCCCGTTCTTGTTCACCACCTTCTTCACCGGACACCCGAAGTTCAGATCGATGAAGTCCGGCTGGTACACGTCCGCCACCAGCGCTGCCGCCTCCGCCAGCGCCTTCGGGTCCGCTCCGAACAACTGTACCCCGATCGGACGCTCCGCATCATCGAACCGCAGATACGAATGGCTCCGCTCGCTCCCCCGCCGGATCCCCTCCGCGCTCACGAACTCGCTCACCACCACGTCCGCCCCGAAGCTCCGGCAGAGCCGACGGAACGGCGACTCGCTCACCCCAGCCTGCGGCGCCAGATACAGCGGCGTCCGGCCGCTCACCAGCATGTTCCAGAGCTGATCGAACATAAATCGTAATTTAGTTACCCCGGCCCACCCGATCAATCGGCCCGTAAGCCGACGTCACGACGGGATTTGCGACGACGCGACAGGAACGACGCAGGGACGGGCTACGCCCGCTCTCCCGGCCCCCTCGAGCGGCCATAGAAGGCGGTACAGCAAGCCGAACGCCGCACCCCACCGCCCCACACGGGCCCCCTCCACCCCGCCTCTCGATATGGACGGAACGCTTTGACACCTGCTAAGATACCAGTTATCTTAGCGTTGCCCCCGACGCACACAAGGGAACGTGGAGGCCTAAATGCTACTGAGAGAGTTTTTCCATAGAGACGCCATCAGCCTGGATCTGAAGGGCGAGACCAAGGACGAGATCCTCAAGGAACTGATCTCTCTCCTCGGCCTCGATGAGAAAAGCGAGGGGATCCTCTTCAAGATGCTCAAGCGCCGGGAGAACCTCGCATCCACCGGGATCGGCCGAGGCATCGCGATCCCCCACTGTCGCTCCCTCGTCGTCAACCGCCTCCGCCTCGCCTTCGGCCGAAAGCTGCAGGGCGTGGACTTCAAAGCGATCGACAACCAGCCCGTCAACTACTTCTTCCTGATCGTCGCCCCGCCATTGGAGGTCAGCAACCAGTACCACCCGGTCCTCGGCAAGATCGCCCAGTTCGCAAGGGAGCCGGACATCCCGCAGCGGCTCGCCGAGCTGCAGACGCCCGACGACCTCCTGAGACTCCTGGAGGAGAAGGCCGCCTGACCGGCGATCAGTGCCGATTTCCCATGTTCCACGGCTCCTGCCCCGCTCCGGATCGCCTCGCAGGCAGCACCCGCGAGGTGCGGACGCCGCGACCAGACGAAGCTCGCGGGACGGGGACGCACTGCCCCGTGACCCGCAGCGTGCCGGTAGGAAGCCGTATCCACGCAACCGGGTAGACCGAGGGAGGCTGGATGCACCCCCAACTCGAAATCTTGCTGCAGATTCAGGATCTGAGGAGCCAGCGCCAGGAGCTGGCTGAGAGTCAGGAAGAGCGCGAGATCGAGGCCACCCAGTTCCACGTCGACATCGACGAGGCCATCAGGAAGCTCGACGAGAAAGTCGCCGAAATGGAGCAGGAGCTCACGCCTTACGTGCGCAGCCGCTATCAGCGGATCGCCGCCGGTCGCGGCCGCGTCATCGTCCCGGTCATCAACGGGACCTGCTACGGCTGTTTCGTCGCCATCCCGACCGCACTCCTCTCCGAGCTCGGCGACAACAACGACGTCCGGCACTGCGACAACTGCGGGCGGTTCCTCTACGTGGCGCAGTGAGTGCGGCCGCGCCTGAAACAACGAAGCGCCGGGCCGCTCGCCGCCCCGGCGCTTCGTCGAGCATCGCAGCACAGCGCTTCCGCGCCCCGGCTCACTTCGCCACGACCATCTTGCGTACGTCCGTCAGCACGCCCGAGGACGTCCTCACCACGATCTGCGCCAGGTACACCCCGGAGGCGACCTGACGGCCGTCTCGATCGGTTCCGTCCCAGTACGCCTCCTTGCGCCCCGGAGTCGTGTACTCCAGCCCGTCCACAGGAAGCCCGTTGCCCAACTCGTGATTCAACGCCTTGGGGATCGCCACGAGCTGCTGGAGGACGTTGTAGATCCGGATGGTCACGTGGACCGGCTCCCCGCCCTCGAAGAGCTCCTCGCCGAGCTCGAACGGGATCCGGGTCGTCGGGTTGAAAGGATTCGGATAGTTCTGGCCCAGCCGAACCCCACGCTCCCGGACGCCGGTCGAGCTACTGTTCCCCCGGTCTTGGGCAGACAGTATCGCGGGGAAGCAACCGAGCGCGAAAAGGAGGATGACACCGACGCGGCATAAGCGTCTCATCGTCACCTCCGCACAGAACCAGCTGTGCTGTAGCTGAGATTGCGATGGCCCTCCGCCTGTCCTGGGTCACACGTCCCGGCTCCCCTCCACCTGGCACAGGCCCCCCCGCCCCATCTTACCCGGCCGGGCAACCCGAGTCAAGAGTCGCGACGGCGAGCGCGCTTGCCGCAAGGTTCAGACCGGGGGCACGTTGCGGGGAAACCCACGTTTCCGCGGCCCCGGGCTCCTGGTCCCCACGAACGGTCCGCTGTGCCGCGCACCCGGGCGCAGGGTCGAGCGCCGTGCAGGGTGGCGCGGCGGCGGGGCCTGCATTCCCTCACGCGCGGGGCGCGGAGGCCTCGAGCGCGGAGGCGAGAAAGGCGAGCGAGCGGATGGGGCCGCCCTCCGCGACGTGATGGGCAAGGAACCTGCCGAGCAGCTGCCAGTGGGCGCCCGTCCGCTCGAGCGGCACTGCCTCCCCGCGGCACAGCCGCTGGAGGGCCGCACGGGCGTGGGCCGGAACCGGCCGGCCCGGAGAACCTGCCTCACACGCCAGACACCGCATCCCGCCTGCGGCGTAATCGAAGATGCTCTCCTCGTCCGCTTCGAATGCGCGGCCGCAGGCGATGCAGGCGCTGATCGCCGGCGCGAAGCCCAGCGTCCCGATCAACGCCCAGGTCTCCGCGAGCACCACGCTCTCCACTTCTGCGGCCGGCGCCCGCTCGATCCGGTCGAGCGCGCGGCGAAACTGCTCGAAGAGCGCCGGCTCCGATGCCTCGCTCGCCGTCCGCAGCACCAGCTCCGTGAGCAGAGAGGCGCCGCCGAACCGGAAGAGATCCCCTCCCAGGCCCTGGCGGCTCCGGGTGAGCTCGAAGCTCCCCAGCGTCTGGAGGTCCCGCCCTTCCTTGAGGTAGAGCGTCACCGTGCCCTCCGCGAACGGCTCGAGCACCGCGGCGAAGCGACTCTTGGGACGCCGCGCCCCCTTCGCGATCGCGGACCGCACACCGTGCGTCCTCGTCAGCAGCCGCAGCACCTTGCTCGTCTCGCCGTAGGCGAAGGCCTGGAGCACCACGGCGTCGTCACTCACCAGCGGCATGACTCATCGACCGCAACCGCTCGCACAGCGCGGCCCGCGCCTGGCGGTACGCCTCGGACTCCGCCCCATCTGCCTCCCCCTGCCGATCCCCGTACCGCTCGTCCAGCTGCGCCAGCTCGATCAGGAGCTCTCGTTGCCGCCGGATCGCTTGCAGGCCACGTCGCCGCACAACGACCAGGCCGAGCCCGCCGGTCAGCCCGCACACCGCGACCAGGACCGCGAACCCGGCCCCGCCCCCCACTCCCGACCCCGGCGCCTGCACGGCGCCAGGTAGCCCGGCCACAGCCGCCGAATCCCCTCCGACCACGAGCACGTACTCCGCATCCGGCGGGACGCTGCCCCGGAACGGCGTCCCGATGTAGAGCGTGCCGTCGTAAATGGTCGCGGCGAAGTACAACGCGTCCGGTCCGCCCGCGCCCTCCACCCGGAGCACGAAGCGACCATCCGCGCCGCTCGTCGCCCGCGCAACCGCCGCCCCTCCCGCCGGCGTGACCCGGTGCAGCACCACCTCCTGACCCGCCAGAGGTTGTCCGGCGGCGTCCAGCACCCGCCCCTGCAGGCTCAGCTCCTGCGCCTGCAGAACACCGAAACACAGAAGAAGCCCGCCCAACACCGTGGGCAGGCTCCACCTTCCGATCCGCACCACCCACCTCATGGAGTGAACCGGCCAAAGTCCTCCGGCCGCAGCCGGCGCAGGTACTCCTGCAGATCCTCCGCTCGCAGCCCGCCGAACTCCTTCTGCCCCTCCAGGAAATCCTGCGCGTTCCCGGTCGCGCCCGCCACCTCCACCCCCGCGTTCTCGAGCAGCTCGTCGTTCGTGTAGATCGCCGCGTCCAGCCGCAGCGCGATCGCGATCGAGTCCGACGGCCGCGCGTCCACGCTGATCAGCTCCGCGCCCCGCTGGATCACCAGCTCCGCGTAGTACGTGTTGTCCACCACCTTCGTGATCAACACCCGCTTCAGCGAGCCCCCCAAACCCAGGATCACCGACGCGAACAGATCGTGCGTCAGCGGCCGCGAAAACTTCATCCCCGCCAGCTCCATCGCGATCGCGCTGGCCTCGCTCGGGCCGATCCAGATCGGCAGCACCCGGGTCCCGTTCTTCTCCTGGAGAATTACAACCGGCGTGTTGGAGGTCCGGTCGAGCCCGAGGCTCTGGACCCTGACTTCTACCATGGGAGCCTCCGTTTCGCTGCCGTTTGAACCGTCAGACCCCGGCCCCTGGCTCCCCACGACGCAGGTGGCCGGCCGACTCCCCTTCCCCCATCCGTCGCCTTTACCACAGAAAGCACGTCCACGGCCCCGGATGCGGCCGCACGGCCCACACCAGGCCGCCACTGTGGGGACGGCTCCGCAACTGCACCATCCGTACCCCGGCAGCCCGACGTCGGATCCGCCCCGCCCTCCCGCCCCCTCCCGGTACCGACCATCCAGGCACACCCTGCGCCCGATGGCCCGCTGACCACCCCTCAGCCCGGGATCGCCACGGGCGATCCCTCACAGCCCGGCCGCCGCCCGTAGCTCCTCGACCCGATCCGTCTTCTCCCAGGGGAAGAACTCCACCTCCCGCCCGCCGACACGACCGACGTAGGGCTCGCGGCCAAAATGTCCGTACGCCGCCGCCGGACGGAAGATCGGCGCTTCCAACCTCAGCGCCTCGACGATCGCCCGGGGACGGAAGTCGAACACCTCCCCCACCGCGCGCGCGATCCGCTCGTCCGACACCTGGCCGGTCCCGAACGTGTCCACGTGAATCGCCACCGGCTCCGCCACGCCGATCGCATAGGCGAGCTGGATCTCGCACCGCCGCGCCAGCCCCGCCGCCACCACGTTCTTCGCCGCCCAACGCGCCGCATACGCCCCCGAACGATCCACCTTCGACGGGTCCTTCCCG
>DATCLG010000098.1:0-55234 GCA_036564015.1 Longimicrobiales bacterium
GTCTTGACGCAGCAGACGGCGGCAAGCAGCGAGGAGAGTGCGAGCGCGGCCGAGGAGTTGAGCGTGCAGGCCGAGCGCATGCGCAACCTCATTGCCGAGTTCCGCCTCTCCATCACCCGCCCCAGCACAGCCACCCAACCCACCCCGGCGTCGGGGGTCGCCGCGTTCGCGCCGGCGGAGGAGCGGAATGGTCGGCGAGGCCGGAACGGGCGCAAGGCCCGGCGGTTCCGCCACGGAGCCAGGGCAGCCGGGGATTCGTGACCGGTCGGTGATCGATGCAGGATACGAGGCTGCCCCGGCTCAGCCCCTCGCAGTTCCGCCGGGTGCGAAAGCTGGTCCACGAGCTGTGCGGGATCGACCTCATCCCGGGGAAGGAGTTGCTGGTTCAGACGCGGCTGGCCAAGCGCCTTCGGGCGCTTGGCCTGCGCAGCTTCGATGAGTACCTGAGGTGGGTCGAGCGGGACACGACGGGCAGGGAGCTCTCGGAGCTCGTCGACGCGATCACGACGAACGAAACGTATTTCTTCCGCGAGCCGCAACACTTCGAGTACCTCCGGACCTCGGTGCTGCCGGCGTTGCGGCGCAGGGGCCTGCAGATCCGCATCTGGAGCGCGGGGTGCTCGACGGGGGAAGAGCCGTTCACGATCGCGATGGTGCTGCGGGAGGAGCTGACGGAGGCGGAGTGCGCGGCAGCCAGGATCCTCGCGACCGACATTTCGCGGCGCGCGCTGGCGAAGGCGCGGGCGGCGGTTTACACGGAGAGCGAGGTCCGGCGAATTCCGCCGCGGCTGCTGCGGACCTACTTCACCTGCATCAGTGCGGGGCCGCCGCGGCGTTACCAGGCCCGGGAATCGATCCGGTCGATGGTGCGGCTCGCGCGGTTGAACCTGATCGACCCCTGGCCGATGAAGGGGCCGTTCGACGTGATCTTCTGCCGGAACGTCATGATCTACTTCGACAAGCAGACCCAGCAGCGGCTGGTGGAGCGTTTCTGGGAGCTGCTCAGGCCGGGCGGGCATCTGTTCGTCGGGCATTCGGAGAGTCTTTCGGCGCTGTCGCATCGGTTCGGGTACCGGCGGCCGGCCGTGTACGTGAAGTGAGGCGGGTTGGGGGCGTGACGCACGTCGTGGGCGTCCCGGGGCTGAAGGTCTCGGCGAACCCGGGCGATACGTTGATCACGTACGCGCTGGGGAGCTGTCTCGGGGTGGCGGCCTACGATCCGGTGGCGGGTGTGGGCGGGCTGTTGCACGTGATGCTGCCGTCGTCGGCGCTGGCGCCGGAGAAGGCGGGACGAGAGCCGTGCATGTTCGTGGACACGGGGGTGCCGCTGCTCTTTCGGGAATGTTGTCGTGCGGGTGCGAGGAAGGAGCGGCTGGTGGTGAAGGTGGCGGGAGGGGCGGGATTCCGGGAGGACGGCGGTACGGACCCTTTTCAGGTGGGGAAGCGGAACTTCGCGGCCGTGAGGCAGCTGCTGCGGCGGGAGGGGGTCCTGCTCTGCGCGCAGGACGTGGGCGGTGCGCAGCCACGGACGATGCTGCTCGAGATCGGCACGGGCCGGGTGATCGTGAGGGTCGGGGGCGAGGAGAGGATCCTTTGATGAGGGCAGGGAGCGGGTCCGGGCGCTGGCCATGGAGCGAACGCGCCGGGGACCGCGGCGGGGAGCCCCCGGCCGGGCGCGCGCGAGGTTGGGGATGCCGGGGGCGTGGGGTTCCGGCCGGGAGCCGTTGTCGCGGGAGACCCGGGCGTGAGCGCTGGACGCGCGGCCCGGGGTGGGCGAAGCGCCAGGCGCTCGGGACGTGGCCCGGGGGACGGCGGCGGAGAGGCCGGAGGGGCAGTTCGGGCGGCGGCGCGGCGGCCGAAGGCGACGCGGGCTCCATTCGGGGGCGCTGTCGGTGGTTGTGGTGAAACTACAAGGTGTGGAGCCGATCCGGGCGAAGAGTCGGGGAAGAAGAGCTAGCGGAGGTCGCGAACGTCGCCGGTGGGAGTACGGCCACCGGGGCCGGAGAGCGTGGGGGTGTCGGCGAGTGTTGAGGTGATCCTGTACCTGAGCGGTGGGATCGAGACATGACGGAGAAACGACCGATCCGGGTGCTTGTGGTAGATGACTCGGCGCTCGTGCGGCAGGTGCTGACGAGAGAGCTCTCGCGCTACGACGACATCGAGGTGGTGGGGACCGCGGTCGACCCGTACGTGGCGCGGGAGAAGATCGTGCGGCTCAAGCCGGACGTGATCACGCTCGACATCGAGATGCCGCGGATGGACGGGCTCTCGTTCCTCGAGAAGCTGATGAAGCACTACCCGATTCCGGTCGTGGTGGCGAGCTCGCTGACGCCGAAGCACAGCGAGGCGGCGATCCGCGCGCTGGAGCTGGGGGCGGTGGAGGTGGTCTGCAAGCCCGGCTCGCAATACTCCGCGCCGGACGTTTCGGGGCAGCTGGTGCGGGCGATCCGCGCGGCGGCGGCGGCGCGGGTGGGGCGGCGGCAGGAGCCCGAGGCGAGCGACGAGGTGGCCGCGCCGTCCCCGGAGCGGAAGCGATGGCTCGGCGCAGGGCGGAAGGTGGTGGCGATCGGGGCGTCCACCGGCGGCACGCGCGCCATCGAGACAGTGTTGCGCGCGTTCCCGCCGGATGGGCCGGGCACGGTCATCGTGCAGCACATGCCGGAGCATTTCACGGCGTCGTTCGCCCGGCGGCTGAACGAGGTGTGCGCGATGGAGGTGCGGGAGGGGAAGGATGAGGATGAGGTGGTGCCGGGCGTGGCGCTGATCGCGCCGGGAGACTGGCACATGGTCCTCGAGCGCAGGGGCGCCCAGTACGTGGTCCGGATCAAGAAGGGCCCGCCGGTGCACCACCAGCGGCCCGCCGTGGACGTGCTCTTCCACTCGGTGGCCAAGAGCGCGGGCAAGAACGCGGTCGGGGTGCTGCTGACCGGCATGGGCTGCGACGGCGCCCAGGGACTCCTCGCCATGCGGCAGAGCGGGGCCCGGACGCTGGTCCAGGACGAGGAGAGCTGCGCCGTCTTCGGGATGCCGAAGGAGGCGATCCGGATCGGGGCGGCCGAGGAGGTCGTCCCGCTGTCACGGATGGGCGCGGCGATCCTGCGCGCGGTCGAATCGGACGACGACTCCGGGAGCTGAGGCGAGCGACGGCCGCAGCGGCCGTCAGGCCAGGTCGAGTGGGTGGCGGAGGCCGTACTCCGGGTCGGGGAGGACGATCTGGCGGGCCCGCTGGGTGCGCAGGTTGATCGCGATCGGGCCCTGGAGGTTCACCGTGCACGGTTCGCCGGGCTGGCGAGCCAGCGTGACGATCGCGAGGACCGCGATGTCCGTCGGCAACACCGGTTCCAGGCCCCGCAGCGCCGCCGGCTCCAGGTCGACCACGTAGTCGGGAACGAAGCGGAACGGGTCCGCGACGAGGAAGACGAGCGATTCGTGGTCGAGGGACTGGAGCCAGAAGAGTCCATCCCGCTCGGTCGGGAGCAGGGTGAAGCGACGGCAATCGGGAAAGCCGAGCAGGCCTTCCTCGAAGATCAGCACCGGATCCGCCGCCGCGACCGCGGCTGCAGTCTCGATCCCGGGCTGGGCGGCCGGTGCGGGGCTAGCCAGGGCAGTCATCATCATCTGAGGTAATCCACGAGCGTGGTCGTCAGGATCCTCGACGTGGCCAGGAGGGCCGCCTGGTAGGCGGTCTGACGCTGGACCAGCGTGGTGACGGCCTCCTCGAACTCGACCTCCGCCAGCTCGGCGCGGAAGTTCAGGAGGTTGACCTCGAGCGCGTCCAGGTTCGCCTCGGCGATGTCGAGGTGGAGCGAGCGGGCGCCGACGTCGCCGAGCAGCGCCTGGACGTTGTGGAAAGCGGTCTCGATCAGGTCGAGCGCCCCGCGGATCGCGTTATCGTCGTCGGCGCCGAGCCCGGCCGAGAGCTGCTGGAGCGCGTCGATCACCCCGCTTTGGATGAAGATCTCGAGGGCATCGTGGTTCGTGCGCACGACCTGATTGGCGCCGATCTCGACCTGGTGCGCGCCGGCCGGCGGTCTGGTCGGGTCGAACGCGCCGGTCGGATCGAGCGGCACCTGGTCGGCGAAATGGCCGCCAAAGAGATATTTTCCGTTAAAGCGTGTGTTGGCGGCCTGGATGATCTGCTCGAGGATGCGGTCGACGTGCTCCTTGGCCGCGGCGCGGGAGGCGGCGTTGGCGGTGCTGCCGGCCTGGGCGAGTCCGATCTCCTTGGCGCGGGTGAGGTTTTCGGTGAGCTGGCTGAGGACGAGCTCCTCGGTCTGCAACCGCGAGCGTGCGGCGGCGATGTTGCGCCGGTACTGGGCCAGCGCGCGGACCTGGCTGTCGGCGCGCAGGACGGCGCCGATGGCGCCCGGGTCGTCGGACGCCCGGCGGATGCGGGTGCCGGTCGCGATCCACTCCCGTGCCTGGTCGACGGCCTGGAGGTTTTTCTGGAGCGCGGCCAGCGCCTCGAGATAGAGAATGCGGTTGGTGATCCTCAATGCCAGACCCCTCGTCGGAAAAGCGACTCGGACGGGACCTTTCGTTGCGAGGCCCGGTCGAGTCGGGTAATATTGAATTTCGTCCGGAACTCATCCGAAGTTTAGCACCTCGGAAGAAGTCCGATCCCTACCGTTGCGGTTATGGCGAACATCCTTTGCGTCGATGACGAGGCCGCGGCTCTGCAGGTGATGCGAGGGATCCTGCAGGCTGCGGGGCACGAGGTCATCGGGGTGCACAACGTTGCGGCGGCGTTCAACGTTCTGGCGCGGGGTGGCATCGATCTGATCATCTCGGACTACCGGATGCCGGGCACGACGGGGCTGGAGTTCCTGGCGCGGTTGTCGGCCGAGGGGTACGACGTGCCGCTGATCATGGTGACGGGTTACGGGAGCATCGAGCATGCGGTGGCGGCGATCAAGGCGGGCGCGATCGACTATGTGACGAAGCCGATCCGTGCGCAGCAGCTCGAGCTGGTGGTGAACCAGGCGCTGGAGTTCGTCAAGCTGAAGCGCGAGAACGCGGCGTTGCGGGCGGAGGTGAACCAGTTCCGGACGGAGCGGGAGATCATCGGGGAGAGTCCGGAGCTGAAGCGGGTGCTGCAGACGATCGGGATGGTGGCGCCGACGCGGGCGACGGTGCTGCTGCAGGGGGAGTCGGGGACGGGGAAGGAGCTGCTGGCGCGGGCGATCCACAATCTGAGCGATCGGCGGGATGGGCCGTTCGTGTCGGTGAACTGTGCGGCGCTGCCCGAGCAGCTGGTGGAGAGCATCATGTTCGGGCACGAGAAGGGTGCGTTCACCGGGGCGATCCGGCAGGTGAAGGGTGCGTTCGAGCGGGCGAACCGGGGGACGCTGCTGCTGGATGAGATCTCGGAGATGCGGCTGGACCTGCAGGCGAAGCTGCTGCGGGTGATCCAGGAGCAGGAGTTCGAGCGGGTGGGGGGCACGACGCCGGTGCGGGTGGACGTGCGGATCGTGGCGACGACGAACCGGGATCTGGCGGCGGAGGTGCGGAAGGGGACGTTCCGGGAGGATCTGTACTACCGGCTGAGCGTGGTGACGATCCGTGTGCCGCCGCTGCGGGAGCGGCTGAGCGACATCCCGTTGCTGGTCGAGCGTTTTGCGCAGCGGACGGCGAAGGAGATCGGGAAGAAGATCGTGGGGATCGCGCCGGAGACGATCGAGATGCTGCAGAGGTACTCGTGGCCGGGGAACGTGCGGGAGCTGGCGCACGCGGTCGAGCGTGCGGTGATCCTGAGCACGGATCCGGTGCTGAAGCCGTCGGCGTTCGATCTGGACGGTCTGGGGGTGCTGAGCAGGGATGGCGGAGCCGGGGCCGGGGGTGGGCCGTCCGGGGAAGCGGCTGCGGCCGGAGACGGGGTCGTGCCGGCGGTGAGCCTGACCTCGCTGAACATAGCGGAAGCGGAAAATGTGCTGATCCAGCGGGCTCTGGCGTTGACGGGGCACAATCGGACGCGAGCGGCGGAGCTGCTGGGGATCAGCGTGCGCACGCTGCGCAACAAGCTGAACGGGAAGCGGGCGCCCCAGCCCAGCTGAGGGGCAGAGGGCGGCTCCGTCGGTCATCACGCTGCCCGCCCCGCCCTTTTTCGGGCGGGGCGTTTTTTTGGGGGCGGCAAATGCATCCGCGTGGGGGGCGGAAGTTCCTGCCGGTTCGGGTGTCCGAGCGAGAGCCCGGTTTTCTTTTCTGGTGCGGCTTTTTTCTGATCCGGAATCCCGTCTTTCGTTTTTAACTCGTTGAATCATAGCGACATAGCTCCTCGTCGTTCTTCCGTGTCGCCGGCCGTGAGGGAGGTGGTGCGGGTGTGGAACGGGGCTTGCTCGGGTGCGGGGGTGGCATCCGGGCGACAATCGGGGAAAAGGTGGCGACGCCATGCTCACACGACTGATCGGTCCATCGACCTCGGCTGCGGAGCTGAAGGAGAGTCTGGACGCGTCGGTGGAGCGGGTCCGGATCACGGCGCATCGGGTGGCGAACGCGACGACGGCGCAGCCGGGGACGTTCGAGGCGACGTTGTCGGGGCTGGAGCGGGAGGCGAACGCGCCGGTGGACCTGGAGGCGGAGATGGTGGCGCTGGCGGACGAGCATCTGCGGTTCGACGCGGCGGCGCGTCTGCTCCAGAAGGTTTACGCGCAGGTGCGCGCGAGTGTGAGGGAGCGGTAAGCGATGCCGATCGGGAGGGCGGGTTTTTCGGGCTGGTTCCCGCGGTTGCTGATCCGGCCGTTGTTCCGTTCGCTGGCGATTCCGGCGAGCGGGCTATCTGCGCAGCGGCAGCGGATCGACGTGATCGCGAGCAACATCGCGAACGCGGAGACGACGCGGACGCCGGAGGGGGGGCCGTACCGTCGGCGAGTGGTGGAGCTGGAGGCGAAGCCGTACGAGGCGCTCGGGGCGGAGCTGGCGGGGCCGGGGCCGCGGGTGGCGCGGCCGGTGTTGCCGGTCCAGATCGGGAGCGATGCGACGCTGGGGTTCGGGGGCGTGAGGGTGGTGGGGGTGCGGGAGGACGCGTCGGAGGGCCCGCTGGTCTACGATCCGGGACATCCGGATGCGGATGCAGCGGGTTACGTGCGGTACCCGAACGTACGGATCACGGAGGAGATGGTGGACCTGCTCGAGGCGCGGCGGGTCTACGAGGCGAACGCCACGGTGTTCCAGGCGGTGAAGTCGATGCTGCGGCGTGCGATCGAGATCTGAGGAGGGTGGAGGATGAGCGTTTCGGGCATTCTGAGCGGTGTGGGCGGGGCGGGTTTGCGGCCGGTGTGGCGGGGGGTGGAAGGGGAGCGGGCGGAGTCGCCGGGGCGGGGGCGGGCCGGTCAGGTGCAGGGGGAGGGGGCGCTACCGAGCGAGCCGCCGCCGGGCACGGACCCGGCGCTGTGGAGCGTGCTGACGCGTGAGGAGCGGGAGTTTTACGCGCGGGTGCAGGCGCTGGGGCCGCTGACGTACGGGCCTGGCGTGGGGCTGAGGCCGCAGGACGGGATCGGTCGGGGCGGTCGGATCGACGTGAGGGTTTGAGGCATGGCGACGCCGATCGGTCGGATTCCGCCGGGCGCGGCGGAGCTCGGGGACGTGGGGGTGCGGCGCGTGGCGGTGCCGGAGGGGGAGGGAGCCACGTTCGCGGATACCCTGAAGCGGGTGTTGGGGGAGGTGTCGGGGTTGCAGGAGCAGGCGCGGGACGTGATCGGCGCGTTCGTACGGGGCGAGCCGGTGGAGCTGCACCAGGTGATGGCGGCGGCGGAGGAGGCGGAGATCGCGCTGACTCTGCTGATCGAGCTGCGGAACAAGCTGGTGGAAGCGTACCGGACGGTCGTGGGCATGCAGGCGTGAGTCGTAGCGGGCGCGAGTAGGCATGCCGCCATTCATCCGGAATTTGACGGAGAAGCTGGGCAGGGGTCGCACGGTGGCGATCCTGCTGGTCGGTCTCGGGACGCTGATCGCGATCTGGATCTTTTCGCGGTGGGCGACGAGGCCGGAGTGGGTCCCGCTGTTTCCGGGGATGCCGCTGGAGCTGGTGGGGGAGGTGACGGACCGGCTGGAGAAGGCGGAGGTGGCGTACCGGCTGGCGAAGGGGGGGACGGAGGTGCAGGTGATGGACTCGGACCTGGCGCGCGCGCGGGTGTTGCTGGCGAAGGAGGGATTGCCGGCGAAGGGGCGGCCGGGTTTCGAGCTATTCGACCAGCCGATGTGGGGGATGACGGATTTCACGCAGCGGGTGAACTACCGGCGAGCGCTGGAGGGGGAGCTGGCGCGGACGATCGGGCAGATGCGGGGGGTTGAGTCGGCGCAGGTGCATCTGGCGTTGCAGGAAGCGACGCCGTTCCGGCGTGGGGAGCGGCGGGGCGAGGCGTCGGTGTTCCTGAAGCTGCGGCCGGGGTTCCGGCCGAGCCCGGAGCTGGTGGAGGGGATCACGTTGCTGGTGGCGAGCAGCGTGGACGGGGTGACGAGTGAGCAGGTGACGGTGCTGGATGATGAGGGGCGGGTGTTGTCCGCGGCGGTGGAGAGCGGGGTCGTGGATGCGGTGACGAAGCGGCAGCTCGGGTTGCAGCGGGAGGTGGAGAGTTATCTGGAGTCGAAGGCGCAGGCGCTGGTGGAGGATGTGGTGGGGCCGGGGAACGTGCGGGTGCGGGTTTCGGCGAAGCTCAACTTCGACCGGGTGGATCGGACGGTTCAGGCGGTGGATCCGGAGGGGCAGGTGGTGGTGCGGGAGGAGCGGTCGCAGGTGATTCCGGGTCCGAACTCGGAGGGCGCGGGGTCGCTGGTGGAGAGCGTGAGCTACGAGACGACGCGGAGGATCGAGACGGTGGCGGGGGGAGTGGGGGGAGTGGAGCGGCTCACGGTGGCGGTGCTGGTGAACGACCGGGTGGTGACGGAGGGGGGTGTGACGCGGACGGAGCCGAGGACCGCGGCGGAGCTGCAGCGGATCGAGGCGCTGGTGCGGAACGCGGTGGGGATCGACGAGGGGCGTGGGGATGCGATCACGGTGGTGAGCGTGCCGTTCGACCGGCGGCAACCGGAGGTGGCGGTGAGCGACGAGGGTTTGGATCTGCTGGGGCTTGCGGAGCGGTTCCAGCGGCCGCTCGTCGGGGTGCTGGGGCTGGTGCTGGCGTTCGTGGTAGGGTGGCGGGTGCTGCGGTCGTTGC
This sequence comes from Longimicrobiales bacterium, assembly GCA_036564015.1. Lineage (GTDB taxonomy): Bacteria > Gemmatimonadota > Gemmatimonadetes > Longimicrobiales > RSA9 > DATCLG01. The sequence goes on from DATCLG010000098.1 coordinate 9,153, forward strand.
GGCCGGCGGTGGTGGGGGAGGGGCCGGCCGTGGCGGCGGAGGTGGTGGGGCGGCTGGAGGGGGCGGCGGTGCAGCCTGAGCTGCGGCTGGGGAGCCGGGAGCTGGCGGCGGCGGCGGAGCTGGCGGGTGGGGACCGGGTCTCGGCGGTCGTGGCGGAGCGGCCGGAGAACGCGGTGCGTGTGATCCGTGCCTGGATCAAGGATGCGTGAATTGGTGGGAACGCCGGTTCGTGTGCGCCCGTTGCGGGCGGAGGATCTGACGGGTCGCCAGAAGGCGGCGGTGCTGCTGATGGCGCTGGGCGCGGATGCGGCGTCGCGGATCACGCAGTCGCTGACGCCGGAGGAGCTGGAGGCGATCTCGTTCGAGATCGCGCGGCTGGAGAGCGTCCCGGTGAGCGTGGTGGAGGCGGTGCTGGAGGAGTGGCAGCAGACGGAGCAGGCGGCGCACACGCTGGCGCAGGGTGGGGTGGAGTACGCGCGGCAGATCCTGGAGCGGGCGCTGGGTCCGCAGAAGGCGGCGGTGGTGCTGAAGCGGATCGAGAGTCAGCTCCGGGACACGGCGGGTTTCCGGAACCTGCGGAACGCGGACCCGCAGCGGTTGAGCGGCGTGCTGCGGAACGAGCATCCGCAGACGATCGCTTTCATCCTGGCGCATCTGGAGCCTTACCTGGTTGCGGAGGTGATCAAGCAGCTTCCGGCGTCTTTGGGCGCGAGCGTGCTGTACCGGATGGCGCGGATGGCGAAGGTGTTGCCGGAGGTGCTGCAGGTTGTGGAGCGGTCGCTGCGGACGGAGTCCGAGCTGTCGTTGACGCAGGACGTGGCGGCGGTGGGGGGGCCGCCGTCGGTGGCGGCGGTGCTGAACCTGGTGACGGGGACGCTGGAGCAGGAGCTCCTGGACGGGATCGCGCAGTGGGACGAGGGGCTGCGCGAAGAGATCCAGGAGCTGATGTTCGTGTTCACGGATCTGACGAAGCTGGATGATCGGTCGCTGCAGCGGGTGGTGGCGGCGGTGGAGCTGAGGGAGCTGGCGCTGGCGCTGAGGGCGGCGCCGGAGGAGGTGAAGCGGAGGATCCGGTCGGTGATGTCGCAGCGGGCGGTGAGTGCGCTGGAGGAGGAGATGGAGCTGCTGGGGCCGGTGCGTCTGCGGGATGCGGAGGCGGCGCAGGCGAGCATTGTGAGGAAGGTGCGGGCGCTGGAGGAGGCGGGCGAGATCGTGCTCGGGAGCGGAGCGGATGACATCCTCGTTTGAGCGACCGAGGGTCCTGGCGGGGTGGGCGGCGGAGGAGGCTCGTCCGGCGGCGTGGGAGCTGGAGGATCTGCAGCCCGCCCGAGCGGAGCCGGTGGAGGCGGAGCCTGCGGCGCCTGTGAAGACGGAGGAGGAATGGGCGCGGGAGGTGGAGGCGGCGTACGCGCGGGGGTTCGCGGATGGGCGGGCGGCGGGGGAGGCGGAGGGGCGGCGGCTGGAGGCGGCGCGGCTGGTGCACGGGCTTCGTGCGGTGGATGGGTTGCTGGCGGCGCTGGAGGCGGAGGAGAGCGTGTGGCTGGCGGCGCTGGAGGAGAACCTGGTGGCGCTGGCGGTGGCGATCGCGGGGCACGTGATCGGGCGGGAGGTGAAGGGCGACCCGCAGGCGATCGCGGACCTGGCGCGGCGTGCGATCGCGGAGTTTCCGCTGGATCAGCCGCTTCGGATCCGGCTGAACCCACAGGATCTGGCGACGATCTCGGCGGTGGCGTCGGAGGGTGGGGGTCCGGTGCCGATCGCGCCCGGGCGGAACGTGCGGTGGATCGCGGATCCGTCGATCGAGCCGGGGGGGTGTGTGGTGGAGGGGCGGGAGCGGATCGTGGACGGGCGGGTGGACCGGGCCCTCGAGCGGATCTTCCGGAGGCTGAGGGATGGTTGAGGCGCTGATCCGTCGGCTGGGGGAGGTGCCGCGCTTCGCGCACTATGGCCGGGTGACGCGGGTCGTGGGCCTGACGATCGAGGCTGCGGGGCTGGACGTGGCGGTGGGCGAGCTCTGCCGGGTCATGAGCCTCACGGACGGCAACGCGGTGCTGGCGGAGGTGGTGGGGTTTCACGACCGGGGCGTGATGCTCATGCCGCTGGGAGGGCTGGAAGGGGTGCATCCCGGGAGCGCGGTCGAGCCGCTGGGGCGATCGTCGGGGGTGGAGGTGGGCCCCGGGCTGCTCGGGCGAGTGATCAACGGCCTGGGCGAGCCGATCGACGGGCGGGGTTCGCTGGGCGCGACGCGAACGGTTCCGCTGAATGCGGATCCGCTGAACCCGCTGGAGCGGGAGCAGATCCGCGAGCCGCTGGCGACGGGGGTTCGGGCGATCGATGGTCTGCTGGCGCTGGGGAAGGGGCAGCGTGTGGGGATCTTTGCCGGGAGCGGCGTCGGGAAGAGCACGCTGCTGGGGATGATCGCCCGTCATGCATCGGCGGACGTGAACGTGATCGCGCTGCTGGGGGAGCGGGGCCGGGAGGTACGCGACTTCATCGAGAACTCGCTCGGCCCGGAGGGGCTGGCGCGCTCGATCGTGGTGGTGGCGACGGGGGATGAGGCGGCGCTGGTGCGGGCGCGGGGCGCGCTGGTGGCGACGGCGATCGCGGAGTACTTCCGGGACCAGGGCAAGCACGTGCTGCTGATGGTGGACTCGGTGACGCGCGTGGCGATGGCGTGGCGGGAGATCGGGCTGGCAGTGGGGGAGCCGCCGACGACGAAGGGGTACCCGCCATCGGTTTTCGCGCTCCTGCCGCGGTTGCTGGAGCGAGCGGGTCCGGGCGCGCGGGGCGGGATCACGGGGATCTACACGGTGCTGGTGGAGGGTGACGACTTCAACGAGCCGGTGGCGGATGCGGCGCGTTCGATCCTGGACGGACACATCGTGCTGAGCCGTCGTCTGGCGACGTCGGGGCAGTTTCCGGCGATCGACGTGCTGGAGAGCGTGAGTCGGGTTCGGGATCAGGTGATCGACGAGAGGCATCGGCGCGCGGCGAACGCGGTGCAGCGACTGCTGGCGGCGTACCGGGAGAAGGAGGATCTGATCGCGGTGGGTGCGTACCAGGGGGGCACGGACCCGGTGGTGGATGCGGCGATCCGTCTGCGGGAGCGGATTCTCTCGTTCCTCATGCAGCGGCCGGAGGAGGCGGCGAGCTTCGCGGAAGTTCGGGAGCTGGTCTGTTCGCTGGCGGACGCCGCGGATGGCGAGGCGGGGCGCTGAGGCCGGGGAGATGCGCAGGTTCCGTTTGCAGAAGGTGCTGGATCTGAGGATCTGGCGGGAGCAGGAGAGGGCGCTGCGGCTGGGGGAGGCGCGGCGGCGGGCGGAGGAGGCGGCTCGGGAGCTGGAGCGGCTGCATGCGGCGCTCGCGGCGGGGCAGGAGCGGCGGGCGGAGGCGCAGGAGGGGGGAGGGAAGGTTGGGGAGCTGCGTCCGCTGGAGCTGCTGCTGGATCGGCTGGAGGTGCGGATTGCGGAGGCGGTTGCGGCGTACCGTGCGGCGGAGCGGGAGGTGGAGGCGTCGCTGCGGGATTACGCGGACGCGTTCCGGCAGCGCCGGGTGCTGGAGGAGCTGCGGGCGCGGTTCCTGGAGGTGCTTCGCCAGGAGGAGGCCCGGGCGGAGCGCAAGGCGATGGACGACATCGCGGTGACGCGGCATGGCCGGAGCCTCGGGTCCGCCGGGGCGCCGGGGGGTGAGGGACCGTGAGCAGACTGCTTGTCTCGGCGTTGATCGGTTTCATGGTCGGGCTGTTCGGGATGAGCACGGTGGTGGTCCTGCGGGGCAGCGAGGTGGGGCTGGCGCGAGGGACGGAGCCGCTGCCGACGGGCCCGGCCGTGGGCGACTCGGCGGTGGTCGAGGGCGGCGGGGTGCAGGTCGACTCCGCGACGCTGGCGGCGGGTGCCCCGGAGCCGGCGGATGAGCCGGCGGGTGGGGCGGTTTCCGGGATGGCGTCGTCGAGTTCGGCGGACACGGCGGCCGCGGAGGTGGTGGACGGGGATGGGGGGCCGCGGAGGCTTGCCAGGATCTTCGCGGTGATGCGGCCGGCGGAGGCGGCGCGGGTGCTGGAGCAGCTGGATGATCGGGAGATCCGTGCGATTCTGGGGCACGTCGGGGAGCGGAAGGCGGCGGCGATCCTGGCGAGCTTCGAGCCGGCCCGGGCGGCGGCGGTGAGTCGGGGCGTGCTGCGGGAAGGAGGGGCGAAATGACCGGGGTCGGTGATTTGTTGGTGGTGACCGCGGCAACGGGCGGGGGAGAGGCGGGCGCGCCGAGGCGCCCGGCGTCGGAGTCGGGGTCCGAGGTGGAGCCGGGCGGGTTCGCGGCGGTGCTGGCGGCGTGGCTCGGGCAGGCGCCCGGGGCCCTGGCGCTCGAGCAGGCCCCGCGGGCTGTGGCGGAGGAGGTAGGTGGCGGGGCGACCTGTGGCGCCGAAGGCGAGGGCGCGCCGGCGGAGCTGGCGGGCCGGGATGGCGAACGGTCGGACGGGGTGGCTTCGCTCCTGGCCGCGCCGCCGGCGGCCCGCACGCCGGAGCTGGCGGGCCAGCCGGTGCCCGCGGCCCGGCCGTCCTCCGGCGGTGGCGGTGCGGAGGCCGGGGCCGCAGCGGGTCTGCCGTGGGCGTCTCATGGGCCCGAAGGCGCCCGGGGGACGGCCGGGGTGGTGACGTCGCCCGGGGTGGCCGGGGCGCCTGAGCCGGCGGACGCAGTCGGGGCCTCGCCGGGTGGTCGAGCCGGGGACGCGCTCGCCGCGGCGCCTTCGGGCCCGGCGGCCCCGACGCACGGGGCGGGGCGGGGCGGCGGGCTGCCGGACGAGCTCCGTGTCGACCGGGACCTCCGTCGCCTCAACCCGGAGCTCCGTGCCCGGCTCGAGCGCGTGGTGAAACGCATGCGCGAGGAGTTCGGGCACGAGGTGCGGGTGGTGGAGGGGTACCGCAGCCAGGCGCGCCAGGCCCACCTCTACGAGCAGGGGCGGACCCGGCCGGGCCCTATCGTCACCTGGACGCTCGCCTCCGCGCACACGGAAGGCAGGGCCGTCGACGTCGTCATCGACGGGACCTACGACGCCCCCGAGGCCTACGCGCGGCTGGCGCAGGTGGCGCGGGAGGAGGGGCTCCGGACGCTCGGCCCGCGCGATCCGGGGCACCTCGAGCTCCCGGAGCCTGCGGCGGCCGGCGGGGGGAATGTGGGCGGGGGCGGCGGCGTCGCCCCACTGGAGCCGATCGCCCGGGTGGCGCCGGTGGCCTCGATCGAGCCGATCGCCCGGGTGGCGGCGCCGGCGCGCGTGGCACCCGTGGCCCCGGTGGCGCCGGTGGCGAGGGTCGATGCGATGGCCTGGCCGGCCGGGACGGCGGCCGCCGCGCAGGGCGCCGCGGCGGGCAAGCTGGCGGGTGCAGGCTCCGGCCGTGATCGCGGCGCCGGCGATGCCACGGGCGAGGCATCGGGCTCGAGGCGCCGCGCGGAGCCCGGAACGCTGCCGGCGGACTCCCCTGCGCACGCGGTATGGACGTCGCCCTCGGGCTCGACCGCTGCCAACGGGCCGGCGACAGGCTTCGAGGCCACGGGGCCGGACGTCGCCGGCCGCATCGCCCGCGTCCTGGAGCTCCAGGAGAGCGGCGCTCTGCCCTCCTCGAGCGTTTGGCTCCGACTCGGCGATGAGGACGGCGGGATCGGCCGCATCCGCGTGGGTCTGCGCGGCTCCGCCGTGGATGCGCGGATCTGGCTGGACGACCCCGCGGCCGCGCAACGGCTGACCGATCGCGTGGAGGAGCTCGCCCGGGCCCTGCGAGGCCGGGGGCTCGAACCGGAAACGCTCCGGATCCATGGCCACGGGCCGACCGCCGATGCAGCCGAAGCGCTCCGCTCCGTCTTCAGGACGGAGGAAGGTGGGCAAGTCGTAGCCAGCGCCGCGGGTCCGGGCGCCTGGAAGACCACGGAGTCGGAGGAACATCGGGCGCAGCCGCACGGCCACTCGTCGCGGCAGGAGCCCGACCCGAATCGTCACCGCTCCCGCAGGGAGCACAGCAACAAGGAGGATCACTCGTGATCACGACCGCCGCGGGCGTGACGAATTCGTCGGTGATGACCACCTCATCCGCGGCGCGCCGGGAGGTGTTCGGCAAGGATGAATTCCTGCAGCTCCTGGTCGCCCAGCTCCGGCACCAGGACCCGCTCAGCCCGATGCAGCCCGACGACCTCGCGGCCCAGCTCGCGCAGTTCTCGAGCGTCGAACAGCTCATCGTCCTGAACGAGCGGATCGAGCAGCAGAACGCCTCGATCGGGGAGCTCCTTTGGGGCTTCGGCAACGGCCTCGCCGCGGGTGTGATCGGTCGCACGGTGATGGCGTCCAGTGACCAGGTCTGGGTGCCGGAGGACGGATCCGCGTCCATTACGGTCGATGTGGCCGGGGCCGGCGGGCAGGCGAAGCTGGTCGTGTACGACGCCAGCGGCCAGCTGGTCGAATCGCGCCCGCTCGGCTTCCTGACGGGCGGCCGGCATGTCCTCGAGATCGGCGGCGGCGATGCGCCGCTCACGCCCGGCATCTACACCGTCGCGGTCGAGGTCGCGGGCGACGACGGCCAGACCGTCGCCGCGCAGACGTACACCACGGCCCGGATCGACGGAGTGCGCTTCGAGCGGGAGGGCCCCGTGCTGCTGGCGGGCCCGCTCGAGCTGCCGCTGGCCACCGTGGTCGAGATCACAAACACTCGTTGAGCCGAAGGAGGTTCTTCCGATGATGCGGTCGCTTTTCTCCGGCGTCTCCGGGCTGCGGAACCACCAGGTCCGGATGGACGTGATCGGCAACAACATCGCGAACGTGAACACGGTGGCGTTCAAGGCCAGCCGGGTGACGTTCAAGGAAGCGTTCGCCCAGCTCCTGCAGGGCGCTAGCCGGCCGGCCGGCGAGATGGCCGAGGTCAGCGGCGGAACCAACCCGATGCAGGTCGGGCTGGGGATGAACATCGGCAGCGTGGACCTGCTGTACACGCAGGGCAACCTGGAGAACACGGGCGTGACGACCGACCTGGCGATCCAGGGGGATGCGTTCTTCGTGGTCTCGGACGGGAAGCAGCAGTTTTACACGCGGTCCGGGAACTTCCAGCTCGATGCGACGGGGCGGCTGGTCGCCGCGACGAACGGGTTCGTCGTGCAGGGCCGGATGGCGACGAACGGCGTGCTGAACGACTCGATCACGGACATCATCCTCCCGTTCGGGCAGAAGTCCGCGGCGCGGGGGACGGAGAAGGTGACGGTCGGGGGCAACCTCAACGCGGAAGCCGCGCCGGGCGCAACGCGCGAGACGACGATCACGATCTACGACGAGCAGGGGAGGCGGCACGAGCTGACGATCACGTTCACGAAGGACAACACCCCTGCGCCCGCCGGGCCGATCTCGAACCGGTGGAACTTCACGGTCACGGTGTCGCTGGATGGGGTCGCGGAGACGGTGGTGTCCGGGGGGACGGGGTACGTGGAGTTCAACGCGGACGGCACGCTCCGGGGCGTGAACGGCGTGGTCCCGCCGACCGACGCGCACACGTTCACGTTTGCGGTCGCCGGTTTCCCGTCGCCCCAGACGGTGACGATCGATTTCGGGACGGTGGGCGGTATTGACGGGCTGTCGCAGTTCGCGGCGCCGTCTTCCGCGGTGCTGCGGGAGCAGGATGGGTACGCGATGGGCTACCTGGAGCGGATCAGCATCGACCAGACGGGGACGATCACGGGTTCGTTCACGAACGGCGTCACGCTGACGCTGGGGCAGATCGTGCTGGCCGACTTCAACAATCCGGCGGGGCTCATGCGCGTGGGGGACAACATGTACGCGGTGTCGGCGAACTCGGGTGCGCCGGTGCTCGGGTTCGCGGGGGAAGGGAGCCAGTCGCGGATCACGTCGGGCGCGCTGGAGATGTCGAACGTGGACCTGGCGCAGGAGTTCACGAACATGATCACGGCGCAGCGGGGTTTCCAGTCCAATGCGCGGGTGATCAGCTCGAGCGACGAGATGCTGCAGGAGCTGGTGAATCTGAAGCGGTAGTGCTGGGCTGGAGGGTCGGCGAGGCCCGGAGCGCGGCCGCCACGGCAAGCCGTGGCGGCCGCGCTCGTGTGTGGGAACGGACATCCGACCCGGCAAGACCGGCCGGTTGCGACCCGGCAGAGAATGCCGGTCCGGGCGTCGCGGCGCGATCCCGATCTGGCGGGGCGCGCCGCACCAATTTTGTAATCTGGTAGTGCGTAAACACTTACACAATTCGATGTCTTGGTCGTGAAAATGGTATGACGCGTGCTAATACCCGGTTGGCGCGAAGGCAAGGTGAGCATGCCGGGTGGCACAGGCGCCGCTGCCGACGTTCCGGGACGTGGGAGCGTCGATGGGGGGCATGCCGCGGAGCGAGCGGCAGGTGGGGCGCGGCCGGTGCGGATCACGGATCGGACGGGAGTGATGATGCGCGAGGATGGTTCGCTCGAGGGAGGCTCGCGACGGGGCGGGCGCGGGCTGCTGCCGGTGGTGGCGGGGCTGGTGGCGGGGCTGGTGCTGGGGGGCGCGGTGGGCGGTTACGCGCTGGGTCCTCTGGTGGTGAAGCGGCTTTCGGAGCCGGCGGGTGGAGCGGTCGAGGCGCGTGAGAGGGGTGCGATCCATGTCATGGAGGGGCTGGTGGTGAACCCGGCGGACTCGCAGGGGCTGCGGTTCCTGGTGGCGACGGTGGCGTTCGAGGTGGACTCGCCGGCGACGGCGGAGGAGCTGGCGGCACGGGATGCGGAGGTGCGCGATGCGGTGCTGGGCGTTCTGGGGAGCAAGACGGTGGCGCAGCTGGCGGACGTGGGCGGGCGGGAGGCGTTGAAGGAGGAGCTGAGGGCGGTGGCGGCGGGGATGGTGGAGAAGGGGGAGGTTCGACGGGTCTACCTGCCGCAGTTCGTGATTCAGTAGGGCGATGGCATCGGAGACGCTATCGCAGCGAGAGATCGACCTGCTGTTCGGCCGGGCGGCGGCCGCGGAGGCGGAGCCGAAGCTGCCGGCGCGGGATACGCGGCGGGAGGTGCAGGTCTACGACTTCCGGCGGCCGAACCGGATCTCGAAGGAGCGCCTGCGGACGCTGCAGGCGATGTACGGGCTGCTGGTGAAGTCGCTGGAGAGCTGGCTGACGGCGCGGGTGCGTGGGGAGGTGGATCTGCAGCTCCTGGGGGTGGAGCAGTTCAGCTTTGGGGAGTTCGTGCTGTCGCTGCGGGTGCCGTGCGCGTCCTACGTGTTCGACATCGCGGATTCGGGTGGGCAGCAGGGGGTGATCGACTTCGGGCCGGAGCTCGCGTTCTACCTGATCGACCGGCTGCTGGGTGGGAGCGGGCCGCCGATCGTGCTGCAGCGGGCGCTGACGCCGCTGGAGCGGATGGTGGTGCAGCTGGTGGCGGATTACGTGGCGGGGCAGCTGACGGAGATCTGGCGGGACCATGTTCGGCTGGACCTGACGCTGAACCGGTTCGAGTCGATCCCGGACATGCTGCAGATCGCGAACGACGAGGACCCGGTGCTGGTGGCGAACGTGGGGTTCCGGGCGGAGGGGATCGAGAGCGTGCTGCTGCTGTGTCTGCCGTTCGCGGTGCTGGAGAAGTTCTTCACGGGAGGGGGTGGGCGGCGGGTGCAGGCGGGGCGGGTGTCGCCGCAGGATCGGGAGGCGGACCGCGAGGCGGTCGAGCGGGCGGTGCGGGCGACGCACGTACCGATCAGCGTGCGGCTTCCGGAGTTCCGGCTTTCGATGCGGGAGCTGGAGGCGTTCCGGCCGGGGAAGGTGGTGGCGACGGGTTTGCCGCCGGGGGGAGAGGTGGAGGTGCTGGTGGCGGGGCGGCGGCGTTACCGGGCGACGGTGGGGCGGATCGGGAGGCGGCTGGCGGTTCGGATCGTGGAGCCGATCCGACCGGAAGGTGAGCCGCCGGTGTCTGCGGCAGAGCGAGGCTCGACGGCTGGAGGGTGAAGAAGTTGGAGACGAGGGATGCGAACGGGTCGAAAGACGGCGTGAGGCCGGAGTTCGCGGAGCTGACCGAGAAGGTGGAGGGGAAGGGGGAGCCGGGGAAGCTGTCGGCGCTCTATGACCTGACGCTGCCTGTTTCGATCGAGCTGGGTCGGACGCAGATGACGGTGCAGGAGATCCTGGCGCTGGGTCGGGGGTCGGTGGTGCAGCTCGATCGTCTGGTGGGGGAGCCGATCGACATCTACGTGGGAGATCGGCGTTTCGCGGAGGGGGAGGTGGTGGTGATCGGGGAGCAGTTCGGGGTGCGGATCACGCGGATCCTGCCGACGGGTCCGGTGGAAGGTTCGTCATGAGCCTGGCGGGTTTGCTGGGCGTGGCGGCGGCGCTGGCGGTGGTGCTGGCGTTGCTGGCGCTGGTGTTCCGGGTGCTGCGTTGGTACGCAGGGTTCGGCGGTGGGCCCGGGCGGGGTTTCCCGCTGGAGGTGGTTGCGCGCCTGGGCCTGGGTCCGCGGCAGGGTCTGGCGGTGGTGCGCGTGGGCGAGCGGATGGTGATCGTGTCGGTCGGCGAAGGCGGGGTGCGGCCGGTGCTGGAGCTGGGGGAGGCGGAGTGCGCGGCGCTACGGCGGGAGGTGGCGGGTGAGGGGGCGGTGGCCCCGTGGTCGCTCGGGGGGCGGCTGCGGGGGCTCCTGCGGGTCCTCGTGCTCGGCGCGGCGCTCGCGGGCGCGGGCGTGGTCTTCGGCGCGGCGGACGCCTGGGCAGCGGAGGCGGCGCCGGCGAGCCTGGCGCAGGTGAGCGGGGGAGTGGCGGGAGCGGCGGGCGTGCCGGCGGCGAGTCTCCTGCCACGGCTCAGCCTGACGGTCGGGGGCGGGGCGGATGGGGAGCTGCGGCTGAGCGGGACGGTGGGGATGGTGCTCGTCCTGGGGCTGCTGGCGACGCTGCCCACGCTGCTCCTCCTGATGACGGGCTTCACGCGGATCCTGGTGGTGCTACACCTGCTGCGCCAGGCGATCGGGACGCAGACCGCGCCGCCGGCGCATCTGCTCGCTGCGCTGGCGCTGATCCTGACCGGTTTCGTGATGGCGCCGACGCTGGCGGAGGTGAACCGGACGGCGCTGCGGCCGTGGGTGGAGGGGCGGATCGACGAGGCGGCGATGCTGAGGGCGGCGGTGGCGCCGTTCCGGGAGTTCATGCTCCGGCAGACGTCGGAGGAGGACATCGCGAAGCTGGTGGAGATCGCCGGAGTGGAGCCGCCGGCGGCGGTCGAGGAGGTGCCGACGGTGACGCTGGTGTCGGCGTTCGCGATGAGCGAGCTGAGGCGGGCGTTCCAGATCGGCTTCGTGATCTTCCTGCCGTTCGTGGTGATCGACCTGGTGGTGGCGGCGGTGCTGACGAGCATGGGGATGTTCATGCTGCCGCCGGCCATGATCTCGTTGCCTTGCAAGCTGATCCTCTTCGTGCTGGTGGACGGGTGGGCGCTGGTGGTGGAGGGTCTGGTTTCGAGCTTCCGGTAGGAGGGTCGCTATGCCGCAGGGGTTGGTGATCGACCTGGCGCGGGACGCGTTGGTGCATGGGCTCCTGCTGTCCGGACCGTTGCTGGCGGTTGCGCTGGGGGTGGGGCTGCTGGTGAGCGTGCTCCAGACGGTGACGCAGGTGCAGGAGCAGACGGTGGCGTTCGTGGCGAAGCTGCTGGCGGTGGGCGCGGTGTTCCTGCTGTCGCTGTCGTGGCTGCTGCAGACGGCGGTGAAGTACACGGCGGGGCTGCTGAGGAGCGTGCCGGGGCTGGTGCAGTGAGGGCAGAGGATGGGGGCCTTCGATCCGACGGTGCCGGGTGCGTTGCAGGCTGTTGCGCTGTTGGCGATGCGGGTGGGCGGGCTGCTGCTGGTGGCGCCGGTGTTCTCGGCCCGGAGCGTTCCGGTCTCTCTGAGGGCGGCGCTGCTGGTGCTGATCACGCTGGTGCTGGCGCCGGTGGCGGTGCGGAGTGCGGAGGCGGCGCGGGTGCTGACGCCGGAGGCGTTGCTGTCGGAGACGCTGGTGGGGTTTGCGATGGGGCTGGGGGCAGCGGTGTTCATCGGTGCGGCGGAAGTGGCGGGTGAGGTGGTTTCGTTGCAGACGGGTCTGGCGAGCGCGGAGATGCTGGACCCCCAGAGCCAGGTCCATGCTCCGCTCCTCGGCCCGTTCGTGCAGTCGCTGGCGGTGGTGCTGCTGCTGTCGACCGGGGGGCACCTGGTACTGCTGGAGGCGCTGGCGGCGAGTGCGGAGGTGGTGCCGGTGGGCGGCGGTGTGGGGGTGGAGCGGGGGCTCGGGGGGCTGGTGGGGTTGGGGGCGACGCTGTTCGCGCTGGGGCTGCGGTTCGCCGCGCCGGTGGTGGCGACGGTGCTGGTGAGCCAGGTGGCGCTGGGGGTGCTGGCGCGGGCGGCGCCGCAGCTCAACGTGCTGGTGGTGGGGTTGCCGGTGCAGATCTGGGTGGGGATCCTGGCCCTGGCGGCGTCGATGCCGCTGCTGGCGGAGTTCTTCTCCTCCTGGGCGAGTGAGTACGAGTCGGTGGTGACGAGGCTGCTGGGCGCGCTGCAGCCGGTGCGCTGAGTATGGCGGAATCGTCGTTTCAGGAGCGGACGGAGGCGGCGACCCCGCGGCGGCGGGAGGAGGCGCGGGGGCGGGGTCAGGTCCCGCGGAGCCCGGAGGTGGGCGGCGCGCTGGTGCTGGTGGCGGGTGCCGGGGTGCTGCATTTCGGTGCGGCCCCACTCGCCGGGGCGCTGGTCTCTCTGTTCGACACGAGCACCCGGGTGGCCGCCGTGCCGCCGGTGGGGCTGCCGGCGACGGCAGAATGGCTGCGCGCGTTCGGCTGGAAGGCGTTCGCGGCGCTGGCGCCGGTGGTGGTCGGGATCAGCGGGCTGGCGCTGGCGGTGGGGGCGGTGCAGGCGCGGGGGACGCTCACGTGGCGGCCGTTGAGCCCCGACTGGTCGAGGCTGTCGCCGTACAGGAACGCGCGCAGGATCTTCGGCGGGGCGGCGGTCGTGGAGCTGGTGAAGTCGTTGGTGAAGCTGGGGATCGTGGGCGCGGTGGTCTACGGCTCGCTCTCGCGGGCGTGGCCCGAGCTGGTCGAGCTGTCGCGGAAGTCGCCGTTCGCGCTGCTGGTGGCGATCCAGCGGCACTCGGCGCGGCTTCTCCTGGTGGCCGGGCTCGCGTTCCTGGGCGTCGCGCTGGCGGATTACCTCTACCAGGTCTGGAAGCACGAGAAGTCGCTCCGCATGACGCGCGAGGAAGTGAAGCGGGAGACCAGGGAGACCGAGGGTGACCCCATGGTCAAGGCGCGGCTGCGGAGCATGGGGCGGGCGCTGGCTCGCCGGCGGATGCTGGCCGAGGTCCCGAAGGCGGACGTGGTGGTGACGAACCCGACGCACATTGCGGTGGCGTTGAAGTACGATCCGGCCGTGGCGCCGGCGCCGGTGGTGGTGGCGATGGGGCAGCGGAAGCTGGCGGAGCGGATCAAGGCGATCGCGCTCGCGGCCGGGGTGCCGGTGATCGAGAACCGACCGCTGGCTCGCGCGCTGTTCGCGACGGCGAAGCCGGGCTTCCCGATTCCCGCGGAACTGTATGTCGCGGTGGCGGAGGTGCTGGCGTTCGTGATCCGTCAGCGGGCGCGGAGTAGCGGCTGGGCGGGAGCGCTGGTGAGATGAGCGTGGCGGCGGCGTTTCGGGTTGCCGGGCTGCGCCCGAGCGGCGAGCTGGCGGTCGTGGCGGGGATCGTGTCGACCGTCGCGCTGCTGGTGTTGCCGTTGCCCGCGCCCCTGCTGGACCTGCTGCTGGCCGTGAGCATTGCGGCGTCGGTGGTGGTGCTGCTGGTCGCGCTGTACGTGACGGATCCGCTGGAGTTCAGCGTATTCCCGACGCTGTTGCTGCTGCTGACGCTGTACCGGCTCGCGCTGAACGTGAGCAGCACGCGGCTGATCCTGAGTCGGGGCGAGGCGGGGAAGGTGATCGAGGCGTTCGGGGCGTTCGTGATCGGGGGGAATTACGCGGTCGGGCTGGTGATCTTCCTGATCCTGATCGCGATCAACTTCGTGGTGATCACGAAGGGCGCCGGGCGGGTGGCGGAGGTGGCGGCGCGCTTCACGCTGGACGCGATGCCGGGCCGGCAGATGAGCATCGACGCGGACCTGAACGCCGGGTTGATCGACGAGGCGGAGGCGAAGCGTCGGCGCGAGGAGATCGCGCGGGAGGCGGATTTCTACGGGGCGATGGACGGCGCGGCGAAGTTCGTGCGCGGGGACGCGATCGCGGGGCTGCTGATCACGGCGATCAACATCGTGGGCGGGATCTTCATCGGGGTGGTGCAGCGCGGGCTTTCGATCGGGCAGGCGGTGTCGCAGTACACGATCCTGACGGTGGGGGATGGGCTGGTGAGCCAGATCCCGGCGCTGATCGTGAGCACGGCGGCGGGGATCGTGGTGACCCGCTCCTCGGATGGGAGCCGGCTGGGTGCGTCGCTGATCCGGCAGGTGGCGGATCAGCCGCGGGCGCTGGGGGTGGCTGCTGGGGTGCTGGGGGCGCTGGGTCTGGTGCCGGGGCTGCCGACGCTTCCGTTCCTGGCGCTCGCGGGCGCGGTGGGGGTGGCGGCTGGGGCGGCCTCGCGGCGGGAGCGGAGCCGTGCGGTCGAGGTGACGGCGAAGCCGGCGCTGCCCGAGAAGGCGGCGGTGGAGAATCCGGTCCAGGAGCTCCTGCAGATCGACCCGCTGGAGCTCGAGGTCGGTTACGGGCTGATCCCGCTGGTGGACGAGCAGCAGGGCGGGGACCTGCTGGAGCGGATCCGGCTGCTGCGGAAGCAGGCGGCGCTCGAGCTGGGGGTGCTGATCCCGCCGATCCGGATCCGGGACGACGTGCGGCTGTCGCCGAACGAGTACCTGATCCGGCTGCGCGGCTCGGAGGTCGCGCGGGGCGAGGTGATGCCGCGGATGCTGCTCGCGCTGGACGCCGGCGGGGTCATCCGGCCGATCGAGGGGGTCGAGACGCGGGATCCGAGCTTCGGCCTGCCGGCGCGCTGGATCACGCCGGCGCGGCGGGCGGAGGCGGAGGCGGCGGGCTACGTGGTGGTGGAGCCGACGACGGTGGTGGCCACGCACCTGATGGAGACACTCAAGGCGAACGCGGCCGACCTGCTCGGGCGCCAGGACGTGCAGGAGATGGTCGACACGCTGAAGCGGACGTACCCGGCGCTGGTCGAGGAGGTGGTACCGGCGAAGATCCCGCTGTCGGTGCTGCACCGTGTGCTGCAGCGGCTGCTGCGGGAGCGGGTGCCGATCCGGGACCTGGTGACGATCCTGGAGGCGCTGGCGGACGTCGCGGACCAGACGAAGGACCCCGAGGTGCTGACGGAGCACGTGCGGCGGGCGCTGTCGAAGGTGATCGCGGCGCAGTACGCGGACGAGAGCGGCACGATCCGGGGGATCACGATCGGGCCGCGTCTGGAGGCGGCGCTCATGGCGTTCTTCAGCCCGCGGCAGGGGAAGGGGGCGGGGTTGATGGATCCGGATCTGCTCAGCGGCGCGCTGCGGCGACTCGAGGCCCTGGCGCGGGAGCATGGCGAGCAGGGGCGGCCGGCGCCGGTGGTGACGCCTCCCGCGCTGCGGGTCGGAGTCCGGCGTCTGATCGAGCCCGTGTTGCCCGCGATCCCGGTGCTTTCGCTCGGCGAACTGCCGCCGCAGGTGGATCTCCAAAGCGTAGCGACCTGGGAGTTGCCCGATGCAGCTTGAAACGTTCCGGGGCCAGGACCTCTCGCGTGTTCTGGCCGACGTCAGAGCGGTGTTCGGCGATGATGCGATGATCCTCCAGACCCGGTCCGCCCGGGTGGGGGGAGGCCGGGGGGTGGAGGTGGTGGTCGCGAGCGAGAAGGAGGTGGAGCGATTCCGGCAGCGGCTCGAGCGGCCGGCGGCTCGGAGACCCCGCCAGACGCAGGGCCGGCCCTACGTCGTCGCGCTCGTGGGGCCGACGGGGGCCGGGAAGACGACGACGATCGCCAAGCTCGCTCTGCACCCGGCCGCGTTCGGCGGCCGCCGGGTCGGGATCCTGACGCTGGACACCTTCCGCGTGGCCGCGCTGGAGCAGATCGAGACGTACGCCGGGATCCTGGGTTGTCCGCTCGAGGTGGTGTACGAGCCGGCGGAGGTGGATGGCGCCCTGAAGCGGCTGGCCGCCTGCGAGGTGGTGCTGGTCGACACACCGGGTCGGAGCCCGAAGGCTCCGGCCGGGGATCAGGCGTGGCGGGCGATCCTCCGGCGGATCGACCCGGACGAGGTGCACTTCGTGGTCCCGGCCGGCATCCGGATCGACGTGGCGCAGGCGGCCCGGGCCACGTTCGAGTCGTGCGGGATCACCCACGCACTCCTGACGAAGCTGGACGAGGTCCCGCACGAGTCCGGAGTCGCCGAGCTGGCGGAGCGGCTGGATGCGCCGGCGCGGTGGGTGACCACGGGGCAGGAGGTGCCGACGGACCTGCAGCCGGCCGTGCCGCGCCTGCTCGCGGCGCTGTGCAACGGGGCGGGAGTCGAGGCCACGCCGGCGATCGCGGTATGAGCAGGCAGCTGGATTCTGTGCGCCGGTTCCTGGCGCAGCAGCGCTCGCCCGGGCCGCGGCCCGAAGAGGGCGTGGCGATCGTTGCCGGCAGCGGGAAGGGCGGGACCGGGACCTCCTCGATCGTCGCGCTCCTCGGCCTCGCGGCTGCGGACGCGGGGCGGGAGGTGCTCCTGGTCGACGCGAACGAAAACGTCGGGACACTGCATCTCCTGCTCGGCGTCAGCGCCGGGCCGGGGCTCGGGGCGCTGCGGGGCGGGAGCGCCACGCCCTACGACCTGATGGTTCCGGTCACGGACCGGCTTCGCCTGCTCACCACGCAGGCTCCGGACGGAGAAGCCCCGGTCAGCGGAGCGGAACGGCGTGTCCTGCTCCGTCGCATCGCCGAGAGCTACGGCGATTTCGACCTGGTCCTCGTGGACGGCGGGTCTCGCCTCGAGGGCGTCCTCGGCGCCTGCCTGGCCAACGCGCGGCTGCTGCTCGCCTTCACGGCGACCGACCGGATCTCTCTCGCGGCGACCCACGCGCTGGTCAAGGCGGTCCACCGCTCGCTGCCCGGGTTGCCGGTCCTGGTCGCAGTCAACCGGTGCGGCCTGGCGGAGGCCGAGGCGGCGATCGAGATCCTGCGCATGGCCGCCGGGCACTTCCTGACGTGCACCATCGACTACGCGGGCGCGGTGCCGGACGACCCGCGCTTCTACCAGGCCATCGCCGCCGGCCGGACGATCCAGAAGGCCGCCGCCGGCTCGCCGATCGGCGCGGCGGTGCGGGCCATGGAAGCGCGACTCCTCGACGGACTCCAGGGATGGCGGGGCGCCGCCCCGGCTTCGGCGATCTCTCAGGCCAGGGAGTGAGGGATGAACGCGGCAACGCTCTGGGACGCGTACCGGAAAGAGAAGGACCCGACCGCGCGCGATCGGCTGCTTTCTCACCACCTCCGGCTCGTGCACCACATCGCGCGCCAGATGGCCCGCGGGCTGCGCCTCGACGCCGAGCTCGACGATCTCGTCAGTGCCGGGACGATCGGGCTCGTGAAGGCGATCGAAAACTACGACCCTACGCGGGGCATCGCCTTCAGCACCTTTGCGGCGGTGCGGATCCGGGGCGCGATCCTGGACGAGCTCCGACGCTGGGACCACGTGCCGCGCTCCGTCCGCCGCAAGCAACGGGAGCTCCGGTCGGTACGCGAGCGGCTGGCGGATTCACTCGAACGCGAGCCGCGGGCCGACGAGACGGCGAGGGAGCTGGGGATCGACGTTGAGGAGCTGTGGCGCTGGGAGCTCGAGGTCCAGGACGACACGCACCTCTCGCTCCACGAGCCGATCGATCGGACGGGCGGAGGGAGCGGACGGACGCTGGATCTCGTGGTGGGCGACACGGGCTCCGAGATCGAGGAGAAGGTCAACCGTGACCAGGAGCTCGAGGTGCTCCGGCGCGAGATCATGGCGCTCAAGGAGCGGGAGCGCCTGGTGCTGGCCCTCTACTACTTCGAGGAGCTGAAGCTGCACCAGATCGCGCAGGTCCTGAATCTCACGGAGTCGCGGGTGTCGCAGATCCGGTCCAAGGCGCTGAACACCTTGCGCGAGAGACTGGCAGCTCTCCGGGAGGGTTGAGGATGCGGCGGGGCTGGATGCAGGCGACGCGAGCCGGAGCGGCTCTCTTCCTCCTGTTCGCCGGGTGGGGTACCGCGGCGGGGGCCGTGCAGGGGACCGGCTCTGCCGGCGGGGAACACGACCCGGGGCGGGAGGGGTGGCCCGACGGGACGGCGGAGGCTGCGCTCGCCGGGCTGAGCCGCGCCGCACTCAGGGACCCGGCCTCCGCTGAAACGTGGGTGGCGCTGGCCCATGCCCTGGCACGGCTGCGTCCCGAACCGTGGCAGGACATCCCGACGCAGGCCGAGCGAATCGCGTACCGGATCGCGGACTCCCTCGTGGCGGCGACGCCTGGAGCGATCCGGGAGCTGCGCCTCGAGCCGCGGGAAGGTCGGAGCGAGTTCGTCGTGGTGACCGGGGATCCGGTGCGCTTCTTCCTGAGCCACCGACTCGACGAGCCCGATGGGCCGCGGATCCTGCTCACCCTGTACGAGGCTACGCCGGGGCTGGTCGAACCGGGTCACGTGGAGCTGAACCGCGGAGGGATCCGCGGGCTGAGCGTGACCGCGCCCAACGGCCGGACGGTCCGCCTGGAGCTCTCGCTCGCGGAGCCCCTCAGGGCGACCTTCGTGAGGCGGGACGGCGAGCTGGTGCTCCGTCTCCCGCACCCGGAGCCGTTCGTTCCGTGGAGCACGCGCCCGTCGTGGGCGGCCGGGGAGCCGCAGCCCTGGACGCCCCCGCCCCCCGCCCCCCAGCCGCCGCCGGCGGAGGCGGAGCAGCCGGCCACGGCGGAGCAGCCGGCCCCTCCGCCGCCCTGGCGGCAGCTCGGCGCGGACCTCGCCCGCCGCCTCCGGGGGATGGACGCGCGCCCGATTGCCCTGGCGGCCGCGGGCCTCCTCGCCACGGGCCTCGCAGGGCTGGCCGTGCGCCGCCGCAGGAACGGGCTTCCACCGCGCCAGGGCCGGAGCGCGGCCGACGACGGCCGCTACTGGGCCGCCCGCACCCTGGCCAACCACGGCGCGCCCCCGGCCGAGGTCGCGCGCCGGACCGGCCTCGCCCGTGACGCGATCGCGCTCCTCACCCGCCGCTCCGCCGCGCGCCGCCACGCGGAAGTCTCTGCCGGAACCGGCACGTTCTTCCGGCCGCCGGCCGGGCCGTCCGCCGGCGTCGCAACGGGACAGGAATGACGCAACCATTTGTTGCAACGAAAGATATGGCAAAATGCCCGCCGCGCCGCCGCCGGGCACGACGCTTGCCCCGGCCGAGCGAGGGTTCCTCCAACCAGCTCGAGGGATGGCGATGAGACCAGAAGGGCTCCGTACCGCAGCTCAGGCGCTCTCCTACTGGGAGCGGCGCCAGCAGGTCGTCGCACACAACCTGGCCAACGCGGACACGACGGGCTTCAAGGGCGAGCGCGTCTTCGCGCGGCTCGTCGCGGACTCGATCCTCGCGGCGGAGGCGCGGACGGACCTGCGGCCCGGCGTCCTCAAGCCGACCGGGGCGCCGCTGGACCTCGCGCTCGAGGGAGCCGGCTTCTTCGTCGTCCGCACGCCCGCCGGCGAACGACTGGTGCGCGGCGGCTCGATGCAGCTGGACGGCGAGGGGCGACTGGTGGACGCGGCGGGGAACCCGGTGCTCGGGGAGAACGGCCCGATCGTGCTCCCGCCGGGCCGGATCGAGATCGACCTCCAGGGCACGATCCGCGTGGACGGCCTCGAGGTCGACCGGCTCCGGGTCGAGGACCTGCCGCTCGGCGTCGACCCGACGCGGGAGGAGGCCGGACGCTACCTGCCGCCTCCGGACCGGACGCCGCTGCCGCCGGAGGAGCGGCGAGTGCGGCAGGGCTACCTCGAGGAGAGCAACGTCCAGGCGGTGGAGGCGTTGGTGGAGATGATCACGGTGCAGCGGTCGTTCGCGGCGGTGCACAACACGGTGCGGGTCATCGATGGCGTGCTGGGCACCATCGCGAACGACCTGGCCAGAGTCAGCTAGCGGAGGGCGGTGAGAGCATGGATCCGGCGCTTCGTACATCGGCCACGGGGATGATCGCGCAGCAGCTCCGCGTCGAGGTCATCGCGCACAACCTGGCGAACGTGAACACGCCCGCCTTCAAGCGGAGCCGTGCGCACTTCGAGGACCTGCTGTACCAGACGGTGCAGGGCGGGGGCACGGTCGGGCAGCCGGGAGCGGAGAGTCTCCCGGCGATCCAGATCGGGCGGGGCACCCGGCTCTCCGCGGTGCAGCGGGTGGACGGGCAGGGGCCGCTCGAGCCGACCGGCCGGCCGCTGGACGTGGCGATCGACGGAGCGGGGTTCTTCCAGGTGAGGAGGCCGGACGGCACGGTGGCGTACACGCGGGATGGGAGCTTCACGCTGTCGGACCAGGGGATCCTGGTGACGAGCGGGGGCTACGCGCTGTTGCCGGAGATCCGGATCCCGCCGGAGGCGAAGGAGATCATGATCTCGCGCAACGGCGTGGTGAGCGTGCTGACGCCGGAGAGCCCGCAGCCGCTGGAGCTGGGGCGGATCGAGCTGGCGCGGTTCATCAATCCGCCGGGTCTGGTGGCGCTGGGGGAGAACCTGTACGGCGAGACGGCGGCCTCGGGCCCGCCGATCCTGGGGCTGCCGCAGGAGGACGGGTTCGGGAGCCTGCTGCAGGGGAACCTCGAGGCGAGCAACGTCGAGATCGTGCAGGAGATGGTGGACATGATCGCGGCGCTGCGGGCGTACGAGCTGAATGCGAAGGCGGTGCAGGTCAGCGAGCGGATGTCGGAGCTGACGAACGGGATGATCCGTTGAGCCATGCGGGCGCTGTTGCTGGTCGTGGTGGGGGCGCTGGGGCTGGCGCGGCCGTTGGGGGCGCAGGCGGAGGCGGGCGGTTCGGCGTGGAGCCCGGGTCCGGTGCTGGTCGAGCGGGTGCGGCGGGCGATCGGCGCGGCGTGGGGGGTGGAGCCTGAGCGTTTGCGGCTGGAGTGGGGTGGAGCGCGGCCGGAGGCGGTGCCGGCGGAGGACGCTCCGTTCGAGCTGATCGGCTCGGGCGCGACGCCGACCTGGATCGTGGCGTTCGGGCCGGGCGGACGGGGCGGGCCGCGGGTGGCGGTGCGGGCCGGGGTCGAGGAGACGGCGGTGGTGGCGGCGCGCGACCTCGAACGCGGGGTCGTGCTGACCGAGGCGGACCTCGCCTCTGCGACCGTGGTGCGCTGGGGCCCGCCGGCGCGGGACACGGTGGTGGTCGCGCCCGGGTGGGTGACGCGACGCAGGATCGCGCGGGGCGAGCCGCTGCGGGAGCCGGCCGTCGCGCCGCCGGTCGCCGTTCGCCCGGGCGAGTCCGTGCGGGTGACCTGGCGGAGGGGCGGTGTCACGCTGGCCATGGACGGCACGGCGCTCGGCGCGGCCGCGGTGGGGCAGCGGGTCAGGGTGCGGACGGAGACGGGGCGGCGACTCGAGGGGGTGGCGGTCGGCCCCGCGCTCGTCCAGATCGAAGCAGACCGGGGAGAGACACCATGATGGGGCTGAGAAGGCTACGCTGGGTGGGATGCTGGGCGGCGGCGGTGCTGCTCGCGGCCGTGCCGGCCCGTGGGCAGACGGCTTCCGAGGGCACGGCCGCGCCCCGCGCGCCGCGGGCCGACTGGACCTCGGATCGGCGGTACTTCCGGCCCGGCGACGTGATCACGGTGCTCGTCGATGAGTACACGCTGGCTTCGGCCGACAAATCCTCCGCCGCGACAGAGGACCGCCGGCGGGACGCGGGCCTGGCCGCGAACCTGAGGGGCCGCTCGCCGAGCGCCGGCGTGGAGGCCGGGATCCGGACGGAGCTGGACCGGGAGTTCCGGGCCCGGGGCCAGACGACGCGGCGCGACCGGCTCACGGCCGAGCTGACCGCCCGGGTGGTGGCGATCGAGCCGAACGGGGGGCTTCGGATCGAGGGGACGAAGGTCATCACGATCGACGAGCACGAGCAGGAGATCACGCTGCGGGGGGTGCTGCGCCCCGAGGACGTGTCGGCGGAGAACGTGGTCGAGTCCTGGCGGCTGGCCGACGCGACGATCTCGTACCGGTCGAACGGGAAGCTGGAGCGTCAGGGTTCGGGGTTGCTCGGCCGCATCATCGACTGGATCTGGCCATGAGAGCTGGAAGGATCGCGCGAATTCTCTGGCGCTCGGGTGCCGCGCTCATGCTGTCGGCCGGGCTGCTCGTGCCTCGCGGGGGCGCGGCCCAGGAGGTCAGGATCCGGGACCTCACGACCGCGGACAACGAGGTGCCGGTCCGCCTGGTGGGGTACGGGCTGGTGGTGGGGCTGGACGGCACGGGGGACCGGGCGATGGGCGGCTACGGCGCGACGCACACGGTCCGGTCGGTCGTGAATTTGCTGCGCAACTTCGGGATCGAAGTGCCGCAGTCGATGCTCAGGACGCGCAACGTGGCCGCGGTGCTGGTGACCGCGGAGGCTTCGCCCTACCTGCGCCCCGGCGGCCGGTTCGACGTGCAGGTGGCGTCGGTGGGCGATGCGGTCTCGCTCCGGGGCGGGGTGCTCTGGACGACGCCGCTGGTAGCGGAGGTGGGCGGGGAGGTGCTCGCCACGGCGCAGGGGCCGCTCGTCATGAGCGACGGCGGCATGCTGCGGGCGATGGCCACGGTCGAAACGACGGCGCGCGTCCCGGACGGCGGGCTCCTCGTGGCTGCGCTGCCGCGGCCGGACTTCGCGGCGGCCTCGCGGCTCCTGCTCCGGGAGCCGAACCTGGGCACCGCCGTCCGGATCGCGGAGGCGATCAACGGGGCGCTCGGCCCGGGCACCGCCGTCGTCGAGGATCCCGGCTCCGTGGCGCTCCGTCTGGAGGATGGCGCAGATAGGGCCGCACTGCTCGCACGGATCGGCGAGCTCCGGGTGCTGCCCGACCGGCGAGCTCAGGTCGTGATCGATGGACGGGACGGAACCGTCGTCACCGGCGGAGGGCTGGTGGTCGGGGAGGCGGTCGTGAGCCATGGCACGATGACGCTCACCGTTGCAGCCGGGGAGGCGCCGGGTGGGGAGGTGGAGGGCTCGGTGCGGGTAGCGCCGGGCACGACCGTGCAGGACGTGGCCGCCGCGCTGCACGCGGTCGGCGCGCCGCCCTCGTCGATCGCCGCGATCTTCGAGGCGCTCCGCTCGGTCGGAGCGCTGGCCGCGGAGGTGATCGTCCGATGAGCATGCGCATCGACCCGATCGCGGCACCGGCACGCACCGCGGAGGATGCCAGGCTACAGCAGGCGTGCGCCCAGCTCGAGGGCGTCTTCTTCGCCGAGATGATGAAGGCGCTGCGCGACACGATTCCCACGGAGGGACTGCTCGACGGCGGCGCGGGGGAACGGATCTTCTCGGGTCTGCTCGACGAGCACCTGTCGGCTCTCGCGGCGTCGAGGCTGGAGCGAGGCCTCGGCGCGGCACTGTACAACCAGCTGCGGGGCCGGACGACTGCGCCCGGAGCGGGGCAGGGAGGCACGGGCACATGACCGCCAGCTCCGCGAGCGCCCCGCAGGGGGGTGGGTTCGCCCGATCACCGGCGATCAGCCCGGCCGCGCTCGCCGAGGCGTTCGAGTGCGAACGCCGGCTCCTCGAAGAGCTGCTCAGCATCTTCCACCGCCAGCGGCAGGGCGTGGCGGCCGATGATGTCGAGGCGGTGAACGACAGCGTTTTTTGCGCGTACCGCGTGCTGCACACGCTGGGCGAGGCGCGTCGCCGCCGTCGCTCGCTCCTGGCCGCGCTGACCGGCTCGGAGGATCTGGAGCTGGCCGAGCTGGAGGACGCCCTCGGCCCGGCGATGACGGAACAGGTCGCGCGAGCGCGCGACGCGTTGCTCTCCACGGCGCGGGCGCTCTCCCAGGCGATCGCGATCAACCGCCGCGTCCTCCAGGAAGCGCTCCGCGCCGGTGAAGAGCAGATACGCTCGCTCTGCGGGGTGGCCCAGCAGCAGGTCCGGTACGATGCGGCCGCGAACACGATCGACGGTGCACGCCCGGTCGGACTCATCCTGAACCGGCGGGTCTGATCCCACGTTTGCGCGGCAGCGGGCCTGGTAAGGCAGCAAGGTTCCGGTGGGACGGCCAGGCCGGCTCCGCCGCGTTCCGGGTCCGGCGGGGTTCAGCCGAGCCCGGCTGAGTCGGTAGCGACCCGGGTAGATCACCGGAGGGAGGGCCGCCCGCGCCCGGGCTCATGAACGGAAAGGCGTTCCAGGTCAACCACGGACCACGACTATGGCTTCATCGCTCAGCGTGATCCTGTCCAGCGCCGCCGCGGCACTCAGGGTGCACCAGGCGGCCACGCAGGTCACGGCGCACAACATCAGCAACGCCCTGACGGAAGGGTACTCGCGGCAGACCGTCGAGCTCACGGCCAGCCCGCCGGTCTGGACGGAGCACGGCTGGCTCGGCACCGGCGTCCAGTTTTCGGACATCCGGCGGGCGCGGGACACCCTGCTGGATATCACGTTCCGGCGGGAGACCACATCGGCTTCAGGTCACCGCCTCCGGGAGCGGTTCCTGAGCCAGATCGAGGCGGCTCTGGCCGAGCCAGGCGAGACCGGACTGGGGAGCGTGCTGGATGCCTTCTGGTCCGCCTGGTCGGATCTCGCGAACAACCCGACCAGCGCGAGCGCGAGAGAGATCGTCCGCGAGCGCGGGCGCCAGCTCGCGGACCACCTGAACCGGCTGAGCAACGTTCTGGACGCGACCCGCCAGCTCGCCGTGGCCCATCTCGAGGACGTGGTCGCACGGGTGAACTCGATCGCCCGCGAGCTGGCGTCGCTCAACGGACAGATCATCGCGGCGGAGGCAGCCGGCCACGTCGCCGCCGACCTGCGCGACGCGCGCGACCGGCTGCTCGACGAGCTCGCCAGCTACGCCGAGATCCAGGTCGTGGAGCGACCGAACGGAGGGGTGGGCGCGGCGGTCGGCGGGGTCCTCCTGGTCGACGACGCCGTGGCGATCGAGCTGACCACCCAGAGCACCGGCGGGAGCTGGTCGATCCTGACGGCGGGCGGTAAACCGGTGGAGTTGCAGGATGGCGAGCTCGGGGCGGTGATCGAGCTATTGAACGTGGATCTTCCCTCGCTCCGGAACCAGCTCGACAACCTGGCCAGGGCGATCGTCAAAGGGGTCAACGACCTCCATACCACAGGCGTCAACCCCCTCGGGATGACGGGGATCCGGTTCTTCGACGACCAGGGCGGCGTGCTGGCCAGCGTGACGGCGGCCAACATCGCCCTTTCGGCGGAGGTGGAAGCGGACGCCCAGGCGATCGCGGCCGGGTCGGGTGGCCCATCGGGCGAGTACCAGGCCGGCGCCAACGACATCGCCCTGCGACTCTCGCAGCTCCGCAACTGGACGGACGCCACGTACCTCGGCAACACGACCGCGGGCGAGTACTACGCCCAGATCGTCGCCTCGGTGGGACTCGCGGTGGCCACGGCGGCCGATTCCGCCACGATCCACGAGACCCTGGCCTCCAACGTCGACGCCAGACGAGCGAGCGTGAGCGGCGTCTCGACCGACGAAGAGCTGATCCGGCTCTCCGGGCACCAGGCCGCCTACGCCGCAGCCGCCAAGGTGGTCGCCGCGGTCGACGAGATGCTCAGGACCCTGCTCGCGATCGCGTGACCGGGAAGGAAGATGCTGATCCTGACCCGGCGCCCGGGTGACGCCATTCTGATCCAGGGGGGAATCCGCGTGGTCGTCCTGGCGTGCGACAACCGCAGCGTCCGCCTCGGGATCGAAGCCCCGCCCGGGATCGGAATCCTGCGCGAGGAGATCGTCCACCAGATCGCGGCGGAAAACCGCCGGGCGAACGCCGCCAACGCAGCGGCCTGGCTGGACCTGATCCGCCCGCTGCGCAAAACCGAACGGGAGAAGGAAGCAGGCGGGGAGCCGCGGCCGGAGGAACTCCGGCCCCCCGAGCCCGCCGACCCGACCTAGATCTCCTCGTCACAGGGGATCGCGGGCAGCCGGATCTCGAACCTCCTCCCGCCCCCGTCGCCCACACCCACCTCCACCGCCCCGCCCAGCTTCGCGATCTCGCCGCGCACGGCGTCCACGGACTCCGCCGCCTCCTTCGCCGTCACCCCGGGCGCGGCCGGAACCTCGAGGGCTAGGACCACCACCCCGCCCTCACCCCGCACCTCCAGCGCGAGCCGCGTGGCCCCGGCGGCTCGCGCCTCCCGCGCCGCCCCCACCACCACGACCAGCACCGCCTTGCAGAGCTCCGCCCACCGGGCCATCACCGGCGGCAGATCCGCCCCGTCCGACCGCACCTCCACCTCGAGGTGCCCCAGATCACGGTGCCGCTGGAAGAGCCGCAGCACCGTCCCGACCAGCTCCAGCGGCTGGATCGGCTCCAGCCGCCCGCCCCCCTCCCGCAACAGCCTCAGCAGCCGGATCGACAGCTCCAGCCGATCCAGCTCCGCCTCGATCTGCTTCGCTATCTCCCCGTCGATCCGCCCCTCCAGTCGCCCCAGGTAGACGATCCCGGAAAGCGCAGTGAGACGACCCGTCAGATCATGGCAGATCCCGGCAACAACCCCATCACTAAGACTGCGCCAGACTTCGCTGTCCTGCAGCTCCGCCGACGCAGCCCCCGCTGTCGACATCCTGACGCCCTCCCTCAGCCAGACAAGCCCGACACTCCAGTTCTCGCCCAAACCCGCCGATACTCTATCAGGCGGCACTCCGATGAGGTTGGACTCAACGACTGAGGATCGGCTCGTCCAGTGACTATCGCCGTAGGTATCCTGATCGTCCTCGGCAGCATCATCGTCGGCTACACCATGCACGGCGGCAAACTCCCCGTGCTCCTGCAAACCTCGGAGTTCGTCATCATCGGGGGAGCGAGCCTCGGCGCGATCATTGTCGGCAACAAACCCCGGGACGTCAAGCGCATCTTCACACGGACGCTCGACATCCTCAAGCCGAACCCCTTCCACCGCCGCGCCTACGCCGAGCTCCTCCAGGCGCTCTACGAGCTCTTCTACCTGGCCCGCCGCGACGGCCTCCAGGGCCTCGAACCCCACATCGAGCGCCCCGAAACGAGCGACGTGTTCCGGAAATGCCCGTCCCTCCAGACCAACCGGCAGGCCCTCGCCTTCCTCACGGACACCATGAAGGTCCTGCTGTCCGGAACCGTCGACGACCACAACCTGGCGGAAATCCTCGACCTCGACCTCGAACAGCACTACGAAGAGGCGATGGCGATCCCCCACGCCATCGGCCGACTCGCCGACGCCATGCCCGGCTTCGGCATCGTCGCCGCCGTGCTCGGCGTCGTCATCACCATGGGCCACATCGGCGGCGATCCAGCCAGGATCGGACACAGCGTCGCCGCCGCCCTCGTCGGCACCTTCCTCGGCGTCCTCCTCGCGTACGGCGTGCTCGGGCCACTCTCCCAATCCATGGAGAACCGCGTGCGCAGCGAGCACGCCTACCTGCGCTGCATCCGCACCGCCCTGCTCTCCTACGCCCGCGGCGACACACCCCTCGCCTCGGTCGAGTTCGCACGCCGCAGCATCCAGCCCGAAGACCGCCCGTCCTTCGACGAGATCGAACAGATGATCCGGCGGAAAGGCAGGTAGAATGGCCAGCAAAGACTCGCCGCGCCGGGTCCTCCTGAAAAAGAAGGACCACGCCGGCCAGAAGCACACCGGATCCTGGAAGGTGGCCTACGCGGACTTCACCACCGCCATGATGGCCTTCTTCCTCGTCATGTGGATCATGGGCCTGGATCCCTCCGTCCGGGAGATGGTCCAGGGCTACTTCACCGACCCCATCGGCTTCGAGAAAGGCCGCGCCGCAGGCACCAGCCCCGTCGGCGTGGCCAGCTCGCCGGTGAAGATCGACGCCGCGCAGCGCGTGGTGGCCTGGCGGGAGCACCAGCGCCGGCGCTTCGAGGAAGTCGGCCGCGAGATCCGCAGACAGCTCGAGAGCATCCCCGAGCTCGCCGCGCTCGAGGCGCAGATCGAGATCGTCATCACCCACGAAGGACTGCGCATCGAGCTGGTCGAGAACGGACAGGGCGAAACCTTCTTCCCCCTCGCCTCCGCAGAGCTCAAGCCCGCGGCCCGGAGCGCGCTCCACGTGATCGCGCGCACCCTCCAGGACCTGCCCAACCCCGTCGTCGTGGAAGGGCACACCGACGCCGCGCGCTTCCTCCACCCGGGCTACACCAACTGGGAGCTCTCGGTGGACCGCGCCAACGCCGCCCGCAAGGCCCTGGAGGAGGCCGGGCTACACACCTCCCGCATCGCCGAGGTGCGGGGATACGCGGACCGCATGCCCCGCGTGCCCGGCAATCCCCTTCACCCGGCCAATCGCCGGATCACGATCCTCCTCCCGTTCAGGGATTCCCAGCCCGCCACGCGCGTGGGGACGGCGCCCCCCACCCCCAACCCCCAGGGGGGAGATTAGCGGCGCTCGGCCTAAACTTTCGCGCACCCACGCCGATACTGGACTTCAGAGACCGGGGAGCCACCCCGCGGGGGAGCAAGGACGCTCCTCTTAACCCTTACAAGGAAGGAGAACCACCATGCGCATCAACACCAACGTCGCGGCGCTCAACACGCACCGCATCCTGAGCGGGACGAGCATCGACCTGTCCCGCTCGATCCAGAGGCTCTCGTCCGGCCTCCGGATCAACCGCGCGTCCGACGATGCGGCTGGCCTCGCCATCGCCAACCGGCTGGGCTCCGACGTCCGTTCGCTCCAGCAGGCCCAGCGCAACGTCGAGCAGGCCATGTCCGTCCTCCAGATCGCTGAGGGCGCCGCCCAGTCGGTCAAGGACATCCTGGTCCGGATGAAGGAGCTGGCGACCCAGGCCGCGTCCGACACCGTCTCCGATGAGCAGCGTGCCACCCTGCAGGGGGAGTTCTCCAAGCTGATCAGCGAGCTCGACCGGATCGTCAACTCGACGACCTTCCAGACCAAGGTGCTGCTCGACGGCACGTTCACCGGCGCAGGAAAGGAGTTCACGATCCAGGTCGGGACCCGGAACGACGCCAACAATGACCGGCTCACCTTCAACCTCGCCGACCTGAACGCGGCCGTGCTCGGGACCGACGGCGCGACGCCGCTTTACGTCGCCGACATCGACATTTCCACGCTCACGGGCGCCCAGAGCGCGCTCACGGCGCTCGACGACGCGCTCTCCGACGTCAACAACGCCCTGGGCGACATCGGCGCCTACCAGAACCGGCTCGAGTACGCCGCGCGGAGCATCGCGACCGCGATCGAGAACTTCAGCGCGGCCGAGGGCACGATCCGCGACGTCGACATGGCCCGCGAGATGGTTTCGCTCACGCGGAGCCAGATCCTGCAGCAGGCGGGCGTGGCGATGCTCGCGCAGGCGAACGCGTCGCCGCAGCTGGTCCTCCGGCTCCTGGGCTGAGCCCGCGAGGGAGAGCGCGCAATCGACCCGGAGCCGGCCCCGAGCCGGCTCCGGGTCCCCCCATGACGAGGGTGAACGGTGGTGAACCTGGCAACGATCAGCGGCCTGGCCAGCGGCATCCAGTGGCGTGACCTGGTCGATCAGATCATACGGGCGGAGTCCCGCCCGATCGAGCTCCTTCGATCCCGGATCAGCGAGATCGAGGCGCGCACCAAGGCGTGGTCGGACTTCAGCGCGAAGGTCACGGCGCTGCGGGACGCCGCCCGGGCACTGGCCGCCGGGAGCGGCTTCGAGGCGTTCCAGGCGACGGTGAGCGGGGTGCCCGCCGGGGCACAGGCGCCGCTCTCCGTGACCGCAGGTGCGGGCGCCGCACCGGGGCTCTATCGGGTCAGGGTGCTCAGCCTGGCCGCCAACGAGAAGCTGGGGAGCGCGGTCTTCGCCTCGCGCACCGAGGCGCTCGGGCTGGACGGCGAGTTCCTGGTCAACGGCGTCGTCGTACGGGTGAAGCCGACCGACTCGCTCGACGCGATCGCCCGGGCCATCAATGCCGCGAACGGCGGGAGCAGCGCCTCGGGCGTGACGGCGTCCGTCCTCTCGGTCGGATCCGGCGCGTACCGGCTCGTCCTCACGAGTGACAGGAGCGGCGCGGCAGGGATCGATCTGGTCGACGGCGCCTCGGGCGTCCTGCGCTCGCTCGGCTTCCTCGATCCCACCACGACCCTCAAGCACGCAACCTCGAACGGCGCCCGCAGCGACGGCTTCGCCAGCTCCACGATCGCGGTCGGGGCGCTGCTCGGCCTGACCGCCGCACCCGCCGGCGACGTGACCTTCGGCGCGCCGGGCCAGGGCTTCACCGTCACCCTCGACCTCGCCACGATGTCGCTCGAGCAGATCGCCGGCGCCATCAGCGCGGCGGCGGCCGCAGCGGGCAGCGCCGTGCGCGCGACGGTCGTCGAGGAGACCATCGGCCGCAGCGTCGTCCACCGGCTCTCGATCAGCGGCACGACCAGCTTCGCCGACGCGAACCGGGTCCTCGAGGTCCTCGGCGTCCTGCAGGCCGGCCGCGACGCCGTCGCACAACGGCTCGAGAGCGGCAACGCGCTGACGGACGGGGCCACGGGCTCCGCCGCCACGGGCGCGACCCGGCTGGTGGACCTCTGGATCGGCGGCAGCCCGGCCCAGGTCCGGGTCGGGGACACGCTCACCATCACCGGCACGCGCGGCGACGGCTCGACCTTCTCGAAGACCTTCACCGTCCAGGCCGACTCGACCCTCGACGACCTCCTCGCCGCGCTCAACAGCGCGACCGACGGGCTCAAGGCCGGCGGTCGGACGGCCACCGCCTCGCTCAGCGCCGATGGCCGGATCGTCGTGGCCGACGACGCCGGCGGCGACAGCCGCCTCGCGCTCTCCATCGTGGCCAATAACGAGGGCGGCGGCACGCTGGACTTCGGGGCGTTTTCCACCGTCGAGCTCGGCCGGGCCCGCCAGCTCGCGGCCGGGGCCGACGCCGTGATCGAGATCGACGGGACCCGGGTGACCCGGTCCAGCAACACGCTCACGGACGTCATCCCCGGGCTGACCCTGACGCTGCTCAGCGCGGAGCCCGGCATGGCGGTCGACGTCGCGGTGACGCGGGACACCGCGGCCATGGTATCCGCCATCGAGACGTTCGTCGGCGCGTACAACTCGCTGGTCGACTTCGTGAAGGACCAGCTCACCCCGCCGCCCTCGGGGGGCTCATCGAAGCCTCTCGCCTCGGACGCTACGCTCCGCGGGATCCACGGACACCTCTTCCAGGCGATGGAGACCCGACTCGCGGCCGGGATCGCGGGCACGTTCACGCGCCTGGCCGACATCGGGATCACCATCGGACGGGATGGGCGCTACGTCGTCGACAAGAACGCGCTGACCGCGGCCGTCGAGTCGAACCCTGTCGCCGTGCAGCGGTTGCTCGGGCTCTCCGTCGAGGCCACGGGGGCGCTCCTCACCAGCGCGACGGCGGGCGACAGGACCCGTCCGGGGACCTACGCGGTGACGATCACCCAGGCGGCGACGCGTGCCACCGTGACCGGCGGGGCGGGGCCTTACGTCGACGACGCCCTCCCGGACCTCCTTCGTATCCGCGACATCGGGTCCGGCTGGACCTACACGATTTCGCTCGCCGCCGGCATGACGGTGGCCGACATCCGCGACGCGCTGAACGCCGAGTTCGCCACGCGACAGCGGCAGAAGCTTCAATCCGGCGCGGCGTTCCGGGACGTCGCCGGCAACCCGGCGGGCGATGACGTCACCTGGGCGAACCTGCGCAACGCCGATGGGACGAGCCCCGGCGTGGCCAATGGCGATGTGATCACGTTCTCGGGGACGCGCTCGAACGGGGAGGCGTTCTTCGGCACCTACGTGATCACCGACGTGACGACCCAGACGCTGGGCGAGCTGCGGGCTGCGATCCAGGAGAAGATCGGGGCGGACGTCGTCGTCTCGTTCGTTGACGGCGTGCTCACGGTGGAGGCGAAGGAGGCCGGGGCGAGCCGGCTCTCGCTGACGGTCAGCTCGAATAACGCGGGGGGCGGGACCCTCTCGTTCGGCGGGTTCGCCGTCGTCACGGAGGGGCGGGGGGTGGCGCCGATCCGGGCGTCGGTCGTGGACGGGCGGCTCGTCCTCGAGCACGAGAGCTACGGATCGGCGTACGGCTTCGAGGTGAGCTTCGAGCCGCAGGGCGCCGACGGTACAGTGTCGCTCGGGATCGCCGCGGGCACGTACCGTGGCCAGGATGTGCAGGGCACGATCGGCGGGCTGCCCGCCGAGGGGCGGGGCCAGCGGCTCGCGGGCGCGGCGGGCACGGAGATCGAGGGCCTGGCCGTCCTCTACACGGGCACGGCGACCGGGACGGTCGGGAGCATCACGGTCGGCCGGGGCACGGCGTCGGCCGTGTGGCTGGCGGCGGAGGAGCTCCTGGGCTCGGGGACTGGCTCGATCGCGTCGCTGCGCGATGGGTTGCAGGGGACGATCGACCAGCTCCGCGACCGGGAGAACGCGCTGACGGACCGGCTCGAGCGGCGCCGGGAAGAGCTGGTGCGCCGGTTCACGGCGATGGAGCTGGCGCTGGCGCGGGCGCAGACGCAGGCGCAGTGGTTGAGCGCGCAGCTCGCGCAGTTCGGGGGATTGCTATGAGGACGTGGACCTCGTCACCCGTCGCGGGAGGGTAGAGGGCGATGCGGCGCAACGGCGCGGCTTCCGCGTACCTCGAGGCCAGGATCCTGGGGAGCACGAAGGAGCAGCTGGTTCCGGTGCTCTATGAGCAAATCCTGGCGAACCTGAGGCGGGCGTCGGAGCAGATCGCTGCTCGGGACCTGGTCAGCAAGGGGGAGAGCTTCAGCAGGGCGTCGGCGCTGATCCTCGAGCTGCTCAGTGCGCTGGACTTCGAGGCCGGCGGCGAGCTCGCCTCCCGTCTGTCCGCGCTTTACGCTTATTTCCTGAACGAGATCAACGCGATCAGCCGGACGCTGGATACGGAGCGGCTCGAGCGGCTGATCGAGATGGTGGCGACGCTGCACCAGGCGTGGGTCGAGGCGGCGGAGAAGGTCCGGGGTGCGGGCGGGGGGCCGGAGGTGGGGAGGCGGGCGCCATGAGTATTCTGGCCGATCTCCGGCGCCGGCGAGACGGGTACGCGCGTTACGCGGCGCTGCTGGGCCAGCAGGTCGAGGCGCTGGAGCAGGGCGAGCTCTCGCGGTTCGAGGAGCTGGCCGACCGGCGGGACGCGCTGGCGCGGGAGCTCGACCAGGCCGGCGCGGTGCCTGTGCAGGAGGTCGGGGCCGGGCTCGCGGATCCGGAGGTGGAGCGTCTGGTCGCGGAGATCCGGCAGACGCTTGAACGGTGCCGGGCGGTGGAGCTCGAAGTCCGTGAGCGGCTGCGTCGCCTGCGGGACGACACGCTGCAGGCGATCCAGGCGCTGGACGAACGGCGTGGCGTGATCGAGCGCTACGCTCCCGCCGGCGAGCGGCGGGGCCGGCTCGACCTGGTGGTGGGGTAGCGGCGCCGGGGTCGGTTTCCGGTCACGGGACGCCGGATCGGCGGGCGAGCGGTGTGAGCCGGCCGCGCCGGGCGGGTCTTGAAAGAACGGCCCGATGTCGTTATCCTCGCCTCTGGTCCAGGGCCAGTGTGGAGGGAGCGGCTGGGGGGCTGTAGAGCCCGCCCGAGCGCTCGTCGATCCGGAGCCTGGGCAGCGGGTGGCCGGGCCCACCCGCTCTGGTGCTGTCGATTCGCGTGGATCGGGCATGAACTGGTCGACGGGGGGCGTGCCTGGCGCCTCCACAAGGCGATTTGCGAGCTCGAAGGGCTCCGCCGCGCACCGGGGCTCGGTGCGGGGGCGGGGCTTTTCGTGTTCGTGCCTGGTGGCGGGGGCGCGGCGGTGTCGTCCCGTTTCGTGTTGGATGGGCGTCGTGTGGAGATGCGGGTCAACGGCGTAGGCTGAGCGTGTACATTCACGAGTTGGAGACGGCCGGTCGTCTGGCCCGCGAGGCTGGGCGAGCGGCGTTTGCGTTTTATGGGGCCGTGGTGGCCGAATGGAGCGAGGCCGGGTCGCCGGTGACGGCGGCGGACCGTGCCTCGAACGAGCTCATCATCTCCGGGCTGCGGGAGGCGTTTCCGGCGGATGCGATCCTCTCCGAGGAGCTGGAGGATGATGCGGCGCGGCTCGAGCACGAGCGGGTCTGGATCGTGGACCCGCTGGACGGGACGAAGGAGTTCCTGGCGCAAAACGGCGAGTTTGCGGTGATGATCGGTCTGGCGGTCCGGGGCGAGGCGGTGCTGGGTGCGGTACATCTGCCGGCGACGGACACGACGTACCTGGGGGCGGTGGGGCTGGGCTCGTGGCGCGAGGCGGGCGGCGTGCGGCAACGGATCGCCTGTCGGGCGGAGGGCGGCCGGCCGCTGCGCCTGGTGGGCTCGCGTTCCCATGGCGCGCCTCTGTTCGAGGCGATGCGGGCGGCGCTCGGGATCACGGATGTGGCGGTGTGTGGGTCGGTGGGGGTGAAGTGCGTCCGGATCGTGGACGGCGAGCGCGACCTGTACCTGCACCCGGTCAGCTACCTGAAGGAGTGGGACACCTGCGCGCCGGAGGCGCTGGTGCGCGCGGCGGGCGGCAGCGTGACGGATTGTCTGGGGATGCCGCTGCGGTACAACAAGCCGGTCCCCGTCCAGCCGCACGGGATCGTGGCCTGCGTGCCGGGCGAGCTGGACGCGGTGCTGGAGCGGGTCCGGCGGGTTTACCTCGAGGGGGCAGCCGGGGTGGGGGAGGGGGCATGAGCTGGGAGGGGTGGTTCACGCTGGCCGTGATCGTGCTCACGGTCGCGGCGCTGACGCGGGATGTGGTGCCGCCCGTGCTGGCGGTGCTGGGCGCGGACGTCGCGCTGCTGGTCGCCGGCGTGATCGGTCCGGAGGAGGCGTTCGAGGGGTTCGCGAACCCGGCGCCGATCACCGTGGCAGCGCTCTTCGTGGTGGCGCGGGCGGTCGAGAAGACAGGCGCGATCCAGCCGCTGATCGCGGCCATGCTCGGGACCCGGGAGGCCGGCCGGCGGGCGCTGCTGCGGCTCCTCGCCCCGGTGGCAGGGGTGTCGGCCTTCCTCAACAACACCCCGATCGTGGCGATGCTCGCGCCGCAGGTGGCGGATTGGGCGGACAAGCGGGGCCAGCCGGTGTCGCTCTACCTGATGCCGCTCTCCTTCGCCACGATCCTCGGCGGCACGATCACGGTGATCGGGACCTCGACGAACCTCGTGGTCTCGGGGCTGATGGAGCAGGAGGGCATGGCCCCGATCGGCCTCTTCGAGATCACGAAGATCGGCTTGCCGGTCACGGTGATCGGGGTGCTGATCATCGTGGTCCTCGCGCCGCTGGTCCTCCCGGACCGGCGCCCGGCGCGGCGCCAGCTCACCGATGACCTCCGCGAGTTCGTGCTGCACACCGAGGTGGTGCCGGGCGGGCCGCTGGACGGCCTGACGGTGGAGCAGGGTGGGCTGCGCCACCTGCAGGGCGTCTTCCTGGCGGAGATCGTGCGCCAGGGCCAGGTGATCGCGCCCGTCGCGCCGAGCACGCCGCTCCAGGGGGGGGATCGGCTCACCTTCGTCGGGCGGGTCGACATGATCCACGACCTGCAGACGATGCGGGGCCTCAAGCTCGCGGAGTACGAGCACGCGCTGAGCTTCAACAGCCCGGAGCACACCTTCTTCGAGGCGGTGGTGAGCGGGGCGTCGCCGCTGGTGGGCAAGACGCTCAAGGAGGTGGAGTTCCGGAGCCGGTACCAGGCGGCGGTGCTGGCGATCCATCGCGCGGGCGCGCGCGTCAACGCGAAGCTGGGCACCGTCCCGCTGAAGGAGGGCGACACGCTGCTCCTGCTCTCGGATCGGGACTTCGCCCGCCGGTGGCGGGACCGGAACGATTTCCTGCTGGTCTCGCACCTGGGCGGGACGCCGCCGCCGAGCTCCCGGCAGGCGCTGCTGGTCGGGCTCGTGACGCTCGCGGTCGTCGTCGTGGCGGGGCTCGGGCTGCTGCCGATCCTGCACGCGTCGTTGCTCGGCGCCCTGGCGCTCATCGCGGCGCGGGTGCTCACGCTGGACGAGGCGAAGGGCGCGATCGACGCGGACGTGATCCTGGTGATCGCCGGCTCCTTCGGTCTCGGCGCGGCGATCTCGGACTCGGGGCTGGCCGCGCTGCTCGGGTCGGTGATCGTCGAGGGGTTCAGCGGCTGGGGGCCGATCGGGGCCCTGTTCGCCGTGGCGCTGGCGACCGTCGCGCTCACGGAGCTGATCACGAACAACGCGGCGGCGGTCCTGCTCTTCCCGATCGCGATGGCGACGGCGGCGGAGATGGGGCTCGACCCGCGGCCCTTCGCGATCGCCGTGACCGTCGCCGCTTCGGCGTCGTTCCTGACGCCGATCGGGTATCAGACGAACACGATGGTGTACGGACCCGGTGGTTACCGGTTCGGCGACTACATCCGGCTCGGCGCCCCGCTCACCGTCGTGGTGATCGCCACGATCGTGTGCCTGGTGCCGTTGTTCTGGCCGCTGGCGGGCGGCTGAGCCTTCTTTCGAACGGCGGAGTCGGAGATGCTGAGGCAGCGGAAAGGCCATCTGGATCAGCTCGAGTCGGAAGCGATCTTCGTGCTGCGGGAGGTAGCCGCGCAGTTCGAGCGGCCGGTCCTCCTGTTCTCGGGCGGGAAGGACTCGATCACGCTGGTGCATCTGGCGCGGAAGGCGTTCTGGCCGGGCAAGATGCCGTTCCCGCTGTTGCACATCGACACCGGGCACAACTTTCCGGAGACGCTGGAGTTCCGGGACTGGCTGGCGCGGGAGACGGGGGCGGAGCTGATCGTGCGGTACGTGCAGGACTCGATCGACCAGGGGCGGGTGGTGGAGGAGACGGGGCCGTTTGCGAGCCGGAACGCGCTGCAGACGGTGACGCTGCTGGATGCGCTGGCGGAGCTCAAGGTTGACGCGGCGATCGGGGGTGCGCGGCGGGACGAGGAGAAGGCGCGGGCGAAGGAGCGTTTTTTCTCGCACCGGGACATCTACGGGCAGTGGGACCCGAAGAACCAGCGGCCAGAGCTGTGGAACCTGTTCAACGGGCGGAAGGCTCCGGGCGAGCATTTCCGGGTGTTCCCGCTGTCGAACTGGACGGAGATGGATGTGTGGCAGTACATCGCCCAGGAGGGGATCGCGCTGCCGAGCCTGTACTTCGCGCACGAGCGGCGGGTCTTCCAGCGAGGCGGGCTGCTGCTGGCCGAGACGCCGTACGTGACGCTGCTCCCGGGCGAAGTGCCCGAGGTGCGGCGGGTGCGTTTCCGCACGGTCGGCGATGCGACGTGCACGGGCGCGATCGAGTCGGATGCGGACACGGTGGAGGCGATCATCGCGGAGACCGCGGCGCTGCGGATCACGGAGCGGGGCGGCCGCCTGGATGACCAGCGGAGCGAGGCGGCGATGGAGGACCGGAAACGGCAGGGTTACTTCTGATGGCGCAGATCGAGAGAGAGCGGGGAGGCCTGCGGCTCGCGGTGCGGGGCGGGGCGAGCGTTCCGGCGGCGGTCCGCCTGGTCGAGCCGACGCGCGTGGCGGACCCTTACCGCGACATGGACCTGTTGCGGTTGTCGACGGCCGGCAGCGTGGACGATGGGAAGAGCACGCTGATCGGCCGGTTGCTGTACGACACGAAGTCGATCTTCCAGGACCAGCTCGAGGCGATCGAAGGCGCGAGTCGGCGGAGGGGTGAGGAGGGGCTGAACCTGGCGCTCCTGACCGACGGGCTGCGGGCGGAGCGGGAGCAGAACATCACGATCGACGTCGCCTATCGTTACTTCGCGACGCCGAAGCGGAAGTTCATCATCGCGGACACGCCGGGTCACGTCCAGTACACGCGGAACATGGTGACGGGTGCGTCGACGGCGGACCTGGCGATCGTGCTGGTGGATGCGCGCAAGGGGGTGCTGACGCAGTCCCGGCGCCACGGGTTCATCGCGTCGCTGTTGCGGATTCCGCACCTGGTGCTCGCGGTCAACAAGATGGACCTGGTCGACTACTCGGAGGAGGTCTTCACGTCGATCGTGGAGGAGTACCAGGCGTTTGCGGCGAAGCTGGACATCAAGGATCTGGTCGCGATCCCGATCTCGGCGCTGCACGGTGACAACATCGTGCATCACAGCGAGAAGATGCCGTGGTACCAGGGCGCGACGCTGCTGCACCACCTCGAGACGGTGAACGTGGGGGCGAACCGGAACCTGGTGGACTTTCGGTTCCCGGTCCAGTACGTGATCCGGCCGCACCAGGACTTCCGGGGGTTCGCGGGTCGGGTCGCGTCGGGGACGATCCGGCCGGGGGAGGAGGTGGTGGTGCTGCCGTCTGGGCAGGCGACGCGGATCCGGTCGATCGAGACGGCGGACGGGCCGCTGGCGGAGGCGGTGGCGGGGGACTCGGTGGTGCTGACGATCGAGGACGAGCTGGACATCAGCCGGGGCGACATGATCGTGCGGAAGGAGAACCTGCCGACGATCGCGACCCGGTTCGATGCGATGCTCTGCTGGATGGGCGAGGCGCCGCTGGACCGGAGCGTTCCGTACATCCTGATGCACACCTCGCGGACGGTGAAGGCGTTCGTCGACCGGGTGGTCTACCGGATCGACGTGGACACGCTGCACCGCGAGAGCGTCCAGACGCTCGGGATGAACGACATCGGGCGGGTGGAGGTGACGACGGCGCAGCCGATCTTCTTCGACCCGTACGCGATCAACCAGGTAACGGGCGGGTTCATCCTGATCGACCCGTTCACGAACGTGACGGTGGCGGCGGGGATGATCCGCGGGGTGGTGCGGACGGCGGAGTCGGTCTTCGGGGTACGGGCGCGGGAGGCGCGGCGCAGGTCGCCGGACGTGGTGTGGGAGGACTGGAACATCGGGCGAGCGGAGCGGGAGGAGCGCAACGGGCACCGGGCGGCGGTGCTGTGGTTCACGGGGCTGTCGGGCTCGGGGAAGTCGACGCTGGCGCGGGCGCTCGAGCGGCGGCTGTTCGAGCGCGGGGTGCAGACGATGCTGCTCGATGGGGACCAGCTCCGGCACGGGCTGTGTGCGGACCTCGGGTTCAGCCCGGCGGAGCGGCGGGAGAACATCCGGCGGGCGGGCGAGGTGGCGCGGCTCTTTTTCGAGCAGGGCTCGATCGTGCTGTGTACGTTCGTCTCGCCGTACCGGGAGGACCGGGCGCGGGTGCGTGCATTGATCCCCGAGGGTCGCTTCTTCGAGGTGTTCGTGTCGTGCGACCTCGAGGTGTGCCGGCAACGGGACCCGAAGGGGCTGTACGCCCGGGCGGAGAAGGGGGAGATCCAGGACTTCACGGGCATCTCGGCCCCGTACGAGCCGCCGGAGCAACCGGAGTTCACGGCGCACACCGATCAGGAGGATGTCGACCAGATCGTTGCGCGGCTGCTCCGCATGCTGGAGGAGAAGGGAATCGTGACGGCGCGCTGAGGCTGCGGACCGGACCGGGGAGCGGAAGGCCGGCCGTGGTGGCGGGGGAGGATTAAAGTTTTCGGGCGGGAGTGCCGATTCTACGAAGAGAGCCTTTGGAGGAGCCGACGATGAGGATCGACGGACTGAACCCCGAGCTGATCCGCTCGCTGTTCGGCCGCGTGGTTCGCGGGCCGCAGCTCTCGGGGGATAGTGCCCAGCCGGCGCAGGAGGCCCGGGAGGCTGAGCGGGCGGATCGCGTCGAGATATCGGACGAGGCTCGCGCCCTCGCCGCCCAGGAGCAGGCTGCCGCCGGCACGGAAGGCCTGTCGCCGGAGCGGCTGGCGCTCATTCGGCAGCGGATCCGCGAGGGCGTCTACGATTCACCCGAGGTCGTGGCGCAGGTCGCCCGCGAGCTGCTCCGACGGGGCGACGTGTAGCGCCGTCAGGGGGAGAGGCGATGAAGTTCCTGGTCGTCGATGACTCGGCGACGATGCGTCGCATCGTGATCAACTCGCTGCAGCGGATCGGGTATTCCGACTGCGTCGAGGCCGCCGATGGGACGGAGGCCCTGGAGCGGTTTGATTCTTCGATCGACTTCGTCATCACCGACTGGAACATGCCGGGAATGGGCGGGCTGGATCTGGTCAAGGCGCTCCGGGCCCGCGAGGATGGGCGCAACGTCCCGGTGCTGATGGTGACGACGCGGAGTGTCCGTGAGGACATTCTGGCGGCAGCGGCCGCGGGGGTGAACAACTACGTCGTCAAGCCGTTCACGCCGCAGCTCTTGAAGGACAAGATCGAGCAGATTCTGCGGGCGAAGCAGGGAGCGGCGTGAGTATGGCGGAGCACAAGAAGGTCTCGGAGGCCCTGCTGTCGGAATCCGAAGCCACCCTTCGCCTGGTCGACACGCTGCTCAATGAACTGCGGAGCGCCGAGGAGGCGGGCATGACGGAAGACGGTGAGATCCCCGGCGTGCCCGAGGGCCTGTCCAGGCAGGGGAGTGGGGCGTTGGCCACGTTGAGCGAGGTCCTGACCCGCGCGTACAACGAGATCATGAGCGCGCTGGATGCGCTCAAGAGCTCGCGGGAGGTGCTCAAGCAGGCGACGGCCGAGCGGGTGCATCGAACGGAGGCGAAGCTGCGGGAGGTGTCTTCCGCCACGGAGCTCGCGGCGACGGACATGCTCAACGGGCTGGATCGGGCCCTGAAGCTGGTGGACCGGCTGGACGCCGCGTCGGAAAGAGGAGAGGACTCCGCGGCGATCCGCAACGAGTTGCGGGAGGAGATCTTCCGGCTCATCAGCTGCCTGCAGTTCCAGGACATCACGTCGCAGCAGCTCAGCTATGCGTCGAGCATGCTGCTGGATGTCGCGCGGCGGCTGCAGGTGGTCGCGACGCTCTTCAACATCGACGTCTCGTCGACCGAAGGCGCGGACGAGCAGGTGGAGGATTTCGAGGGAGGCACCTTCGACTCTGCCGCTTCGATGATGAACGCGGCAGCGCGCCAGGCGGTGGCGGACGAGATCTTTCCGTTCCCGGCGAGCTAGCGGGCTTCCTGGACTCCGTTCGCGGCTCCGCGGGATCGGCGGGGGCGGTCGCGCGCAGGAGGCACGGCATGCAACGCAGGTGTGGCATTGCGCTCCTCGCGACGGGGATCCTCCTGTTCGCGCTTCCGGCGCGGGGCCTCCGGGCGCAGGACCCGGTCGAGCGCGAGGCGGGCCGCGGACGCGCCGGCGCCGAGGTCGTGGAGCCGGGTCACGAGGGCGCGCTCGAGCGGCACCGGGCTCGCCGCGAAGCGCTCGAGCGGCAGCGGCGGGGTGAGGTGGCGCCGGTGCTGCCCCGGCGCGGGATCACGGTCGGTCCTCGGGCGGTGGGGGCGGCGAGCGTGGGGGACGCGAGCCCCGCCGCCTCGGTGCGCAATGCCGGATCGGCGCGGATCATCGATCCGAGGGAAGCCAGGCGCTACCCGTTCTCGGGCAGGATCCCCCGTGGCCCGTTCTATCTCTTCCCGTTCCACGACCATCCATTCCGGGACTCCTACACGGGGCCGGGTTGGGGAACGGCCTGTATGACCTTCATTCCCGGTCGGCCGTCGCCGCGGCGCCCGGGCCGTATCGCGCCGTACGGGAGTCCGTTCGCGTTCTTCGGCTTCTGCAGCCCGAGTGGCTTCTCCGACGGATTCACCTCGCCGTTCCTGACGCCGCACCGCTTCCAGCAGCGCTTCGATCCCTACGCCGCCCCCTGGCCCGCTCCCTGGCCGTGGGTCGGCCTCCCGTTCACTGCGCCGCTCGGACCGGTTGCCGCCGCAGCGCACTCCTGCTTCCTCCTCGCGATCGTGGATGCGCACGGGCGCCGGTACAGCGGCGCCGTCTGGCTGCCCACGCTGGCGCCGGACGAGACCGACGCCGTCGAGCTCGCCGTCGAGGCGGAGCTCGCCAGGGGCGGAGCGCTCCTGCTTCCGGGATTCGACGGCTCGTGGATCCGCGTTCGCCCGAGCCTCCCGCTCGAGTCGATCCGCTCCGAACCCTGCCCGGCCGCCACGGGCTGAAGTCCCGAGCACCCCGCCCGACGGCCGACCTGCCCTTCTTCGCTCCCACCAACCCCCGTTCCAGCCTCAAGTTTTCCGACGCGCGGTCGAAAATAAGCTGCAGAACAGTGAGGTCGTTTTGGAGTCGAGGAGTTCCCGTGCC
The DNA here is from genome assembly GCA_036564015.1 of Longimicrobiales bacterium. Lineage (GTDB taxonomy): Bacteria > Gemmatimonadota > Gemmatimonadetes > Longimicrobiales > RSA9 > DATCLG01. The sequence goes on from DATCLG010000098.1 coordinate 51,345, forward strand.
GCGCAACAAAAAAAACAACGTTGGCGACGACCGTCCGCTCTCGCTCGACGAGGCGGCGTCTCTGCTCGTGGTGGCGCGTCCGAACGAGCTCGATGAACTCGCGCGCGTCCACCGCTCTCTCTCTCACCTCGCCACCGACCCGGCCACGGCGGCGACCGTCCGCCCCTTCCTCGAGGAAGCGGCGGCCAGGCTGCAAACCGTGCTCCAGGGCCAGTCGCCGGACCCGGAGCAGACGATCCTCGAGGTCGGCCGCCTCATCGAATGGGCCATGGCCGGCGGCGCGGAGCTCGAAGACGCGGAAGAGACCGGGACAGGCCCCGCGCCTCAGCCTGAGCAGGCCTCCGGACCGGCCCCCGGCCTGGGCCTCCCCGATGACGCGGACCTCAGCTTCCTCACGGGCTTCGTCGAGGAGAGCCGCGAATACCTCGAGGCCGCCGAGGCCGCCATGCTCCTCCTCGAGTCCAATCCGGACGACATGGAGGCCTGCAACACCGTTTTCCGCGCCTTCCACACCATCAAGGGCACCTCGGCGTTCCTCGGCCTGGACGAGATCTCGGAGCTCGCACACCACGCGGAAAGCCTGCTCAGCCGCGTGCGCGACCGCGAGATCCGCTTCACCGGCGGCTACGCCGACCTCGCCCTCCGCGCCGTCGACCTCCTCAAGGAGTACGTCGACGCCGTGAACGGCGCCCTGCACGGCAAGCCGCTCGCCCGCCCCGCCGGGTACGACGCCCTCCTCGCCATGCTCGAGAACCCGGAAGCGGCCGGGATCAGCGAAGCCAGCAGCGCCGCGCCCGCCGGAGTCGCGCCCGTGCCTGCGGCCGAAGGGCCCACCTCCCCCACCACCCCCACCAGGGAGGCGCGCCCCTCCGCCACCGATCACACCGGCGAAGCTTGGGTGCGCGTCCGCACCGACCGCCTCGATCGCCTCATCGACATGATCGGCGAGCTCGTCGTCGCCCACTCGATCGTCGCCCAGGACGCCGCCCAGAACCTGGACGCGAACACCGAGCGGATGAAGAACATCGCCCACGCCGGCAAGATCGTGCGCGAGCTCCAGGACCTCAGCGTCTCGCTCCGCATGGTCCCCCTCAAGGCCACCTTCCAGAAAATGGCCCGGCTCGCCCGCGACGTCGCGCACAAGTGCGGCAAGCTGGTCAACTACGTCACCGAGGCGGAGGAGACCGAGATCGACCGCAACATGGTCGAGCTCATCAACGATCCGCTCATCCACATGATCCGCAACGCGATCGACCACGGCATCGAGCCGCCCGACGTCCGCGCCCGCCTCGGTAAGCCCCGCGCCGGCACCGTCCGCCTCTCGGCTTACCACGCCAGCGGCAACGTCGTGATCGAGGTGAGCGACGACGGACGTGGCCTGGACCGCGACAAGATCCTCAAGAAGGCCATCGCCCTCGGTCTCGTCGAATCCGACCGCGGGCTCTCCGACAACGACATCTTCAACCTGATCTTCGAGCCCGGCTTCTCCACGGCGGAGCAGGTCACCGACGTCTCCGGCCGGGGCGTCGGCATGGACGTCGTCCGCCGCAACATCGAGGCGGTGCGCGGACGGATCGAGATCACCTCCGAGCCCGGGAAAGGGTCCACCTTCTCGATCCGCCTGCCGCTCACCCTGGCCGTCACCGACGGCATGCTCGTGCGCGTGGGCCAAGAGCGCTACATCGTGCCCACGACCAGCATCCAGATGAGCTTCCGCCCCACGCCCGAGGCCCTCTCCACGGTCACCGGACGTGGCGAGATGGTCCTCCTGCGGGGCGAGCTGATCCCCATCGTCCGTCTGCACCAGCTGTTCGACATCCCCGGCGCGGTCGAGACCCCCACGGAGGCGCTCCTCGTGGTCATCGGCGCGGGCGAGCGCCGTTGCGCCCTGCTGGTCGACGAACTCCTGGCGCAGCAGCAGGTGGTCGCCAAGTCCCTGGGCGCAGGGATCGGACACGTCCCCGGGATCTCGGGCGGGGCGATCCTCGGCGACGGCCGCGTGGGCTTGATCCTCGACCCGGCCGAGATCATCGCGCTCAGCCGCCAGTCGCGGAGCGGAGACGGCGCCCCCGCCCCGCTCGCCCGTTCGGCCGCGTGAGGGCCGTGCCGGCGATGGCGCCGCGGCGCCTCCACACGGCGGGGGCCGCACCCGCTCCCAGAGGCTGACGTTCCTGCGGTGCTTTCCACCTTCGTCCTGGAGAAACGTCATGGATCAGGCAACCGAGACGACGACCGCCGCAGCACCCGCGACGCAGCGCGGCGGAAAATACCTGACCTTCTTCCTCGCCGGTGAGGAGTACGGGGTCGAGATCCTCAAGGTCCACGAGATCATCGGCCTGCTCCCCATCACACGCGTGCCGCGCACGCCGGAGTTCATCCGCGGCGTGATCAACCTGAGGGGACGCGTGATCCCGACCGTCGACCTCCGGTTGAAGTTCGGGATGCCGATGCAGGAGCCGACAGATCAGACCTGCATCGTGGTGGTGCAGGTCGGAGGGGTGCAGTTCGGCCTCATCGTGGACCGGGTCAGCGAGGTGCTGGACATCGCGGAGGCGGATGTCGAGGACCCGCCGAACTTCGGCGCCGACGTCGACACGCGCTTCCTGCTGGGGGTGGCCAAGACGGCGGGCCGCGTGCGGCTGCTGCTGGACATCGATCGGGTGCTCTCGGAGCAGGAGATCATCTCGCTCCAGGGGATCAGGCAGGCGGTCGAAGAGCGGGTCGCGTAGAGGCCGGAGCGCTGCAGGGCCGCCGGGCAGGCGATCGTGTACGTGCGGCAGAGGGCGTCTGATCGGAAGGGGAGAAGGCGATGAACTGGTTTCACGATCTGCGGCTGAGATCCAAGCTGTTACTGGGCTTCGGTGTAGTGCTCGGCATCGCGCTCGCGCAGAGCGTGTTGACGTACTGGGTGGTGCGGCGGAACGAGGAGAGGAGCCGGTGGATCGAGCACACCTACGAGGTGATGGGGCTGGCGAACGATGCGCTGATCGCGCTCACCGAGATGGAGGCCGCCTTTCGAGGGTACCTGCTCACGGGGAGGGACGAGTTCCTCGATCGCTACGACGACGGGAAGCGGGCGCACAGGGAGAAGCTCGAGGAACTCAAGGAAAAGACAGCGGATAACCCTGCGCAGGTCAAGCGGTGGGACGACATCCTGGCCCGCGCCGGTGCCTGGCAGGAGGCGGTCACGGAGCCGCGCATTCGTGCCCGGCGGGGTATGGCCGCCGGAACCGACAGCGCGGCGGCTTCGGTCGACTTCGCGGGCAGCGGCGAGGGGAGCCGCCATTTCGACGGCATCCGTGCCGTGTTCGCGGAGGCGATCGAGGCGGAGAGGAGCTTGCTTGCCGAGCGGTACGCGGAGGGCGAAGCCGAGACCCGTCTGCTGCTCCGGGTGGTGGTCTGGGGCGGGCTCGTGGTGCTCGTGCTGGGCTGGGCCACGGCGATCCTGCTGTCGGGGCAGGTGACGTCCCGGCTGCGGCAGGTGGTGGAGGGGGTGGAGGCGCTGCGGACGCGGTGCATCGCGAAGCTGGGTCGGGCGGTGGAGGCGATGGGGCGGGGCGACCTCGCGGTGGCGGCCGAGATCGAGGCGCCGGTCCTGGAGGTGAGCGCGAAGGATGAGGTAGGTGCCCTGGCCGAGAGCGTGAACGGGATCATCCGTCAGACGCAGGCGACGGTGAGCTCGTTCGAGAAGACGCGCGCGATCGTGGGAGCGCTCATCGACGAGACCCGGGGGCTGGTTCTGGCGGCGCAGGCTGGTCGTCTCGAGGTGCGGGGTGATGTGAAGAAGTTTGAGGGTGGGTATCGGGAGCTTGTGGAGGGGATCAATGCGACGCTGGACGCGGTGGTGGAGCCGATTGGGGAGGCGCTGCGGGTGCTAGAGCGGGTGGCGG
>DATCLG010000099.1:0-10642 GCA_036564015.1 Longimicrobiales bacterium
AGGGGATCGTGCACGTGATCGGGCCGGAGCAGGGGCTGACGCAGCCGGGGATGACGATCGTGTGCGGCGACAGCCACACGAGCACGCACGGGGCGTTCGGCGCGCTGGCGTTCGGGATCGGGACGTCGGAGGTGGCGCACGTGCTGGCCACGCAGTGCCTGCTGCAGCGGCGGCCGAAGACGATGGAGATCCGGGTGGATGGGCGGCTGCAGCCGGGCGTGACGGCGAAGGACATCATCCTGGCGATCATCGCGAAGATCGGCGTGGGCGGGGGCACGGGGCACGTGGTGGAGTACACGGGATCGGCGATCCGCTCACTCAGCATGGAGGAGCGGATGACGATCTGCAACATGTCGATCGAGGCGGGCGCGCGGGCGGGCCTGATCGCGCCGGATGACACGACGTTCGAGTACGTGGCGGGCCGTCCGTTCGCGCCGAAGGGCGAGGCGTGGGACCGTGCGCTGGCGAAGTGGCGGGAGCTGGTGACGGATGAGGGTGCGACGTACGACCGGACGGTGACGCTGGATGCGAGCACCCTGAAGCCGATGATCACGTACGGGACGAATCCGGGGATGGGGATGCCGATCGACGGGCGGATCCCGTATCCGGAGGAGATCCCGGACGCGAGCCAGCGGGCGGCGCTGGAGAAGGCGCTGCGGTACATGGATCTGGAGCCGGGCAAGCCGCTGCTGGGGAAGCCGATCGACGTGGTGTTCATCGGGAGCTGCACGAACTCGCGGATCACGGATCTGCGTGCGGCGGCGTCGGTGCTGAAGGGGCGGCGCGTGGCGCCGGGGGTGCGGGTGCTGGTGGTGCCCGGGTCGCAGCAGGTGAAGAAGCAGGCGGAGGCCGAGGGCTTGGCCGACATCTTCAAGGCGGCGGGCGCGGAGTGGCGTGAGGCGGGCTGCTCGATGTGCATCGCGATGAACGGCGACCAGCTCCAGCCGGGGCAGTACGCCGTCAGCACGAGCAACCGGAACTTCGAAGGAAGGCAGGGGAAGGGCGGACGGACCTTCCTGGCCAGCCCGTTGACCGCGGCGGCGGCGGCGGTGACGGGGCGGATCACGGACGTGCGGGAGCTGCTGTAGCGGGAGACCGGACGCGGGAAGGAGAAGGAGGCGAGATGGAGCCCTTCAAGACGTTCAGCTCGAGGCTGGTCGCGCTGCCGATCGAGAACATCGACACGGACCAGATCGTTCCGGCGCGGTTCCTCAAGGTGACGGACAAGGCGGGTCTGGCGGATGCGCTGTTCGCGGACTGGCGTTACGACGCGAACGGGAACCCGGACCCGTCGTTCGTGCTGAACCGGCCGGAGGCGCGGGGGGCGCAGATCCTGGTGGCGGGCCACAATTTCGGGTGTGGTTCCTCGCGGGAGCATGCGCCGTGGGCGCTGGTCGGCTTCGGCTTCCGCGCGGTGATCAGCACGTACTTCGCGGACATTTTCCGGACGAACGCGCTGAAGAACGGGCTGCTGCCGATCGTGGTGGGGAGCGAGGTGCACGGGCGGCTGCTGCGGCTGGCGGAGGAGTCGCCGGAGGCGGAGGTGACGGTGGACCTGGAGCGGCAGGTGGTGGTGCTGCCGGACGGGGAGGCGGTGGAGTTCCCGATCGAGCCGTTCGCGAAGCACTGCCTGCTGAACGGGATCGACGAGCTCGGGTTCCTGCTGGGCGTGCAGGAGGACGTCGAGCGGTACGAGGCGGAGCACCCGGCGCGGGTGCAGACGGCGGCGTGAGGAGGGGGGGATGCGAGCCACGATCACTGTCCTGCCCGGAGATGGGATCGGGCCGGAGGTCACGGCGGAAGGCGTGCGGGTGCTGCGTGCGGTGGCGGAGCGGTGGGGGCATGAGTTCGAGATCCGGGAGGCGTTGATCGGCGGCGCGGCGATCGATGCCACCGGCGCCCCGCTTCCGGACGAGACGCTGCGGCTGTGCCGGGAGTCGGACGCGGTGCTGCTCGGCGCGGTGGGCGGACCGAAGTGGGACGACCCGGATGCCCCGGTCCGGCCGGAGCAGGGGCTGCTGGCGATCCGGAAGGGTCTGGGTCTGTTCGCGAACCTGCGGCCGGTCGTCTGTCATCCGAGGCTCGTGCACGCTTCGCCGCTCCGGCCGGAGCGGCTGGAGGGGGTGGACCTGGTCTTCGTGCGGGAGCTGACCGGGGGGATCTACTTCGGCGAGAAGCGGCGGGAGCAGCAGCCGGGGGGTGGGGAGCGGGCGCTGGATGCGTGCGTGTACGCGACGGAGGAGATCGAGCGGGTGGTGCGGGTGGCGGCGGCGCTGGCCCGGCAGCGGCGGGGGAAGCTGACGTCGGTCGACAAGGCGAACGTGCTGGAGACGTCGCGGCTCTGGCGGAAGGTGACGACGCGGGTGGTGCGGGAGGAGTTCCCGGAGCTGGAGCTGGAGCATCTGCTGGTGGACGCGTGCGCGATGCATCTGCTGCGGCGCCCGGCGGACTTCGACGTCATCGTGACGGAGAACATGTTCGGCGACATTCTGACGGACGAGGCGTCGATGCTGGCGGGCTCGATGGGACTGCTCCCGTCGGCGTCGCTGGGCGCGGCGCAACCCGGGCGGGCGACGCAGATCGGGCTCTACGAGCCGATCCACGGCTCGGCGCCGGACATTGCCGGGAAGGGCGTGGCGAACCCGCTGGCCACGATCCTGAGCGTGGCGTTGCTGCTGCGGCACTCGCTGGGGCTGGAGGAGGAGGCGCGGGCGGTGGAAGCGGCGGTGAGGGGGGTGGTGGAGGCGGGGGTGGTGACCGGTGATCTGGCTGCGGCGGGCGAGCGGGCGTACAGCACGGTCGAGGTCGGCGCCGCGGTCGTCGCGCGGGTCCGGGAGCACGCGGTCGTCTGAGGCGCCGTTCCGGGGCCGGATGGCCGGCAGGGAGCCGGCCCGCGGGCCCCAGCGGGGGCGTGGAGGGGAGCGGGGGAGCGCGGGTGGAAGAGGCGCTTCCGCGTCATGCGGAATGAGACAGAAGGAGAGCAGCGAATGTCGGATCAGATGCGCACGGGCGCCCAGATCATGTGCGAGGCGCTCATCCGTGAGGGGGTGGAAGTCATCTTCGGCATCCCCGGTGGCGCGATCATGCCCTTCTATCATGCCCTTTTCCACTACCGGGACCGGCTCCATCACGTACTCTGCCGCCACGAGCAGGGCGCGGGGCACGCGGCCGAGGGGTACGCGCGGGCGAGCGGGAAGGTGGGGGTGTGCGTGGCGACGAGCGGGCCCGGGGCGACGAACCTCGTGACCCCGATCGCGGACGCCTGGATGGACAGCACCCCGCTCGTCGCGATCACGGGACAGGTCGCGACGTCGGTGCTGGGGAAGGACGCCTTCCAGGAGACGGACATCACCGGGATCACGATGCCGATCACCAAGCACAACTACCTGGTGACGGACGTGAACGACATCGCCTACGTCTTCAAGGAGGCGTTCCACATTGCGCGGACGGGGCGGCCGGGCCCGGTGCTGATCGACGTGACGAAGGACGCGCAGCAGGCGCGGACCGTTCCGGACTGGGACGCGCCGCTGAACCTGCCGGGCTACCGTCCGCAGTACGAGGGCGACATCGAGCAGATCCGGGCGGCGATCCGGCTGCTCATGGCGGCGGAGAAGCCGCTGATCCTGGCGGGGAACGGGGTGATCCTGTCGGGTGCGACGGCGGAGCTGCGGGAGCTGGCCGAGCGGACAGGGATCCCGGTGATCACGACGCTGCACGGGAAGGGGGCGTTCCCGGACGATCATCCGCTGAGCCTCGGGATGCCGGGGATGCACGGCTGGGTGCACGTGAACCGTGCGATCCAGGAGTGTGACGTCCTCTTCAATATCGGGAGCCGCTTCGACGATCGGGTGACGGGGAAGGTGTCGACGTTCGCGCCGCGGGCGAAGGTGATCCACGTGGACATCGACCCGTCGGAGATCGGGAAGAACGTCAAGGTGGCGGTCGCGATCACGGGGGATGCGAAGGCGGTGCTGCGGGCGATGCTGGAGGAGCTGCCGTCGACGCGGCCGGACGTGAGCGAGTGGCTGGCGCACATCCGGCGGATGCAGGCGGAGCATCAGCCGCGGCAGCAGTACATGAAGCGGCCGAAGACGACGGCGCTCATGCCGCACGACGTGTATGGGGCGCTGAACCGGATCCTGCGGGAGCGGGGGCGTTTCAAGATTGTGACGGACGTGGGGCAGCATCAGATGTGGGCGGCGCAGCTCCTGGACTGCGTCGAGCCGCGGAGCCACATCACGAGTGGCGGGGCGGGGACGATGGGGTTCTCGGTTCCTGCGGCGCTGGGTGCGGCCCTGGCGTGCCCGGACGACACGATCTGGGTGATCTGCGGGGACGGCGGCTTCCAGATGACGAACCAGGAGCTGGCGACGATCAAGCAGGAAGGGATCAAGAACATCAAGATCGCGATCATCAACAACGGCTACCTGGGGATGGTGCGGCAGTGGCAGGAGCTGTTCGAGAACCGGGTGTACAGCAACACGCCGCTGTCCGGGCCGGACTTCACGCTGCTGGCGGAGGCGTATGGGCTGAAGGGGATGCGGGTGGAGCGGGTGGAGGAGGTGGAGGATGCGATCTACAGCGCGTACGACCATGATGGGACGGTGGTGATCGATTTCCGGGTGGAGCGGGAGGTGAACGTCTTCCCGATGGTGCCGCAGGGGAAGAGCATTGGTGAAATGCTGACGGAGGCGACGGTCGCGGCTGGGGCGTGAGTGGGGCGGGCGTGGGCGCGATCGAATCGAGGAAGGGAGTGATTTCGTGAAACACACGATCGTGGCCTTGCTGCAGGACCATCCCGGAGTGCTCACGCGGGCGGTGAGCCTGTTTCGGCGGCGCGGCTTCAACATCGAGAGCCTGGCGGTGGGCAAGAGCGAGACGCGGGGGGTGAGCCGGATGACGCTGGTGGTGGAGGCGGAGGATGTGGAGCAGGTGGTGAAGCAGCTCTACCGCCTGGTGGAAGTGCTGAAGGTGAGCGATGTGACGAACGAGGCGACGGTCGAGCGGGAGGTCGCGCTGATCAAGGTGGACGCTCCGGCCGCGCGGCGGACGGAGATCTCGGCGCTGGTGCACATGTTCGGCGCGCGGGTGGTGGATGTGAGCCCGACGACGATGATCGTGGAGGCGACGGCGACGCCGGCGAAGCTGGAGAGCTTCCTGGAGCTCTTGCGTCCGTTCGGGTTGAAGGAGCTGGCGCGGACGGGCCGGATCGCGATGCTGCGGGGTCCGAGCGCCCAGCGGGTGGAGCTGGAGGAGGCGGCGGCGGTGCGGGCGGTCGGGAGATGAGCCGGTGGGGGAAGGCCGTCGTGCGGAGATGAGGAACCGAGACCACAAGGGGAGGAGATCATGGCCAAGCTGTACTACGACGACCAGGCCGACCTGGGCCGGCTGAAGGGGAAGCGGATCGCGATCATCGGCTACGGGAGCCAGGGCCATGCCCACGCGCTGAACCTGAAGGATAGCGGCCTGGATGTCCGGGTGGGGCTGTACTCGGGTTCGAAGAGCTGGCCGAAGGCGGAGGCGGCGGGGCTGCGGGTGTTGCCGGTGGCGGAGGCTGCGGGGGAGGCGGACGTGATCATGCTGCTGACGGCGGACACGGCGCAGCCGGAGATCTACCGGGAGTGCATCGCGCCGCAGCTCAAGCCGGGGAAGACCCTGATGTTCGCGCACGGGTTCAACATCCGGTACGAGCAGATCGTGCCGCCGCCGGACGTGGATGTGAGCATGGTGGCGCCGAAGGCGCCGGGGCACCGGGTGCGTGAGGTGTTCGTGCAGGGCGGCGGGGTGCCGGGCCTGGTCGCGGTCCATCAGGATGCCTCCGGGGGTGCGCTGCACGATGCGCTCGCGTACGCGAAGGGGATCGGGTGCACGCGGGCGGGCGTGATCGAGACGACGTTCGCCGAGGAGACGGAGACGGACCTGTTCGGCGAGCAGGCGGTGTTGTGCGGGGGCGTGACGGCGCTGGTGAAGGCGGGGTTCGAGACGCTGGTGGAGGCGGGGTACCAGCCGGAGATCGCGTACTTCGAGTGTCTGCACGAGCTGAAGCTGATCGTGGACCTGATGTACCAGGGCGGGCTGAGCTACATGCGGTACTCGGTCTCGGACACGGCGGAGTACGGCGACTACATCGCGGGGAACCAGGTGATCAACGAGGCGAGCCGGGCCGCGATGAAGAAGCTGCTCGAGCGCGTACGGAGCGGGGAGTTCGCGCGCGAGTGGATCGAGGAGAACCGGAAGGGTCGTCCGGAGTTCAACCGCATGCGGGAGCGGGAGGTGGATCATCTGATCGAGCGGGTGGGTCGGGAGCTGCGGCGGATGATGCCGTTCGTGAACCCGAAGGAAGTGCGGCCCGGGGCCGGGGGCGCGTGATCGGGGCCTGCGGTGAACGTCGTTGGACAGAGGAGTCAGGATGGCAGAGCAGAGTAGCCGGTGGCCGAGCCGTGTGATCGTCCAGGGGCGGGATCGGGCGGCTGCCCGGGCGATGTTGCGGGCGGTCGGGCTCAAGGATGGGGACTTCGAGCGTCCGCTGATCGGGGTGGCGAACACCTGGAGCGAGGTGACGCCGTGCAATTACTCGTTGCGGCAGGTGGCGGAGTGGGTGAAGGAGGGGATCCGGGAGGCGGGGGGCACGCCGCTCGAGTTCAACACGGTGGTGGTCTCGGACGGGATCACGATGGGGACGGAGGGGATGAAGGCCTCGCTGGTGAGCCGGGAGGTGGTGGCGGACTCGATCGAGCTGGTGGCGCGGGGCCACATGTTCGACGGGCTGGTGGTGCTCTCGGGCTGTGACAAGACGATCCCGGGGACGGTGATGGCGCTGGCGCGGTTGAACCGGCCGGGGCTGATGCTGTATGGGGGGTCGATCATGCCGGGCCGGTACCGGGGCCGGGACGTGACGATCCAGGACGTGTTCGAGGCGATCGGCGCGTGCGCGGCGGGGCGGATCACGGAGGAGGAGCTGCACGAGCTGGAGTCGGTGGCGTGTCCCGGGGCGGGGGCGTGTGGTGGCCAGTACACGGCCAACACGATGGCGACGGTGTTCGAGGTCATGGGGATCTCGCCGATGGGGAGCGGGACGGTCCCGGCGGTGGACCCGGCGAAGGCGGAGGTGGCGCGGGCGGCCGGTCGGCTGGCCGTTGAGCTGGTGGAGCGTGATGTGCGTCCGCGGCAGATCCTGACGCGGGAGGCATTCGAGAACGGGATCCGGCTGGTGGCGGCGACGGGCGGCTCGACGAACGCGGTGCTGCATCTGCTGGCGCTCGCGCGGGAGGCGGAGGTTCCGCTCACGATCGACGACTTCGAGCGGATCAGCTCGTCCACGCCGCTGCTGGCGGACCTCAAGCCGGGCGGGCGTTTCATGGGGGTGGATTTCCACCGGGCCGGCGGTGTGCGGCTGGCGGCGAAGCGGCTGCTGGACGCGGGCTTGCTGCACGGGGACGCGATGACGGTGACCGGGCGGACGGTGGCGGAGGAGGCGGCGGAGGCGGTCGAGACGCCGGGGCAGGAGGTGATCCGACCCCTGGATCGGCCGCTCAAGCCGACCGGCGGGCTGGTGATCCTGAAAGGGAACCTGGCGCCCGAGGGCTGCGTGGTGAAGGTGGCCGGCCACGAGCGGATGTACCACCGTGGCCCTGCGCGCGTGTTCGACCGGGAGGAGGACGCCTTTGCCGCGGTCCAGGGCGGTCGGATCCAGTCGGGCGACGTGGTGGTGATTCGGTACGAGGGGCCGAAGGGCGGCCCGGGGATGCGCGAGATGCTGCAGGTCACGGCGGCGCTCAACGGGGCGGGGCTCGGCCCGACGGTTGCGCTGATCACGGACGGCCGGTTCTCCGGGGCGACGCACGGGCTGATGATCGGGCACGTCGCGCCTGAGGCGGCGGTCGGTGGCCCGATCGCGGCGCTGAGGGACGGCGACACGATCGTCATCGACATCGCGAACCGGAGGCTGGATGTCGAGCTGGAGGCGAGCGAGCTGAGCAAGCGACTCGAGGGCTGGACGCCGCCTCCGCCGCGCTACGCGACCGGGGTGCTGGCGAAATATGCGCGGCTGGTCTCCTCGGCCGCGGAGGGCGCCGTCACGCGGTGAGGCGCGGGGCCGGTTCCCGGAGCGTGGTGTCTTCACATACATCTGCACCTTATCATGGTTCGATCGGCCGGAGCACGCGGGGGCGTGCTCCGGCGATGAGGAGGGCATCGTGGCTGCGCAGTTTCCGAAGACCGACTGGATCTGGCGCGACGGGGAGTTCATCCCCTGGGAGTCGGCGACACTCCATCTCGTGAGCCACGTAGTGCAGTTCGGGACCTCCATCTTCGAAGGGATCCGCTGTTACAAGACGCCCGAAGGACCGGCTCTCTTCCGGCTGGACGCGCATCTGCGGCGGCTGCGTGACTCGGCCAAGATCTACCGGATGGAGTCGGAGCGACTGGCCGAGCTCGAGACGGCGATCCCGGAGCTGATCCGGCGCAACGGTCTGGAGGAGTGTTACGTCCGGCCGATGGTGCTGCGGGGCGTGGGCGCGGCGGGGCTGTATCCGCTGGCGAGCCCGGTCGAGGTGTACGTCGTCTGCTGGCCGTGGGGCACGTACCTGGGCGAAGGCGCGCTCGAGAACGGGGTGGATGTCTGCGTCTCGAGCTGGCGTCGTCCGGCGCCGGACACGTATCCGACGATGGCCAAGGCCGCGGGTCAGTACCTGAACGCACAGCTCATCAAGATCGAGGCGCGGGCGAACGGGTTCGCGGAGGGCATCGCCCTGACGCCGGACGGCTTCGTGAGCGAGGGAAGCGGCGAGAACGTGTTCCTGGTGCGGAACGGCGAGCTGATCACGCCGGCGCTGGACGGCTCGATGCTCCCCGGGATCACGCGCGACTCGATCATCACGCTGGCGAAGGACCTCGGGATTCCGGTGCGCGAGCAGCGCGTGCCGCGGGAGATGCTCTACATTGCGGACGAGCTCTTTTTCACGGGCACGGCCGCCGAGGTCACGCCGGTCCGGAGCGTCGACCGGATCCCGATCGGGGACGGCAAGCCGGGTCCGATCACGCGGATGCTCCAGGAGCGCTTCCTGGGGATCGTGCAGGGACGGCTGCCGGACGTGCACGGCTGGCGGACGCTGGTCACCCCGGCGGCGACGCAGAAAGCGGTAGGCGCGGCCTGAGGCGGTGCCGGGAGGCTTCCCGGCCCCGGGATTGCGAACGACGGCTCGATTTCGCGGGCGCGGCCGTCGCCCTTTTCGGGCGCGGCGCGCCCGTCGTTCATTCGTTGGGGGGCACCGGGGGCTTCGATCGCATCGGCACGCGCAGGGTGAAGGTGCTTCCTTTGCCGGGCGTGCTGGTCACGGTCACGTCGCCGCCGAGCATGCGGGCGAGCCGGCGCGCGACGGTCAGGCCGAGCCCGGTTCCGCCTCTCTCCCGGGTCCGGGCGGATTCCACCTGCCAGAAGGGATCGAAGATTTTCTCCAGGTGTTCGGGCGCGATGCCGATCCCGGTATCCCTGACCCGGAATACGGCGGTATCGTCCTCCCGGTCGGTCTGCAGCTCGATCTCCCCTTCCTCGGTGAACTTCACGGCGTTCGAGATCAGGTTGAGGAGGATCTGGCGGATCTTGGCCGGGTCGGTCTCGATCGGGAACGGTTCGGCCGGGCCGCGGGTGAGGAAGCGGAGTCCCTTTTTCTCGACCAGGGGTCTGGCCGCGTCCGCGACCTCGCGGGCGATCGTGGCGGCATCGGTCGCGTGGATCCGGATCGCCTCGCGTCCCGTCTCCGTGCGGGAGAACGTCAGGATCTCCTCGATCAGGTGCAGGAGCTGGCGTGCGCTGGCGAGGATGCGATTCACGTGCTCGCGTGCGGGTTCGGGGAGCGGGGCGGGCACGCCGAGGAGGAGCAGGTCCGCGTAGCCGATGATGGCGTTGAGGGGTGTCCGGAGCTCGTGGGACATGACGGCCAGGAAGCTCGACTTGGCCTCGCTCGCGGCGAGCGCCTCCTGGTAGAGGTGGGCGTTGTCCACGGCGAGCGCGGCCCGACGGGCCAGGTCCTCTCCGAGGGTCAGGTCCTCCTTCGTGTACGGGCGGTCGGGGGTGGTACGGGCGAAAGTGATCACCCCGAGCGGCTGGTCGCGGGCGATGAGCGGGACGTACATGACCGAGCGTGGCTCGAGCGCCCGGAGGATCCGGAGGTGCTCTTCGTCGACCGCGACCTCCTGGAGGAACGTGTCCGTGACCTCGGGGACCAGCTCGGACTTGCCCGAGCGGAGGACGCGGGCTTGCGCTGCCCCTGGCGCCGTGCCCGGGTCCGGCGCATAGCGACGCAGCTCGTCGACGAGCTCCTGCCGGGCGGGATCGGCGTGCACCGCGGCGACTCGCCTGATCCGGCCATCGGGTTCCCGGAGGTCCACCAGACACCAGTCGGCGAGGACGGGAACGGCCAGCCGTGCGAGGTTGTCGAGCGCGGCGTAAGGGTCGAGCGTGCCCGCCAGGACCTGGCCGGCGCCGGCGAGGAACTGGGCGCGCCGGGTCGCGGCTTCCGCGGCGGTGCGGGCGCGCTCCGCCTCGGCGGTCCGCTCCGCGACGCGCTGCTCGAGCGTGCGGGTGAGCTGCCGGAGCTCGCTGATCGCGTCCTGGAAGCCGCGATAGGTCAGCTCGTAGGGC
>DATCLG010000100.1:0-6233 GCA_036564015.1 Longimicrobiales bacterium
CGAGCAGATCCGCTACCTGGTCGGGGAGACCGACACCCTCGACGAGGTGATGATGCATCACCTGCACATGGCCGGGATCGAGCGCGCGAAGGTGCCGGTCCCGGTCCGGCTCGCCCGCGCGATCGACGACTCGCCCGAGGTGGCCGCGGTCCTCGCCGAGCGGGCGCTCGCCCTGGCCACCGAGCCGCGTGAGCAGGCGCTCTTCCTGGTCGGCCACGGCCCGAACTCCGCCGAGGAGCACGCGCTGTGGATGGAGAACCTCCGCAAGGTGGCGGACGCCGTGAAGGAGAAGACGGGCTTCCGTGACGTCAAGGTGGGCCTCGTGCGCGACGACGCGCCTCCCCACGTCCGCACCGAGGCGGTCCGCAGCATCCGCGAGGTGATCGAGCTGCAGGCCGCGCTGACCGGGCGGAAGGTCGTCGTGGTGCCCGTCCTGATCTCTCGCGGGACGCTGAGCAACCGGAAGATCCCGGCCGACCTCGCGGGCCTGCCCATCGCCTACGACGGGCAGGCGCTCCTCCCCCACCCTGGCCTGGCGCGGTGGATCGAGGCGCGCGTCCGCGAGGCCACCCGCCCCGCCGCCGCCGCACGGTGAGGCACCCGGGGCCGGGACACATTGCTTGCCGTTGGAATCCCGGCGCGGGTCTGGAATCCCCCGCCAGGGCAGGACCCATCCCCCTCCCCGGCCGGGCCACCGACCGGGTCGCCGGCTCTCGCCCATGCCGGCCGCCCTCCCTCCACCCCCGGCACCCCTGGGCCGGGCGGATCATCCCGGCCAGAAGAGGGTAATGCACGAATCGAGTCCAAAAATTCGCGCCCGGGTGCGAAAGAGCAGACCCCGCGTCGCGACGGCCCCATCGGGCCGATCACCCCGAGTCCACGACGAGGAGCCCGATGAGTGCCACGCTCACTCTGATCCTGATCGTCGTTGGAGCCTACCTCGCGGCCCACGTCGCCTTCGACTGGCTCGCGCGCCGCTTCCTCATCGTCTCCGGGGCCGAGTACCTCATCCTCGGCATCCTGCTCGGACCCCAGGTCTCGGGGCTGATGAGCGCGGAGGTCGTCGACGCGTTCGCCCCGTTCATGACGCTCGCCCTCGGCTGGATCGGGGCGGTCATCGGCACGCAGTTCTACCTCCCGGGCCTCGTGCGCATCCCGGGCGCCGCCTACAAGGTCGCGTTCCTCGAGGCGATCCTCTCCATGGCCGTCGTCGCCGGACCCATGGCGCTCGCGCTCTCCCGGCTCTTCGACCTCACCCTGGAACAGGTCCTCCTCCCCGCCATCACGCTCGGGGCCGCCGCCGCCGCCTCCGCCCCCTCCGGCGTCGCCCTCATCGCCCGCCGGCTCACCCGCCGCGGGCCGCTCGTGCGCCAGCTCGAAATCAACACCGCCGTCGACGCCTTCGTCGCCATCACGACGTTCGGCCTGCTCCTCTGCTTCGCCCACGCCGCGCCCCAGGGGATCTCCAGGCCGCCCACCGCGACCGAATGGGCCGTCATCACCATCGGGATCGGCTGCGTCGGCGGGACCCTCTTCCACCTCTTCGTCGGCGGGGAGCGCAACATCGACCGCCTCTTCATCTCCCTCGCCGGCGCCATCATCCTGGCCAGCGGAGCCGCGGGCTACCTCCAGCTCTCGCCGCTCCTCCCTTCCCTCCTCGTCGGTGCCATCCTCGTCAACACCTCACGCAACCGCGAGGAGATCAAACAGGCCCTCTTCACCGTCGAGCGCCCGCTCTACTTCGTCCTCCTCATCTTCGCGGGCGCCGCCTGGCGGCTCCCGGATAGCAAGGCCTGGCTCATCGCCGTGCCGCTCTTCCTCATCACCCGCTCCATCGCCAAGGTCGGCAGCGCGCGCCTCGCCGCTCGCCTCAGCGGCATGCTCCCCGTCCTCGGCGCCGACTGGGGGCGCGCGCTCCTCGGGCAGGGGCCCCTGGCCATCGCCATCGCGCTCAACTACCTCGTCCACAACAACTCGCTCCTGCCCAACATCGTCTTCACGGCGACCGTCGCCTCCGTGCTGCTCACCGACCTCTCCTCCGCACGGCTCGTCCAGTCCGTGGTCCGCAAGCAGCTCAGGCGCGTCATCCCACGGTCCGCCCGTGAAACCGCGCTCCCTGCCCCGAGCCCGGAGGAGCCCTGAATGCGCCGCGCCTTCATCCTCGCCCTCCTCTTCGGAGGAATGCAGCTCATCCTGCCCCTCGGCACCGCAGGCCAGGGCTCCCAGGTCCTCCTCGCCTTCGGCTTCCTCATCCTCGGCGCCTACACCGTCGGCGAGATGGCCGCCGCCATCCGCCTCCCGAAGCTCGTCGGCTACCTCATCGCCGGCGCGATCTTCGGCCCCTCCGTCTTCGGCACCATCAGCCAGGAGGCGACCGACCGGCTCGCGCCCGTCGGCCAGCTCGCCATCGCGCTCATCGCCTTCCTCGCAGGCTCCGAGCTGCGCTGGGGCGAAGTGAAGCAGCGGGGGGCCGCGCTCCTCAAGATCATGACCGTCGAGCTCGCGCTCTCCTTCGTCGCGCTTCTCGCCCTCGTCTACGGGCTCGCCAGCTTCCTCCCGTTCCTGCGCGAGGCGCCGCCCATCCACGCCCTCGCCTTCGCCCTGCTCTTCGCCTCGATCGCCATCGTGCACTCTCCTGCGGCCACGATGGGGATCCTGACCGAAACCGCCGCGCGCGGAGCCGTCGCACGGACGACCCTCGGCGTCGTCCTGGTCGCCGACATCGCCGTCGTCCTGCTCTTCAGCGGCGCGCTCGCCATCGCGCGCGCGCTCGTGCCCCCAGCCACCGGCGCCGCCGGGCCCTCCCTCGCCATGGTCACCTGGGAGATCATCGGCGCCGTGCTGGTCGGCTCCCTCCTGGGCGGAGCAGTCGCGCTGTACCTCCGCTTCGTCCGCCGTGAGCTCTTCCTCTTCGCCATCCTCGTCGCCTTCTTCGGCGCCGAGATCGCCCGGCTCGCCCATGTCGAGACGCTGCTCACGCTCCTGACCGCCGGGTTCGTCACCGAGAACGTCTCGCGCCGCAGCGAAGGCGAAATGCTCCGCCACGCCATGGAGCGCTCCGCCGCCCCGGTCTTCGTCGTCTTCTTCGCCCTCTCCGGCGCGAAGATCGACATCGAGGGCGTCACCACGCTCCTCCCGCTCGTGCTCCCGATCGTGCTGCTGCGGGCCGGCGCGATCTGGGCCGGAACTCGGCTCGGCGCACGCTGGGCCGGGGTCACTGGACTGGAGAAGCGCTACGTCTGGATGGGGCTCATCTCCCAGGCCGGCGTCGCCATCGCGCTCGCCACCGTGGTGGCCACCGCCTACCCCGGCCTCGGCGACCACCTCCGCACGCTCTTCCTGGCGGTGATCGCCATCAACGAGACGGTCGGCCCGATCCTCTTCCGCCGCGCCCTGGCCGACAGCGGGGAGATCCCCGGAGCGGAGCGGCCGCGCGAGGCCGTGCTCGCCCTGGCCTCGCTCCGGCGCCGTTCACCGGACGACTCGTCCGCCGCGTGAGGAGCTGATCCTGTCCTGGGCGGCCTGAGCGAGTCCCCCGCGGAGCGGGAGCGCCGGGCGTCCGGGGTCTCAGGCGGCGGGTCCGCAGCCGCGCGTGGGAAGGCCTTTCCCCGGCTTCGCCGGCGTCCCGACCCCCTCGCCGGTTTCCCTTGCCGCGCCGTCGCTCCTGTTGTATCTTTCGATCCGGATAAACGGATGAAGAGAGGGATGCCCGCGGCCACGACGATCTTCGACCGGCTGAGCGCGCTCGCCGACCCGACCCGCTGCCGGCTGCTCCTGCTGCTCGAGCGGCACGAGCTGACGGTCTCCGAGCTCTGCGCCGTGCTCGGGCTCCCGCAGTCGACCGTCAGCCGACACCTCAAGATCCTGGCCGACGAGGGTTGGGTCGTCTCGCGCGCCGATGGGACGAGCCGCCAGTACCGGCTGGCGGCGGGGCTCTCGCCGGAGGCGCGCCGCCTCTGGCGGGTGGTGCGGGAGGAGGTGGCGGCCACGGCCGCGGCCGCCGAGGATCGGGAGCGGGTGCGCAGCGTCCTGGCCCAGCGGCGGACGCGCTCGCGCGAGTTCTTCCGCGCGGCGGCCGGCCAGTGGGACGCGCTCCGGACGGAGCTCTTCGGCGAGCGGCCCGAGCTGGCCGCGCTGCCCGCCCTGCTGGACGAAGAGTGGACCGTGGGCGACCTCGGGTGCGGGACCGGGCAGCTCGCGGCCGCGGTCGCGCCGTTCGTGCGGCGGGTGATCGCCGTGGACGAAGCGGACGCGATGCTCGCCGCCGCGCGGGCTCGCCTCGCGGCGCTCCCCGAGCTCGACAACGTCGAGCTGCGGGCCGGCGCGCTCGAGGAGCTGCCCATCGGCGACGGAGAGCTGGACGTCGCCATCTTCTCGCTGGTGCTCCACTACCTGCCGGAGCCCCGGGCGGCGCTCGCGGAGGCGCGACGCGCGCTGGCGCCTCGCGGGCGGGTTCTGATCCTGGACATGATGCCGCACGGGCGGGAGGAGTACCGGGAGTGGATGGGCCACGTCTGGCTCGGGTTCCCCGCCGAGCAGCTCGAAGAGTGGCTCCGGGACGCGGGGTTCGACGGGGTGCGCTACCGGCCGCTCCCGCTGGACCCGCGGGCGAAGGGGCCGCAACTCTTCGTCGCCGCTGCGAGGAAAGCGTAGGCGGTTTCGACAGGCCCGGGCCGGGGTCCGGGCGATGGACTGAACCCACGTTCGAGGAGGACGACGGATGGCGGTGCCGTTGAGAGCGATGGCGGCGGCGGAGCGCCCGCCCTTCAAGGTGGCGGACCTCAGCCTGGCCGAGTGGGGACGCAAGGAGATCCGGCTGGCCGAGCACGAGATGCCCGGCCTCATGGCGATCCGCGAGGAGTACCGCGGGCAGAAGCCGCTCGCGGGTGCCCGGATCGCGGGATCGCTCCACATGACCGTCCAGACGGCCGTGCTGATCGAGACGCTGGTCGAGCTCGGCGCGGACGTGCGCTGGGCGTCGTGCAACATCTTCTCGACGCAGGACCACGCCGCCGCGGCGGTGGTCGTGGGGCCCAACGGCACGCCGGACAACCCCCAGGGCGTACCGGTCTTCGCCTGGAAGGGCGAGACGCTCGAGGAGTACTGGTGGTGCACGGAGCAGGCGCTCCTGTGGCCGGACGGCCGCGGCCCGACGCTCATCGTGGACGATGGCGGCGATGCCACGCTCCTCATCCACAAGGGCGTCGAGTTCGAGCGGGCGGGCCGGGTCCCGGAGTTCGACCCGGAGAACGACCCCGAGGAGTGGGGCGTCGTCCTCGAGCTGCTGCGGCGCGTGCAGGCCGAGGACCCCGGCCGCTGGACCCGCATCGCCGCGGAGATCCGTGGCGTCTCCGAGGAGACGACCACGGGCGTGCACCGCCTCTACGACATGGAGAGGAAAGGCACGCTCCTCTTCCCGGCCATCAACGTCAACGACTCGGTCACCAAGTCGAAGTTCGACAACATCTACGGCTGCCGCCACTCGGTGATCGACGGGCTCAACCGCGCGACCGACGTCATGCTCGCCGGCAAGGTCGCGGTGGTGTGCGGCTACGGCGAGGTGGGGAAGGGGTGCGCGCAGGCGCTGCGCGGGCAGGGCGCGCGCGTGATCGTCACCGAGATCGACCCGATCTGCGCGCTCCAGGCGGCGATGGAGGGGTACGAGGTCAAGACGCTCGACGATGTCGTCGAGTTCGCCGACATCTTCATCACGGCCACGGGGAACCGTGACGTCATCACGGTCGAGCACATGGCGCGGATGAAGGACAAGGCGATCATCGGGAACATCGGCCATTTCGACCTCGAGATCGACATGGCCGGGCTCAAGAAGGTGCCGGGCATCCGTCGGGTGAACATCAAGCCCCAGTACGACGAGTGGATCTTCCCCGACGGCCACAGCGTCCTGATCCTGGCCGAGGGCCGACTCCTCAACCTGGGGTGCGCCACGGGGCATCCGAGCTTCGTCATGTCGGCGAGCTTCTCGAACCAGGTCCTGGCGCAGATCGAGCTGCACCAGAACGCCGAGAAGTACGAGCGGAAGGTCTACGTGCTGCCCAAGAAGCTGGACGAGAAGGTCGCGCGGCTGCACCTGGACAAGCTCGGCGTCAAGCTGACTCGCCTCACGCCCGCGCAGGCCGAGTACATCGGGGTGCCGATCGACGGGCCGTACAAGCCCGACCATTACCGGTACTGATCGTGATGGCAGCAGGGGGCGTCCGGTTGGGCGCCCCCTG
>DATCLG010000101.1:0-26295 GCA_036564015.1 Longimicrobiales bacterium
AGGCCATCGATCAGCTCACCGAACTCGGTGACGGGCCTGAAGGTCGTCTGAGGGTACTCACCCGCGCAGGCCGCCGACAGGGCGGCCAGCAGCGCCAGCCACACGACCTTCGAGCCACGGCGGGGCCGTTTCCTGCACGAAGACATTCCGCTCCTCACTCTATCCGCCGGATCACGGCGGGCCGGAACCCATTAGGGAAAAAGAAGAGAGGTGGCGCAGTTTATCATC
This sequence comes from Longimicrobiales bacterium, assembly GCA_036564015.1. Classification (GTDB taxonomy): domain Bacteria; phylum Gemmatimonadota; class Gemmatimonadetes; order Longimicrobiales; family RSA9; genus DATCLG01. Next base: position 229 of record DATCLG010000101.1, read on the forward strand.
GTCTCTCGCTCTGGTCAAGCCCGCCCAGCCCGCCGCGGCAAACGGCGTCCCAGACCACGAGCGCTCCCCACAGCGCCGCGCCCACGGCCAGGTGCAGGGCCTGGAGGCTGTCGGGGAGGTGATGCAGGACGAGAGCCGCCGCAACGATGATCTGGGCCAGCACGAGCCCGAAGGCGACGCCGGCGGCACGTTTCACGATCGCCGGGGCGCTGCGCCGCCACGCGACGATAGTGGCGCCCAGCACGTGGAAGAAGAGCAGGAACGCGAGCAGCCGGTGCGTCCAGTGGATGTGCACCCAGGAGCCGCCCTTCGGAATGATCTGCCCGTTGCACAGCGGGAACCCCTGGCAGGCGAAGGCCGCGGCCGATGGCTGCCCCGAGCCCGCGGGGAGCCCGGTGTTCGCCGTGAGCGCCCCGAAGGCGACCACCAGGAGACCGAGGATCGCGGCGGCGCGAGCTGGGCCCGCGAAGCGGGACAGAGACGCTCCGCCCTCACCGGGTGCGGTCCGCGCCCGAACCGTCGCGACGAGCAGCGCGCCCAGAATCAGGATCGCGGTGACGAAATGGAGCGCCGTGACGCCCCCGGGCAGCTCGAGCTTGACCGTGAGGGCGCCGAGGAGCGCCTGCACCACGAGCAGCCCGGCGGCGACGACGATCGGCCGGATGGGCCCACCGGCGCCCCCCAGCCCCTCCGCTTTCCGGTGCCGCAGGGCGTACACCGTGACCGCTCCGTACGGGATGATGAGGGTGGCCGCGAGAAGCCGGTGGACGTACTCGATCAGCGTGGGCACGTCGAACAGGGGGATCAGCCGGCCGTTGCAGAGTGGCCAGTCGTCCCCGCAGCCGAGCCCCGAGCCGGTGATGCGGACCACGCCGCCGAAGACGATGAGGAGGTAGGTGAACACCGCGGCGATCGCCGTCAGGCGCGCGAAGCGGCGCCGGACCACTTCGTCGGCCTCCAGACGTGCGGCCGCCGGGGCTGCGCTCGTGCGATCCAGGGTTTGGCCAGGCATGGCGACTCCAGTGCGATGAGAGATCGACGGACCGGCCACATGCGCCGGCGCGTCGAAGTCGTCAAGTTCAAATACCGTATTCTAATATGTCCTGTTCGCACGCGCATCGCCAGGCACGGCGCCCGCCGCACGGCCGCGGCCGGCGAGGGGGCGGCCCATGGGCTCGTCTCCGCGCGCCTCGCGCCCCAGCCGGGGGATTCGCGTTCGGCTCCAAGGAACGCCCGCCGGGGACAAAACGGATGGAACGGCGCCGCAGCGTGCTCCGAGGGCGACGGGCCCCGTTGCAGGCGATCGCCCCCCCCTCTATCTTCCCGGCCATTCGCGGCGCGGGCGGTCGAGCGGTGGACAGGCAACGCCCGCGCGCCTTGGACGGACCGGTCTCCATCTCCGAAATGGATCGCCTAGTCGCTGTTCGTTCACGGGAGGACATCTTCCCGCAATACCGGGACACCCCGATCGGGGACCTCCTCGAGTACCACAACCTGCGCCGCCCCTTCGAGAGCTACGCCCGCGCCGAACTCCTCATCGGCATGTGCATGGACCACCGCAAACACCTGCACATCCCCGAAAACTTCGCCTTCATCATCCGGGCAGGCGGGGCCAATCTCCGCTACAGCGAGTTCAAAGTCTCGTACGCGATCGCGGTGGGGGGCGTACGGGCGATCGCGCTGATCGGCCACAACAACTGCGGGATGGTGAATCTCGTGGCGCGGAGGGAGCAGTTCATCCGCGGACTGGTGGAGAATGCGGGGTGGGACAGAGAGATGGCCGAGCAGCACTTCATGCATTTCGGGCCGATGTTTGAGATCGGCAACGAGGTCGACTTCGTGCTGAGCGAAGCCAAGCGGTTGCGGCTCCGCTATCCGAACGTCCGGGTCGCGCCACTGCTCTACCTCGTCGAGGACAATCTCCTGTACCTCCTGCGGGAGTCGTGACCTCCGGGCGTGCTTGACACGGCTGGCGTACGACGTCACCTTCCGGGCCCCTTCTCAGCCTTGCGGGGCCCGTACTCCAAAAGCTGTAAGGACTCCGGCGCCTGCGCGACGGCCGGACTCTCAACCCGTGTTCTGGGCGAAACCGCCGGTTGCTCCGTACTCGGCCCCGGGGGGCCTGCGCCTGGCCTTCGGGAAGGTGTCGATCGTGTCCGCCGGTGCTCCGGTGGGCCTGCTCCATCCTGCGCTGTGGTTCGTGACCGCGGACCCGTCATGAAGGCGCTCGCTACGCTCCTGGTCCTGCTCCCGACGATGCCCCTCATGGCTCAGACGACCTCTGCCGACCGGCCGCGTGCCCGCGACGTCGGCGTCGTGGTGGGGATCCTGCCCCCCGGCCCGCTGAACGCCATCACCGACGTGCCCGGGGTGCGCGTGGGCCAGGTCACCGTGGTGGAAGGCGATCGCGTGCGCACCGGCGTGACGGCGATCCTGCCGCACGGCGGGAATCTCTTCCGTGAGCGGGTGCCGGCGGCGATCCACGTGGGGAACGGCTTCGGCAAGCTGCTCGGCGCGACGCAGGTGCAGGAGCTCGGCGAGCTGGAGACGCCGATCCTCCTCACCTGCACCCTCTGCGTCTGGAAGGCGGCGGACGCGATGGTGGAGTGGCTCCTCCGGCAGCCGGGCATGGAGGAGGTGCGGTCGATCAACCCCGTGGTGGGAGAGACGAACGACGGGTTCCTGAACGACATCCGCGCCCGGCCCATCCGGGCCGAGCACGTGATCCGGGCGCTCGGGAGCGCGTCCGACGGGCCGGTGGAGGAGGGGGCGGTGGGCGCGGGGACGGGAACGGTCGCGTTCGGGTGGAAGGGCGGGATCGGCACCAGCTCGCGGCGCCTCCCGGCCTCCCTCGGCGGGTACACGGTGGGCGTCCTGGTCCAGACGAACTACGGCGGCGTGCTGACCATCAACGGCGCGCCGGTGGGGCGGGAGCTTGGGCGGTACGCGTTCCAGCGGGAGCTGGAAGCCGCAGCAGGCGAGCGGGAGGACGCGGTCCCGGACTCCGCCGACGGGAGCATCATGATCGTGGTGGCCACGGATGCGCCGCTCGGCTCTCGCAACCTCGAGCGCCTGGCCAGGCGAGCCCTCGTCGGGCTGGCCCGCACCGGGAGCAGCATGAGCAACGGCTCGGGGGACTACGTGATCGCCTTCTCGACGGCGGAGGCGGTCCGCAGGCGCGCGGGCGAACCCCTCCGCACGGTCCGGGAGCTCCCGGACGAGGCCATGTCGCCCCTCTTCCAGGCCGTCGCCGAGGCGACCGAGGAAGCGATCTACAACTCCCTCTTCCGGGCGACCACCACCCGGGGCCACCGGGGCACCGTCGAGGCGCTCCCCCTCGACCGCACGCTCGAGATCCTGCGGCGGCACAACGCGATCGGGTGGGATCGCACGCTGCCGCCCCAGCGAACACCGCCACCGGGCCGTCGATGACCTCGGCCGGCGGCTTCGAGTGCCCCGGCGCGCGCCTCTCCTGCCCCCACCCAGGCTGCAGCCCCGAGCGAAGTCGCACCCTGTCACCGGTCGCGACACAGCCGCACGCGCTGCGGATCGAGCCTGTCGCAGGCGAGACGGATACGCCGCCCCTGGCGGATCTCGTCGCCGTTGAGCCAGCGGCCGCCCTTCCACCGTCCATCTACGGACCGCCCTTCCTGAGCGTCGAGGACTCCCGCGATCGGACGCCGGGTCCGCAGGAGACTGACGACCCGGCAGTTCGGCGTCCACAGGCGGCGCCCGCTGGCCAGCCTTCCCAGACCTCCTTCCGGGGCCGCCCGACGCACGGCCCCACAGCGGTCTCCCGGCCGTGCCGTGGTCCTTCCGGGGGCTGCTTCCTCGGCGAGTTCTTTCGATGACGGGGGCCACGGCTGAAACGCCGACCCGCCCGGCGGGCTCCGGCATCCTGCCTTCGCCGCCGGGCGGGTCGGGTCACAGCCGGGAGGCGTGCCCGCGCATCACCACCCCGGATTCTGCGGGTACGGAGTCCCGGTCACGCCGTTGATCTGGCGCTGCGGGATCGGCCGGTAGTAGTGCTTGTCCTGGATGTTCGGCCTGGCGTACGGGTTGTACTTCCTGATCCGCTCCAGGAAGAACTCCTTGCCCGGCCGGCGCAGGTCCTTCCACCGGTTGTACTCGCCGGCCAGCTCCCGGGCCCGCTCGTCCATGATGAAATCGAGGGTCATCTCGCTGGCGTTCACCAGGATGGCCGGGTTGTTCTTCTGGCTCTGCTTGCACTTCGGCGGCCCGGCGCAGGCCGCGCGCACACGCAGCACGTTGACCATGTCGGCGGCGACCTGCAGCTGCCCCAACCCGACCGCCGCTTCCGCCGCGATCAGGTACGTCTCGCCGAGGCGCATGACCGGGAAGTCCTTCCCGCCGTCCTGCGAGAAGTAGTCGCGCCGGAGGTTGTCCTGCCACTTCTTGAGCGAGGGATAGTGCATGTAGCCGATCACCCCCCTCGCGTCGTTGTCCTTTCCGCAATCCTGTGTGGGATCAACCGTGCACGGGGCCCACGTGGCGATCCGGTAGGGTTTCGACAGCCGGTACTCGTCGCTCACCGGATAGCTCACGTAGACCAGCGCCGTGTCGGACCCCGCAGCCGCACCCACAGGGGCCCCCGAGGCGTCCCTCAGCAGAATGCCGCGGATCGGTTGCCCGCTGGTGCACTTCGGACAGGTCCCGACGGGGTTGGCCCCGTTCTGGTTCGCGAACCAGACCGTCTGGAAACTCGCATCGAACCGGGTGTCGAGGATGTCCGCGCCAGGTCCCGGCGTGCCGACATAACGCGTCTGATCGAAAAAGTAGAGCAGCGCCGGGGTCGGACGCAGCCGGCGGAACGGCCGGCCGTTGTCCAGGTCGCGGATCAGCCCCGCGGCCCACGCGGGATCGCCGTCGTACCGGCTCAAGAACTCGAGGTGATCGTAGTTCGACAGCGTGTATTGCGTCGGGTCATAAGAGTACTGCACCACGAAAATGAACTCGCTGTTCCTCTCGGAGTAGTTGGTCAGGTCGCAGAAGCTCTGCCCGCCGGGATCCGGAGGAACCTCGGCCCGGTGCTCCCCGCACCACAGGCTCGCATAATCGGGCACGAGCGCGTACGGCCCGTTGCGGATCACGTCCTGGGCCAGCTCGAGGGCCCGCTGGAAGTCCGCCTGCCGGTTAGCCGTGTTCCACTCGCGGTAGGCGCGCGTCAGATAGACCTTGGCCAGCAGGTTCTTCGCGGCCCAGCTCGTGGCGCGCCCGTAATCCGGCTGCTCCGGCGGCAGGAGCTCGATCGCCCGCTCGAGATCACTGATGATGACCTTGTAGACGCTGTCCTCCGACTCGCGCGTGGCTTCCGTGGAGAGCGTCTCGGGTACGTTCAGATTGATGGTCAGACCGCCGAACTGCTGGACGAGCTCGAAGTACGCGAGCGCGCGGATGAAGTGCGCCTCGCCCAATCGGGAGTTCTTGACCTCCGGGGTCAGGGTTCCGCCGACCGGAATGCGGGCGCCGTACTCCAGCACGGTGTTCGCCTGGTTGATCAGCGTGTAACCCCAGCTCCAGAACGCATCGAGAAAGGCGCCCTCGCTCGTGTACGTCGCCTCGTACGTGTCGTAATAGATCCAGTTCTGCGCGCCGCCGGAGGACACCTGGTCCGCCGCGGTCCAGATGTCGGTGCCGAGTTCGGTCAGCGCGTAATCGGTCTCGCCGCGCCCGTAGAAGCCGCGCAGGGCCGCGTACATCGCATTCGTCGCATCCGTCAGGCCCTGAGGCGTCTCCACGTAGGAGGCCCCGACGCTCGAGACCAACTTCTCCTCGAGATCCACGCAGCCGCTGGCCGCGAACAGGAGCGCCGGCGCCAGGCAGCATTGGAAAAGACGCTTCATCTTGCTTCCATCCTTTCTGCGGTCAGGGCGTCGCGTCTCAGAAGACGACGTTGGCGCCGATGAGGAACGTCCGGAACAAGGGCGCGCCGATGGGCCGGCCGTTCTCCGGATCGAAGTAGTCGTAGTCGTAAGCGACGTAGGGCTCCGAAACGGTTGCATAGAGCCGGGCGCGAGCGGCTCCGAACTGCCGAGCCAGCCCCTGCGGCATGGTCCAGCCGAACTGGATGTTACGGATCCGCCAGTGGGAGCCGTCCAGGTAACCCCGGGTGTCGCCGTAGTCGACCGGCGTGCCGGCCAGGTTGGGCGCGGGGTTCTTGGTGGACGGCTTCTCCGGCGTCCAGTAGTCAGTGGCAATCTGCCCGTACCGCCCGGACAGGTCGGGCGTGTACGTGTTGAAGATGGTGTAGCCCCACCGGATGTTCGCCTGGATCGACAGGTCGAAGTCCCTCCACGCGAACCGATTGAAAATGTTGGCGGTCCACTTGGGATAGGTGTTGCCGAGGATCACCTTGTCGCTGGGGCTGATCACGCCGTCGCCATTGATGTCGGCGACCTTGATCTGTCCGGGCTTCCGGCCGTACTTGGCGGCCTCCGCGGCTTCGTGCTCCTGCCAGATCCCCAGGAACTTGTAGTCGTACCACACCCGGCGATTGGCATCGCCGTCTCTGGGCGCCGTACCGCCGACATTGACGGGCTGGCCGACGAACCAGCCGTTGTTGAGATCACACGGCCGTGCATTGGCCGGGCAGCCGATGGTGTCGGACACGACGAGTTCGACGATCTCGTTCTTGTTGGTGGTCCAGTTGACGTCCATCTCCCACCGGAGGCCGTGCCAGTCCTCCAGGTTGATCGTCGAGAGCGCGATCTCGACGCCCGTGTTGCGCGTCTTGCCGACGTTCTCCAGCACGCTGCTGTAACCGGTCGTCACCGGCAGCGTGCGCCGCAGGAGCAGGTCGTAGGTGTTTTCCCGGTACCAGTCGACCGTCCCCGTGATCCGCTCGTTCAGCAGGCCGAAGTCGATACCGACGTTGGTCTTGGCCGTCTTCTCCCACGTGAGGTTGGGGTTGGGCGGATTGTCGGCGTTCAGGCCGTAGCCGAGGGCCGTGTTCGAGCCAAAGTTGTACCGCGTACGCGAGAGCGCGCCCTGGGTCTGGTACGGAGCGATCGCCGCGCTCCCCGTCACGCCGTAGCTGCCGCGCAGCTTGAGGGTGCTCAGGAAGCCGAGCCCGCTCATGAACGGCTCATCGCCGAGCTGCCACGCCAAGCCGACGGACGGGAAGGTCACCCACTTCCGCCCCGGGGCGAGCTGGCTGGCGCCGTCACGTCGGACCGCGACCGAGACGGTGTAGCGATCCATCAGCGTGTAGACCACGCGACCCATGTAGTACTGGAGCGCCGTCTCGCCGAGGTTCGTGTTGAGCTGGTATTCCTGCCCCTGCCCCAGCGAATAGTAGAGCGCCTCATCGTAGGGGATCTGGTTCGCCCGCTGGTTGGCCGTGACCTGCCGGGACCTCTGGATGCCGTAGAGCAGCGTGGCGTCCACGTGATGTACCCCGCCGAAGTTGCGGTTCACCTGGAGCAGGTTGTCGAGGATGTACTGGAAGGTCGTGACCTGATCGAACCATGCCTGGCGATCGGCGTGTCCGGGGTAGACCGTCTCCGGGCCTTCGAAGCGACCCGTGCTCTGGTGCGTGTAATCCGGCCCGAAGTTCACGCGCAGGTCCACGCCGTCCATCAGTCGGAACTGGGCGTAGGACGACACCATGATGCGATCCCGCGTCACGTCGTTCCGCACGCCCTCCACCGCCTTGAGCGGGTTGTACGCCAGGGGATCGCCATCGGGGTGCGTGATGAACACGCCGTTCTCGTCGTACGGAGTCCCGAAGCCGGTCTGCTGCCGCGCCGCGCCCCAGAGGCCGTCACCGAGAGCGGTCTCCTGCAGGGAGTGCGTCAGGCGAGCGCTCACGCCGAGGCGCAGCCGGCCCATGGTGTGATCCACGGCGGCGTTCCCCGAGAGGCGCCGGTAGCGGAAGCCCACGGCCGTCCCCGTCTGGTCGAAGTAGTTTCCGGACAGATTGAAGATCGTATTGCCCGAGGTCCCGTTCATCCCGAGGTTGTAGTTGTGCTGTACGCCGGTGCGCCGGATCAGCTCCTGCCAATCCGTGAACTTGCCGGCCTGGTAGGCAGCCAGCTGCTCTGCGTTCAGGACCGAGGCGGGATCGTCCGACACCCCTGCATAGCGCGCGGCCGCCTGGAGCATCTCCAGGTACTCGTGGGGAGTCATCATCCTGGGGAGGGCGTACGGCGTCTGCGCCGAAACGGATGCGTCCATCGTGACCTGGGGCCTCGAGGCGGCGCCGGACCCGCCCTTCGTCGTGACCAGGACCACGCCGTTCGCCCCGCGGCTCCCGTAAATCGCGGTCGCGGCGGCATCCTTCAGGACTTCGATCGAGACGATGTCGGCGGGGTTCAGGTCCCCGATCCCGCCGGGAATGGGCACGCCGTCCACCACGATCAGCGGATCGTTGTTCGCGGTGATCGACCGCACGCCGCGGATACGAATGGCTACGCCGTCACCCGGCTTGTTCCCGGCGTTGATGATGTCCACGCCCGGGACGCGCCCCTGGATCGCCCGGAGCGCATGCGATGTCGGGCGCTCGATGATTTCCTGCGCGCTCACCGAGGACACCGCCCCCGTCACGGTACGCCGGCGTTGGGTCCCGTAGCCGACGGCCACGATCTCCTCGAGCTGGATCGCCTCGGCGCGGAGCTGAAAGTCCAGGGTGGCACTCCCCCCGGGCACCACGGTGACCTGCTGGGTCACCGAGGCATAGCCGATCAGGCTGGCGGTGACCTGGTGAGTGCCGGCCGGCACGTCGTTGATGACGTACCTGCCCTGGGCATCCGTCAACGCGCCGCGGCCGGTGCCCACGACGACGACGTTGGCGCCAGCGATCGGTTGTCCCCCTTCTGTTGTCACGGTGCCGAGGATCCGCGCCGGCTCCTGCGCCCAGGCGCCCCCTGCGGCCAGTAGGAGGAAAGCCAACGGAAGTTTCAGGCGCTTCATCTCGAGATCCCTCCTCGGATGAGGTGGCGGGTTGGAAGAAGACCGCCCCGGTTCGGGCGGTGCGCCATTCTCCCGGTGAAATCGCGCTGTTTGTAGGACGAATGCTTCGTCATGGGGAAAGGAGGCGCCCAACGTCCGCCGGACGGATCCGGTCGCGGGCTGTCCGGGCTGCGCCGGACTCCCAACCACGCCAGATGTCCGCATAAGACGTTAGGTCATTTGATCACCTAATGATTAGAATAAATTTTGCTCGACGGCGTGTCAAGAATTATTGACTCCGACCCTCGACCAACTGGGCGAGCTAACGGGGAGAGCTTCGCGCCGTACCGGGTAGACGCGGCGGGAAAAGTCAGTCGAGACGAGGGGACGGATCGACGAAAAGCGCCAGATCTACCGCCTCGGCCAGCATCCGGTGCCCGGTCTCGTTTGGGTGCAGATGATCGCCGGTGTCCGCTTCGGGCCGCAGCCGGGACGGGTTCGCCGGATCACGCAGCGCGGCATCGAGGTCGATCACGGCGTCGAACCGGCCGCTGGTCCGGATCCATTCGTTGACCTCCTGCCTCGCGGCCTCGCGTTCGGGACTGTCGTAGAACGAGCCGCCGAACGGCAGGATCGTGGCCCCGTAGACCCGGATGCCATGCGCATGCGCCCGGTCGATCATCTCCTGATAGGCCGCGATCAGCTCGCGCGCCACGGCGGCGACCGCCTCCGGCCCCTCCGCCCGGCCGATGTCGTTCACCCCTTCGAAAATGATCAGCCAGCGCACCCCGCTCTGACCCAGGACGTCGCGGTCGAAGCGCGAGAGCGCCGAGGGGCCGATGCACTCGCGGAGCACGCAGTTGCCGCCGAGCCCCAGGTTGAGGACGCCGACGCCGGCGGTCCGCGGGTCGGCCTGGAGCCGGCGAGCCAGCTCGTCCGGCCAGCGGTTCTGGCGGTTCGTGCCGGAGCCGCGCCCGTCGGTGATGGAGTTGCCCACGACCACGACGGCGGCGCTCGAGCTCCGGGCCAGGACCTCGAGGCCCGAGATGATGTACCAGTGTTCCGTCTGGACCGCCGAGGGCAGCTCGGCCGCCGACACGGCGTTCCCGGCCTGGAGGTACGACGTGGTTCGTGACCCGGGGTGCCCCGTCACCGCCGGCGACGTCTCCCCGAAGTGGATCGTGATGGCCACGTTGGAGAGCGGTCGCAGGGCGAACGGCAGGGGGTCGGAGACCGCCGCGGCGCCCGCCGGGATGGTCACCGACGGCTTGCCGTCGAACGTCAGCGCCCGGTCAGTCGACGGGTCGATGGCGCTTCCGCCCAGCGAGGCGGCGATGTGCACGGCGTTCAGCGTGACGGGGCTGGTCCCGAACTCGTTCGAGAAGCGCGCGCGGACCCGGTCGCCGCCGAGCGAGACGCGCACTACCTGCCGGAGCGTGTTGCCGGTCAGGCCCGGCTCCGGCGGGAGGTTGTGGGGCTCGGTCAGCTGCGGTGCGGCGCTCCAGGTCCCCACCCACTTCCAGTCGGTGCCGGGCGCGACGGCCGGCCCAGCTTCGTGACACCCGGCGAGCGCGAGGGCGACGGCCGCTACGGCCGCTCTGCCGGCGCGAACGCCCCGGACGGCCCGCCGCACGCTCACGACCCCCTCCCGGACGCGGCGGCCCGCGGGCGGACGGCTCCGGCGGCGCCGGACTCGATCGGGTCGCGGCCCTGGCGGAGCGCCTCGAGCCACTCCGCCGCGCGCTTCGTGTAGGGGAGCTGTTGCTCGCGCGTGGCCATGTGGTTGTGCGGCGCGTCGACCAGCGGGACCGCTTCCTTCGGCCCCTGGATCTGGTTGAAGGCGGCCCAGATGCCCGTCGGGGTCGTGACCGTGTCGATGAAGCCCATGGAGACGAGCGCGCGGGCCTTGATCCGCGAGGCGAAGTTGGCCACGTCGAAGTAGCGCGCCGTCTCGAGCACCTCGGGGCGCGACACCTCCCAGTTCGGGTAGCTCGGCGCCCGGCCGTGCAGGGCCGCCGCCACGTCGGCGCCCGCGGGCACGTGGACGATGAGGGCGGTCACCCTGGGGTTCAGGCCCGCGACGGCCAGGCTCTGCTGGCCGCCCATGCTCGTCCCCATCACCACGAGGGTCTTCCCATCCCAGTCCGGGCGGCTGGCCAGATATTCGACCGCCCGGTACGCGCCGAGGTACATCTGCAGGAAGTAGCTCTCCTCGCGGCTGTGCTGGCCGATCGTCCGGTAGTTCTTGATCAGCGCCGGGAGCGCGTCGTAGAACGCCTGCGGCATGTCGACCGGCACGTCGTGCGGCTGGATGTTGAGCGCGAGCCAGCCTTCGGCGGCCCGCTCGGTGACCCAGGCCTTCTGGAGGGGGTAGGGCCCGCCGGCCCACTGGTAGATGACCAGCCCCGGGAACTTCCCCTCGCGGGCAGGCCGGGCGATTTGCCCGTAGACGTGCGCGCCGTTGATGTTCTTCAGCCGCACGGTGGCGTACTCGACGCCGGGCCGGTCGCTCTCGCCCGGCGTGACGACGGGGTCCATCGGGATGGCGGCGAGCCGCTCGAGCTGGGCCGCCCAGAACGAGTCGAAGTCGGCCGGCCGTGGCTCGGCGGGGCGGATGGCGGTGGGCTCCACCGCGGCGCCGAGGAGCACGCGGCCGGGCCCGCCGGTGCTCCGGGCGCCGAAGGTCGTGTCCGGGACGGACGGCCTCACCTCGACCAGGACCATCCCCGGCCGCGCGAGCGAGGTCTCGATCCGCGCCCGGCCCCGGGCGAGGTCAAGGGTTCCCGTCGAGAGGACCTCTCCCCCGTCCCGCCGGATCGTGTACGTGTAGACCCCGCGCACCCGGGCTCCGCGGGGCACGGTGACAGTCCAGCCGACGCGTTCGCCCACGGCGTAGATGCCGTTCGGGCGGTCCGGCGTGAAGATCGGCGCCTGCGCTCCCGCGCGCGCGGCGCCCGGGCCCGCCGCCGACAGGGCGAGGGCCGCGAAGAGGGACCAGCGGCGAATGGCGCGCTCCATAGCGGTGTCGATGTTCGGGCTCACGGTTCTTACTGCGACCCTGCGGCCGCCCGGCGCACTGCCCTCCTTCCCGGCGGCGGCCAGATCCCCGGTGCGTAGGGGAACTCGAGACTCATGTAGTACTCGAGCGTATGCTCGGGCTTCTCGTACCCCTCCGGGATCGGCATCCGGGAGAAGGTCTGGAAGTACAGGAGCGAGGCGTCCCGCCACCACCGGGCCTCCTTCTCCTGGATCCTGAGGAACGCCTGGACGTCGCGGAAGCGTTCCTCGTCGATCTTCCCCTCGAGGGAGTCCCAGATGCGCTGCATCCAGCGGACGGTCTCGACGCCGGCGTTGTAGCGGTGGACGAGCTCCTCCCAGAGCGTCCGGCCGGACCGCAGCCGCTCCTTCCAGCCCACGCGGTGGAACCAGAGCAGCAGGGTCTCCGGCACCGAATCCCGGTTGGCGAACCGCCGCCGCACGGGGGGGAAGTACTGGGAGACCGCGTTGCTGCCGGTCTCGGTCCGGTCGAAGCCGATCCCGAGCGTGTCCGCCCGGTGGTAGTAGACGGACGTCCAGTCGGCCCGGCCCTCGGAGACCCACGGGGCGGGGCCGTAGTGATGATCGCGCCCCATCAGGTGGTGCAGCCCGAGCGGCGTCATGTAATTCACCGCCGCCTCCCGGGAGGCGAGCATCATCTCCTTGACCGGCTGGACGAACTCCGGGTCGTTGGTGAAGGTCATCCGGATCCACTCGTCCGCGATCTCCTCGGCGGAGAGGTAGGGATCCCAGGCCAGCCGGCCGAAGGCGTACCAGTTCGCCTGGGCAAAGTGCGACCCGGTCCAGTTGCGGTCGGTGCCGATGTTGGAGACCCCGGCCATCCCCGTGAGGGTGTGGCCGAAGAGCGACCCGTCGATCACCTTCGCCACGGTCGAGCCCTCCCCGCGGGCGTAGGTGTCGGAGTCGAGCACCTCTTCGAAGAGCGTGCCGAGGTAGACCAGGTGCGTGGCGAAGCCCAGGTACTCCTGGGTGATCTGGAACTCCACCATCAGCGGGGTCTTCGGCATGGCGCCGAAGAGGGGGTGGAACGGCTCGCGCGGCTGGAAGTCGAGCGGTCCGTTCTTCACCTGGACGAGCACGTTCTCGCGGAACGCCCCGTCCAGGGGCTTGAACTCGTCGTACGACTGGCGGACCCGGTCGACGGGCAGCTCGTTGCTGTAGACGAAGGCGCGCCACATGACGACGCCGCCGTGGGGGGCGAGCGCCTCGGCGAGCATGTTCGCGCCTTCGGCGTGGGAGCGGCCGTAGTCCTGCGGCCCGGGCTGGCCTTCCGAGTTGGCCTTGACGAGGAAACCCCCGAAGTCCGGGATGTAGCTGTAGATCTCGTCGACCTTGCGCTTCCACCACTCGCGGACCGCCGGGTCGGCCGGGTCGGCCGTCTTCAGGCCGCCGATCTCGATCGGCGCGCTGAAGCGGGCGGTCAGGTAGACCTTGATCCCGTAGGGTCGGAAGACGCTGGCGAGGGCGGCGACCTTGGCGAGGTATTCGGGCTTGAGGACGGTCGCGTTGGCGTTGACGTTGGTGAGGACGGTGCCGTTGATGCCGATGGAGGCGTTGGCGCGGGCGTAATCCTTGTAGCGGGGCGATAGGTAGTCGGGCAGCTTGTGCCAGTCCCAGATCGAGAATCCTGCGTACCCCCGTTCCACGGTGCGGTCCAGGTTGTCCCAGTGGTTGAGGAGGCGCAGGCGGATGCGCGGCGCGCTGGAGATCGCCAGATCGCGCAGGGGTCGATGGGTCTGGAGCTGCCGCAGGAGGTGGAACGCGCCGTAGAGGACGCCGATGTCGCGGTTTGCCGCGATGACGATCGCCCGTTTCCCGCCCACGACGGTCGCGCGGAGGATGAATCCCTCGTCCCCGACGCGCTTCAGCTCCTCCGCGAGGGAGAGCGCGGCGATGAGCCTGGAGCTGGCGGGGGTGCCGGCGATGACGGCGCCGTGGCGCGTGGGCTGGCCGACGACGGACACCGGCACGCCGAGCAGGCCACGCAGGCCGTTGACGAGCTCCTCCCGCGCGGCGGCCAGGGTGGGCGAGTCGCCCTCGATCACGAGCTCGGTGATGGCGGCACGGTACTCGGCGAGAAGTTCGGGATCGGAAACCAGGTCGTAACGGAGCCAGAGGCGGTAACCGTCCTCGGCGTACGCCGACGCGCCGGCGCACGCGAGGCACGCCAGGAAGACAAGGCTGGTCCGGCGGAGGATCTCTGGTTTCATAGGGAGTGGTTTGCAGAAACCTGGCGTGTGAAGGAGCCGCCGACGCCGCGCCTGGCTCCGCGCGCCGCTCGCGCGGCCGGAAGCGGCGCCGGCCTTCCGGTTGGTGCCGATCCCCGGCGGTGTCAGTACGGGATATCGGGCACCCGGTCGTCGTACGGGTCGGCCCAACGCTGGTTCGGGATCAGCGGCACCCAGCCCGGACGCAGCGGGTCCTGGTCGTAGGGGTAGTTCCCGAGCCGCAGGAAGAGCTCGTGGTACTCAGCGAGCTTGTCGCGGTCCAGCTTGACCCCCAGGCCTGGCCCGGTGGGCACCGCGATCGAGCCGTTGCAGTACTCGAACTTCCCGCCCTCGATGACGTCGTCCACCAGGTGATGATAATGGGCGTCCCCTGCGAAGGTAAGGTTGGGGATCACCGCCCCGAGGTGCAGCATCGTGGCGAGCTGGATCCCCAGCTCCCCGGAAGAGTGCAGGGCGACGCCGAGCTGGAACGTCTCGCAGATCCCGGCCGCCTTGATGCACGGGCGGATCCCGCCCCAGAAGGTGGTGTCGAGCAGGATGACGTCCACGGCGGGGTTCAGCACGTTGGCCGCGAGCTGCTCGAAGCCGACCACCACGGTGTTCGTGGCGAGCGGCATCCGGACCTTCTCGCGCGTCCGGCGCATCCCGTGCAGGCCGTAGACGGGGTCCTCGAGGTAGTCGTTCTTGATGTCCTCGATCCGCTGGCCGAACCAGATCGCCTGCTCGGTGGACCAGACGCCGTTCGGGTCGAAGCGGAAGCTGTCGCCCGGGAACGCGTCCGCGAGGGCCCGGTAGCACTCCAGCTCGTACTCGGGTGGGAAGACGCCGCCCTTGAGCTTGTGCGAGGTGAACCCGTAGCGCTCCTTGAGCGCGCGGGCCTCGGCCACGAGCTGTTCGACCGTGCGGACCTCCCCGGTGCCGTCCTTCGGGTTCGGGTACCGGAAGAAGAGGTACGAGGCGAACGGCACCCGGTCACGCAGGCGGCCGCCCAGGAGCTCGGACACGGACACGCCCCACTTCTGCCCCAGGATGTCGAGGCACGCGAACTCCAGAGCCGCGAGGATCTGCGTGCGGTGGTTGTAGAGGGACGCCGTAGGGTTGGCGATGACGAAGCGCAGCTCCTCGATGCGCGTGGGATCGCGCCCGAGCAGATAGGGCTTCAGGCTCTCGAAAGCGGCGACGGCGCTTTCACCGCCTCCGCCCATCTCCCCGAGCCCCACGTACCCGTCGTCGGTCTCGACCTCGATGATGGTGCGAACGAAACGCCCCCAGTGGCAGCCGTTCGCGTGGCGAAGCGGAGCGTGGAGCGGAACGGTGACGGGCGTGGCCCGGATGTCGATGATCTTCATCTGTCTTGACGCTTGTCCAGGATCGCAGCGGGCTGCGGGCCCGCTGCCGTCCGTGTCGGTCCCGCGCGCGGACGTACTCATAATGTGACATTTTGACATTATCATTATGGAGCGCCGCGGCTGTCAAGCGCCGGGGCGACACCTCCGGGCTCCGCGGCAGCGCCCGCGCGGCAACCTCGCCGGCCGCTAGACCCCGCTGAAGGCGCTGAACCCGCCGTCTACGGGGATGACGGCTCCGGTCACGAAGGAAGCCGCGTCGCTGCAGAGCCACTGCACCGCGCCGATCAGCTCCTCGGGCCGGCCGAACCGGCCCATCGGCGTGTGGGCGATGACCTTCTGCGCGCGCTCCGTGTAGCTGCCATCCGGCCGGATCAGCACCGCCCGGTTCTGGTCGGTGATGAAGAAGCCGGGGGCGATGGCGTTCACCCGCACGCCGCCCCCGTGCTTGCGTGCCAGCTCCACGGCGAGCCAGCGGGTGAAGTTGTCGACGGCGGCCTTGGCGGCCGAGTAGCCCATGACGCCACTGAGGGCCTGGATCGCGGCCATGGACGAGATGTTGACGATCGACCCCGAGCCCTGGCGGGCCATGACCTCGCCGAAGACCAGCGAGGGGATCACGGTGCCGTGGAGGTTGAGCCGCAGCACCTCATCGAAGGCGTCGAGCGGGACGTCGAAGATGCTGCGGTCGTCGTTGCGGGCCCGCATCACGTTGCCACCTGCGGCGTTGATCAGGATGTCGATGCGTCCCCAGCGCTGCAGGAGCTGTTCGCGGGCCTCGCGGAGCTGGCCTTCATCGAGCACGTCGGCCACGAGGGCGATCGCCTCGCCGCCGGCCTCGCAGATCTGGCGGGCTTTTTCCTGAGCCTTCTCGGGCCGGCGGCCGAGGACGGCGACGCGGGCGTTCGCTGCGGCGAGGCCGGAAGCCAGGCTTCCTCCGAGCACCCCGTAGCCGCCGGTGACGACGGCGACGCGGCCGGTCAGGTCGAAGCTGATGGTGGTCATGGGTCGAGCCGGTCGGCGCGGCCGGGTCTCAGAGCGAGGCGCGCCGGGCCGCAGCGGCGGGCCTGCGTTCCCGGGATAGCCGTTATTGCGGCGCGGCGTGCCGCCGCAGCTATATCGGATTTGAAGACCAGCACGGCATAAGTGACCAAGTCATTTGGTCATCTTTTGATGACAAGCTAATCGGTTGGACCCGACCGCGCAACGGTGATCGTGCGGACGAGAGGGGCGGCGGCGCGAGGCCGGCCCGGGCGAGCAGAACTCGCCGCCGGCACGGCGGCCACCGCTCGACCGGCGAATTCGCCGGGATCGCCGTGCGAATCGGCTCCCCCGACAGCGAGGTTATCTCGTGACGAAGGCCTTGCAGGGCGAGCCGGCCCCGCGGCGCCGCCCAGCCGGCGGGTCCGCAGGGCCGCATAGATCGACAGAGAGGACGCGCGACGCCCTGGACCGAAGTCGCCGCCTCAACCCACCCGCCCCACCGGATGGCGCTCCGGATCCCAGCGCTCCAGGACCTCCTGAACACCTTCCAGATGCTTGCGCATCCGCTCCATGGCCAGCATCTCGTCCCGCGCCTCGAGCGCCTCGAGGATCCCGAGGTGCTCCTGGTGGTCCCTCTGGCGAAGGCCGAAGATGTCCAGGATCAGGCGCTGCTCGTCCGCGAAGAGCTCCCGCACCACGCCCAGGAGCTGGACCAGCACGGTGTTGCCCGACGCCAGCGCGATCTGGTGGTGGAACTCCATGTTGACGGCGTTGAGGACCTCGCCGTCGTCGAGGTTCTCTCCCGCGCGCGCCAGGAGTCGCCGCATCTCCTCGAGATGGCTCTCCGTCGCGTTGCGGGCCGCGAGCACCGCAGACTGGACCTCGATGGGGATCCGCGCCTGGATCAGGTCGACCAGGAGTTTCTTGGTCACCTTCCCCGTGTAATCCGGAGTGGGCAGGACGAGCACGTCGTCGCTGCGGCTGACGTAGACGCCGGACCCGTGGCGGATCTCGACGATCCCCATGGTCTCGAGCTTCTTCAGCGCTTCACGGACCGTCGGGTGCCCGACGCCGAAACGGCGAGCCATCTCCATGATCGAGGGGAGACGATCGCCTTCCTTGTAACCGCCCGTCCGGATGAGCTCCCGGATCCGCTGCGCGAGGCCGTCGGACAGGCTCTGCTTCAGGACGGGCCGGAACACGTCTTTCATGCGTACTCCGAGTCCAAGAGTCAGCAAGTCGTAATATGTCTTTAACATTATAAAAAAGAAAACGAGGCGTTGTCCAGGGCGGCGCCGGCGGCGGTGTGGGGAGCCGGGAGCGCGGGCACGAGGTCCAGCCGCGCCGGACTCGGGTCCAAGAATGGTGGGCAGCGTGAGGGTCAACTGACGGACTACGCGAGGGAAAGGCCGGAGAACGACTCCGGCTGATGGGTTGCCGCCACAGGCGTTGCCGGTGGGTAACCCCGGGCCCGAGCGGGCTGGACCGCGTGCGGCGCCCTGCGGCTACGGCTCGGGGAGCTCAGAGCCGGGCACTCCGCAGGGCGCTTCCTTCCTCGCTCAGGGCAACGACGCGCTCTCCTGCTCTCGCGCGACCTGGACGACGGCATGGAAGGCGGGCTTCGGCCGCCCCTCGCGGTCGAACAGGAGCGGGTGGTTGGTCCGGCCCCGCACGGGCCAGTAGTTCAGCCACGAGTCGCCATCCGTCACGCCCCAGAACGTGACCCTGTGGATCGCGTCCTTGTGCTTCAGGTAGACGCGGAAAAGATCGGCGTACCGCCGCGCCAGAGCCTGCTGGACGGAGTCCGGCAACCCGGCACGGTAGGGATCCAGCTCCTCCCGCGCCTCGGCCCTCAACGTGACTTCCGCGCCCTGCTGCCGGGTGGCACGCGGCAGGACGTCTATGTCGAGCTCGGTGATCATCACCTTCACGCCCAGCGCGGCGAACGCCGCGATCGTGGAGTCCTGTTGCGCGACGGTGGGCCAGTCCATCCTGTTGTGCCCCTGGAGCCCCACGCCGGCCACAGGAATCCCCTGGTCCAGCAGCCGGCGGATCAGCCGGATCGCGCCGTTGCGCTTGGGCGCGTTCTCGAGCGAGTAGTCGTTGTAGTACAGCTCCGCGGAGGGGTCGGCCTCACGCGCGAACTGGAACGCCTTCGCGATGTAGTCCTCGCCGATGATGCGGAGCCACGGCGACTGTCGGAGCGTGCCGTCCTCGTTCAGCGCCTCGTTGACCACGTCCCAGGCGTGGATGCGCCCGCGGTAGCGGCCCACCACCGTGTGGATGTGGTCCCGCATCCGCTGGAGCAGCGTGTCACGGCTGACCGGGTTGCCGTTCCGGTCCTGGAAGACCCAGGCCGGCGTCTGGCTGTGCCAGACGAGCGTGTGCCCGACGATGAACATGCCGTTCTTCTCGCCGAACTCGACGAAGCGGTCCGCCGCCTCGAAGTCGTAGCGTCCCGGCTCGGGGTGGACCGACTCCCACTTCAGCACGTTCTCGGGCGTGATCGAGTTGAAGTGGGTCTTGATGAGCGCCGCGCCCCGGGCGTCCCGCTCGTAGAACTGCTCGGGGTTGAGCGCCGCGCCGATCAGGAACGCGGACTTGAACACCTCCTTGAGCGCCGGGAGCGTGTCCTCGGCGAGTGCGGCCGACCGGCCGGCCTCCTCCTCCCCGGAAGCGGCCCGGGTGCAGGAGCCTGTCACCACGGCGAGCAGGAGGCAGAGCGAGGGCAAGACTTTCCGAAACATGGTCGTTCGGTCCTCCTTGTGGGTCAGGGGTTCACCGGCGCCATCGCGGGGGACCCAGCCGCCGACGCCAGGCTCCGTCGGCGCGCTTCCAGCTCGTCCGCGATCCGGAACTCCAACTGCTTGTCGATCTTGTAGAAGAAGAGACAGACCACGCCGATCCCGAAGGTGATCGCCGGGTAGAGGCTCGCAGTGAGCCGGATCCCTTCGAGCGCCTGCTCGGTCTGCGCGACGTTCGCCTGATAGCCGTAGAGCGAGAGCAGGTAGCCGCCGAGCGCGCCGCCGAATCCGAGCCCAGCCTTGAGGCCGAAGACGAGTGCCGAGAAGACCATCCCGGTGGCCCGGCGACCCGTGGACCACTCCGCGTAGTCCGCCACATCGGCCATCATCGCCCAGAGCAGCGGGATCGTGAAGCCGTAGGCGAACTGGCGGAGCGTCTCGGTGACGTACACGGCCGCGAGCGCGTCCGGCGGGAAGAAGAAGAACGCGGCGGTGAAGAGCGTGGTGAACCCCAGCCCGCCGATGAACAGGTTGCGTTTGCCGAAGCGGAGGGCGAGCGGCTTCGAGAGGACGATCCCGAGGATGGTGGCGGCCAGCCCGAACGCGTTCAGCGTGCTGAACGCCACCGCGACGGGCTCCCCGCCGGAAAGCCGCACGAAAGGCTCCAGGAACGACGGGAAGCCTTCCACGAAGCGGGCCAGGCTCTCACCGCTCAGGTAGTAGCGGAAGTAGTAGATCATCACCCCGCCGCGCATGGCGAGCGTGATGAAGACGAAGAGCGTGAGGAGGAAGAGCGCCACCCACGGCCCGTTCCGGACGAGGTCGCGGAGGTCCTGCCGGAGGGAGGTCGCCTGGCCGGGCGGCGGCTGGATCCGCTCCTTCGTCGAGAAGAAGGTGATGAAGAACAGGACGACGGCGATCGCCGAGAAGAGGCCCATGGTGAGCTGGTACCCCCGGGCATCGTTGCCCTTGCCGAAGAACTCGACGAGCGGCAGGGCCCCCACCTGGACGGCGAATGCGGCGAGCATCGCGAAGACGAAGCGGTAGGTCGAGAGGCTGGTCCGCTCGGCCACGTCGCCCGTCATGACGCCGCTCAGGGCGGAGTACGGCAGGTTGTTGATCGTGTACACCAGCATGAGCACGCCGTAGGTCAGGTAGGCGTAGATGAGCTTGCCGGTGTAGCCGAGGTCGGGCGTGGTGAAGGCGAGGCAGCCCATGATGCCGAAGGGCACGGCACTCCAGAGGATCCAGGGGCGGAACTTCCCCCACCGCGTGTTGGTCCGGTCCGCGATGACCCCCATGATGGGGTCGGTGATGGCGTCCCACATCCGGACCACGAGGAGGAGGGTCCCGACCGCGGCGGCGCTCAGGCCGAACGTGTCGGTGTAGAACGCCATCTGGAAGACGAGGAGGGTCTGGAAGATGAGGTTGGCCGCAGCGTCGCCGACGGCGTAGCCGACCTTCTCACCGACGGAGAGTTTTCCAGTGCTCTGGTTCATGAGAGGGCCTGTGGGGTAGGGGTCAATCTCTCACCTGCAGGACCACTTTCGTCAGGTCGCTGTCCCGCGATGAGGTGCCGACCATGATCTCGAACTCGCCGGGCTCGACGACCCACTCCATGTCGATGTTGTAGAACGCGAGCGATTCGGGGGTGATGTCGAGCGCGACGGTCCTGGTCTCTCCGGGCCGGAGGCGGACCTTGACGAAGCCTTTGAGCTCTTTGACCGGCCGGGTCACGGAGCTGACGCGGTCGCGGATGTAGAGCTGCACGACCTCGGTCCCTTCCCGCGGGCCCGTGTTGGTCACGTCGGCCAGCACGCGGGTCGAGCCGGAGGTCGGGATGACCGGGTCTTCGAGCCGGACGTTGCGGATCTCGAACGTCGTGTAGCTCAGGCCGTAGCCGAACGGGAAGAGCGGCGAGACGTCGTCGAAGAGGTAGCCGCGCCGCGCCGACGGCTTGTAGTTGTAGTAGGCCGGCAGGTGGCCGACGGAGCGCGGGATCGTGATCGGGAGCTTTCCGCCGGGGTTGTGGTCGCCGAAGAGCACCTCGGCGACGGCGCGTCCGGTCTCCTGGCCGAGGTACCAGCACTCGAGGAGGGCGGGCGCGCGCTCGGCGAGGGCCTGGACCGAGAGCGGGCGGCCGTTGAAGAGCAGGACGACGACCGGCTTGCCGGTGGCGAGGAGCGCGTCGGCGAGCTCCTGCTGGCGCCCGACGAGGTCGAGGCTGGCGCGGTCGCCCAGGTGCTGGCGCGACCAGGCCTCGCGGGAGACCTGTTCGTTCTCGCCGATCGCCAGGATAACCACGTCGGCGCGCCGGGCCACCTCGACCGCCTCCTGGATCTGCCGGCGATCCTCCTCCGGGTCCGGGAGTACGACCTCGTCCTGGTTCCAGGAGCCTCCCACGGTGATCTTGCACCCTTCCGCGTACAGCACCTCGACCCGGTCGCCGACGCGGGCGCGGATGCCGTCCAGCACGGTGACGTAGTGCTTGGGCACGCCGCTGTAACCGCCGAGCAGGACCCGGTGCGCGTTGGGGCCGATCACGGCGATCGTCGTGATCCTGTCCGGGTCGAGCGGGAGGAGCCCGTTCTCGTTCTTGAGCAGCGTGATCGCGTCGCGGGCCGCACGGAGCGCGAGCTCGCGGTTCGCGTCGCAGCCCACGACGCGCGCGGCCTCCTCGGGGTCGACGTACGGGTCGTCGAAGAGGCCGAGGCGGAACTTCCAGAGCAGCATCGGGGCGACGAGCTCGTCGAGCTCGGCCTCGGAGAGCACGCCCTCGCGCACCAGGTCCACGAGGTGGAGGTAGCAGTCGGGCTCGGGCAGCTCGATGTTGACGCCGGCCCTGACGGCGAGGGCGCAGGCTTCGCGCTTGTCTGCGGCGACGAAGTGGCCGTGGGTGTCGGGCCGCTCGCTGAGTTCCCAGATCGCGTAGTAATCCGAGACGACGAAGCCGTCGAAACCCCACTCCTTGCGCAGCACATCGCGCAGCAGCCAGCGGTTGGCGTGGGAGGGCACGCCATCGATCTCGTTGTAGGAGGCCATGACGCTGATCGCGCCTGCCTCGCGGATGGCCTGGCGGAAGGGGTAGAGGAAGGTCTCGCGCAGGACGCGCATCGACACGTTGGCGGGCGCGCAGTTCATGCCGGACTCTGGCTGTCCGTGGGCGGCGAAGTGTTTGAGTGTGGCGATGAGGTGCTTGCGGTCGCGGAAGGTCCGGTCGCCCTGGAAGCCGCGGACAGCGGCGATGCCCATCTGGGCGACGAGGTAGGGGTCTTCGCCGAAGGTCTCCTCGACGCGTCCCCAGCGCGGGTCGCGCGCGACGTCGAGGACGGGGGTGAGCGCCTGGTGGGTGCCGCGGAGGCGGGCCTCTTCGGCGGTGCAGGCGTAGACCTGCTGGACGAGCTCGGGGTCGAAGGTGCCGGCGAGGGCGATGGGCTGTGGGAAGCTGGTGGCGTCGACGGCCGCGTGGCCGTGGAGGCACTCCTCGTGGAAGATGACCGGGATGCCGAGGCGGCTGCGCTCGATGAAGAACTTCTGGATCGCGTTGGTCAGCTCGGCCATGGCGCGGGCGTCCTTGCCGCCGCCGGCGTCGCTGGGGCGGCCGACCTGGCCGAGCCCGTGGCCGTGGCCGAAGGCTGCCTCGGCCCTGGCGGGGTCGAAGCTTCCCTGCTCGTCGACGAGGGTCTCGGCTTTTTTCTGCCAGACGCAGAGCATCTGCGCGGCTTTTTCTTCGAGGGTCATGCGCGCGAGGAGGTCAGCGACGCGTTCCTCGGGCGGCAGCGTGGGGTCGCGATAGGGCGGCGTCGGGCCCGCGGCATGCGCGCGTTCGGGCGGCGAGGGCGGCGTGCTCATGGTTTCCCGAACCGAGAGTCGTGTTGTTGTGGACGGAGCCGGGCGCGGGTTGGCGCGGCGGCGGGCCGAGGCCCGCGGCTCGGCGGCCCGGCAATAGATCAAGTGATCTTAACACTCGCTCCGCGACCGCGCAAGCCCGAGGGCGGCGGGGCGCCTGCCGCGCCGTGCGGAGTGCGACGGCGACCGCGCAGCGCCAGCCCGGGGCGGCGCCGGCCAGGTCTCTATCGAGAACCTTGCGGGCCAATGGCCCGGGATGCATTCTGGCTGCGGCGTATTCGGGGCCCCGCCTCGACGAACCGGCGTCGCCTCCGGTCCCTGGGGCAAACGCCACCGGAGGATCTCCCCTGCTCCGGCGCGCCGGAGCATCCGAGAGGAGCTTCTCATGCGTCATCTCCACCACATCGCTCCGGCCGTCGTGCTTGCGTCGTTGCTTGCCGCCTGCGCGATGGACAAGCCGCAGGCCGGTGCCGCTGGTGCGGCGCCTCAGGAAGTGGTCGTGCGCGCGCGCGATTTCCAGTTTTTCGAAGCGCCGGACACGATTGCGAGCGGTCTGACGACGTTTCGGCTGATCAACGAAGGGCCGGATTTCCATCACGTCTACCTGGTCCGTCTGGAGGCGGGGCACACGGTCAAGGACTTGCTGGACCACCTGTTCGCCGGCGGCCAGCCGCCTGCGTGGGCCGTAGATGTCGGCGGCCCGAATTCGCCGATGCCGGGCGAAGAAGCCGCCGCCACGGTCGATCTCGAGCCGGGCGACTATGCGATGATCTGCGTGATTCCGGCCAGGGATGGACAGCCGCACGTCATGAAGGGGATGGTGCGGCCGCTCACGGTCGTGGCGGGCGGCGGCGCGCCGGCCGCGGCGCCGGAGGCCGACATCGTCATGACGCTCGACGATTACTCCTTTGAGATACGCCCCGCGATCACGCCCGGCAAGCACACGATCCGGATCGAGAATGTGGCGGCGCAGAGCCATGAAGTGGCGATCGTCAAGCTGGAGCCCGGCAAGACGGGCGAGGACTTCCTCCGCTTCCTGGAGAAGCCGGAGGGCATGCCTCCGGGCAAGGTGATCGGCGGGGTCACGGCGCTTGCCAGGGGCAGGGCGAGCCTGGTCACGCTAGACTTTACGCCAGGCGACTACCTGCTCGTCTGTTTCCTCCCCGACTCGAAGGATGGCAGGCCGCACGTCGTCCACGGGATGGTCGAGCAAATCCGCGTCGGCTAGGCGGCGTCCGTCGTCGCGGGAAGCGGACCTGGCCGGGGAGGAGCGGCCCCGGCCAGGTTCGTTTCTTTTTTCGATGGGCCCGAAAAAATTGCGCCCTTTCCCGGCGTGAGGCTGTCCGAATAAAAGGACAGTTCCGGCCACAGGCAGAGGTCGCCGGGCGGGTCGTTCGGCGCAACAACGGCGCGAGAAGCTCGGGAAAAGCTGCGTCGGGTCGCCGTTTCTCCAGCTCAGGCCTCTGGCACTGGGCTTGCCAGGCGCGTGCGCACGAGGTCAACGTGCAATGCCCACGTTCACGATTGGAGGGACGCAAGAGATGACAGGTGTGAGACGGTTATCTCGAGCTGTCGCGATCGTGGTTCTCCCGGCCGTAGGGCTGTCTGGCTGCGCGCAGTGGAGCAAGACGGCCCGGGGGGCGGTGATCGGGGCGGCCGGCGGCGCGGCGGTCGGAGCGGCGGTCGGCAAGGCGACGGGGAACACGGCCCGTGGGGCGATCCTCGGCGCCGCGATCGGTGGCGCTGCCGGGGCGATCATCGGGCGGCAGATGGAGAAGCAGGCACGGGAGCTCGCCATGGAGATCCCGGGCGCGAGGGTGGAACGGGTCGGTGAGGGCATCCTGGTGACGTTCGACAGCGGGATCCTCTTCGATTTCGACTCCGCCGAGCTGCGGCCTGCCGCGAAGGAGAACCTGCGGAACCTGGCCGAGAGCCTGAAGAAGTACCCGAACACGAACGTGCTCCTCGTGGGCCACACGGACGCGATCGGCTCGGACGAGTACAACTACAACCTCTCGACTCGCCGGGCGAACGCGGCGGCGAATTACCTGGTCTCGCTGGGTGTGGATCGCAAGCGGATCCAGGCGGTGGGCCGGGGCGAGACGGAGCCGATCGCAGACAACGACACGGAGGCCGGA
Organism: Longimicrobiales bacterium; assembly: GCA_036564015.1. Taxonomy (GTDB): domain Bacteria; phylum Gemmatimonadota; class Gemmatimonadetes; order Longimicrobiales; family RSA9; genus DATCLG01. The sequence continues at coordinate 25,485 of DATCLG010000101.1, forward strand.
CGGCAGCAGAACCGGCGTGTGGAGGTGGCGATCTTCGCCAGCGAGGAGTACAGGCAGCAGTTGCTGAGTCAGAACTGAGGCTGCTTCAAAGCCGGGCCGCGCGGCCCGGCTTTCGGCTCTCGGGAACGCGGTGCGGTTCCCGGAGGAGTGCGGCCTCCCGAGCTTCTCCCGGCGACGCCCGCGGCGTGGCGCGTCGCGGCAGATGGAACGGCGCCTCGGTGCCCGCCCGCACTCCGGGCGGGGCCGAGGCGGTCGTTTCGGGATCCGTCGGACACCGCTCGTCCTGCGGAGCGCTGGCGTGGGGGTTGGAAGAGCGGAGTCATTCCGACAATGCGTGAGACGAGCCGCAGCTCATGTCTGTGATCGATACGCTTTTCGCGGGTCCCTGGGGGCCCCTGGCCATTTTCGGACTCCGGATCTTCGACGTGTCGTTCTCGACCGTGAGGGTCCTGCTCTCGGTGCGCAACGTCAAGCTGGCCGTGCCGCTGATCGGGTTCTTCGAGGTGATGGTCTGGCTCTTCGCGGTGGGGAACGCGGTGCGGCACCTGGACAGCTTCTGGCACGTGCTGGGGTACGCCGCGGGCTTTGCCACGGGGTCCGTGGTCGGGCTCTGGATCGAGGAGAAGCTCGCCTTGGGTTGGGCGACGCTGCAGATCATCTCGAGGTACGGCGGCGTGGAGGTGGCCGAAGCGCTGCGCGAGCTCGGCTACGGCGTGACCGAGTTCGCGGGCCAGGGCCGGGACGGGACGGTCGAAGTGGTGTACACCGTGCTGAAGCGGCGGCAGTTGCCGGAGGTTTTCCGGGTGATCGA
>DATCLG010000102.1:0-21042 GCA_036564015.1 Longimicrobiales bacterium
ATGTGCCCCACCTCATAAAGCAGCACATCCTCGTCCGCCTCCACCAGCCGCACCTTCGGATCCCCAAGGTGCTCGGCCACCCACTCCGTCGACACCAGCACCTCCGGGTGCGCATAACCCCGCTCCTCGATCGGCTTCACCATGAACTCCCCCCCTGTTTGCAGTCAAACCTATTACTACCCTGCGGGGTCCGGCTGGTTCTCCGCCGTCCGGGGCAGGCACGACGGCCCGGGCGGGCGCTCGTGGCCCTGCAACCGGGCAGGGCCGGTGGCTGCCCGGCGCCCGCCGCAGGGCGTCAGGGGGCGGCCGGCGCCAGCCGGGTCAGTAGATGTACACCGGCGTGCCGACCTTCACGAGCGGGTAGAGCTGGATGAGGTCGGAGTTGCGCAGGCGGATGCAGCCGTGGCTCACCGCCTGGCCGATCGAGTCGCTGTTGTATTCGTGCGTCCCGTGGATCAGGTACCCGTCGCCCGTGTCGAGCTTGTACGGGCCGAGCGCGTCGGGGACCCGTCGCTGCGCCGTGTTCAGTGGCGGAATGAAGATCTTGCCGTCGAAGACCAGCTCGCCGCCGGGCGGCCACTCCAGCTCTTTGCCGAACCGGTTGATGAAGACGACCTGGTCGCCCTGCACGGCGAGCACGGAGCCGTCGGAGAGCTCGACGCGGTCGTCGGGGCGCAGGTGGACCGCCTCGAGGCCGCGGGCGGCGGCCTTCTCGTAGTAGTGCCACTCGGGGACGGTCCAGATCGGGTTGGCCTCCTTCTTCTGGACCCGTCGCTGGCCGCGCGGCGTCTCGAAACGGTAGCGCTTCCCGTTGTACTCGAAGTCCGTGCCCTTGCCGACGGCGGCGGGTGCCTTGAAGAGCACCTTGTCGCCTTCCATGAGCCAGAGGGCGCGGTCTTCGATCGAGACGATGATGCGGCGGCCCTTCGTCCGCATGGCGGTCCGGTAGAGGGCGTTCGCCGCCCGGTCCTCCGGCGCGATGGGCCTGTCCGGGACCGTGGGCGAAGGCGAATCGGCCGGCAGGGTATCCTCGGTCGGGCCGAACAGGTGGCAGGCGGCGACGGCGAGCGCCGTGCCCAGGGTACCCGCACAGCGTTGAGCGACCAGCAGCATTTCCATGGCCTTACACCTCGACAAGGCCAGGTCTCTCCGCGTGAACGGTAGTGCAGGGATCAGGCCAGAGGAGACGACGCAGGAGCTGCGCCGCTGGCGGAGGGTGCGGGCGTGGTCTAGAAGGTCGGGGTGAGGCCGCGCGTGGCCAGGATGCGTTCGATCGTCTCGCCGATCTTGTTGTTGGGCGTGGAGGCGCCGGCGGTGAGGCCGATGGTGACCGGGCCGGCGGGCAGCCAGTCGTGCGTGACGACCTCGGGCGCGTCGGCGGCGAGCTCGGGCTTGTGCCGGATCGTGCCGGCCTCCGGGTCGATGGCGGAGGAGTCGGCGATGTGGAACGTGACGGTCCGCTGGCGGCAGATGTGCGCCAGGTGGTTGGTGTTCGACGAGTTGTAGCCGCCGATGACGATCATGAGGTCCGGCGGGTCCTGCATCATCTTGAGGACCGCGTCCTGGCGCTCCTGGGTGGCGGAGCAGATGGTGTCGAAGGAGCGGAAGTGCTCCGAAAGCGCCTCTTCGCCGTAGCGGCGGGCCATGCTCTTCCGGATCTCCTCGGCGATGGCGAGGGATTCGGAGGCGAGCATCGTGGTCTGGTTGGCGACGCCGATGCGGGTGAGGTCGCGGTCGGGGTCGAAGCCGGGCGTGGCCTTCTCGCGGAAGTGCTCGATGAACGCGTCGCGGGAGAGGGCCCGCTCGTTCTGCTCGATGTAATCGCAGACGAGCCGTGCCTCCTCCATGTCCTTGACGATGATGTACTTGCCGCCGGGGTGGCGGTTGACCTGGGAGGCGGTGGCGCGCGACTCTTCGTGGTAGTACTTCCCGTGGATGAGGGCGGTGAAGCCGTCGCGGCTGTAGGACTCGACGCGCTTCCAGACGTTGAGGACCGAGCCGCAGGTGGTGTCGACGAGGATGCAGCCGATCTCCTTGAGGCGGCGGAAGTCGTGGAGCGTGACGCCGAAGGCGGGGATGATCACCACGTCAGCGGGGGTGATGGGCGAGAAGTCGAACTCGCCGTTCTCGGCCGGATAGAGGAAGGTGATGCCGAGGTCGCGGAGCCGCTGGTTGACGTGGGGGTTGTGGATGATCTCGCCGACGAGGAAGATGCGGCGGTCGGGGAACTTGAGGGCGGTCTCGTAGGCGTAGTCGACGGCGCGGTCGACGCCGTAGCAGAAGCCGAACTGTTCGGCGAGGCGGAGGGTGATGTCGCCGAAGGTGACGGTGTAGCCGCGTGCGCGGATCTCCTCGACGAGGGAGCTGTGGTACTGCGCGGCGAGGATCGGCTGGATCTCCTTCTTGAGGCCGAACCCCCGGCGGAAGTAAGTGAGTTCCATGAGGGAATAATACCCAATTTGGCGGGGCGGGGCAACGTGCGCTAACTTACGGGTGAGTGGGGCAGGAACCGGAGGGTTGAGGCGATGCTTCGGCCGGGGAAGCTACCGCGACCGCTGCTCGAGCGGTTGCTGGCGGGGCGTGCGATGTCGGCGGGGGTGCTGGTGGGTCCTGGGGTTGGGCTGGACGGGGCGGTGCTGGATGTCGGGGGCACGGAGCCGCTGGTGGCGGTGGCGGACCCGATCACGTTCGCGAGCGACGAGATCGGCTGGTACGCCGTGCACGTGAACGCGAACGACGTGGCGTGCATGGGGGGGCGGCCGCGGTGGTTCCTGGCGACGGTGCTGTTGCCGGAGGGGGCGGAGGAAGCGGAGGCGGAGAGGATCTTCGAGCAGATGGATGCGGCGTGTCGGGAGGTGGGTGCGGGGCTGGTGGGGGGCCACACGGAGGTCACGCCGGGGCTCGGGCGTCCGATCGTTTGCGGGACGATGCTGGGGAGCGTGTCGCAGCGGGTCTCGGCGGCGGGGGCTTTGCCGGGCGATGTGCTCCTCCTGACGAAGGGGGTCGCGATCGAGGCGACGGCGATCCTGGCGCGGGAGCGGGGGGAGGCGCTGCGGGGTCGGGTGGAGGAGGCGGTGCTGGCGCGTGCGCGGGCGTTCCTGCATGATCCGGGGCTGAGCGTGGTACGGGATGCGCGGGTGGCGCTCCGGGCGGGGCGGGTGCACGCGTTGCACGATCCGACGGAGGGCGGGCTGGTGGAGGGGGTGCGGGAGCTGTGTGCGGCGAGCCGGACGGGGGTGCTGCTGTACGAGGAAGCGATCCCGATCCTGGAGGAGACGCGGCTGTTGGCGGAGCCGTTCGGCATCGATCCTCTGGGGGCGATCGCGTCGGGGGCGCTGCTGATCGCCGCGCCGCGGCCGGACGCCGGGCGGATCTGCGCCGCGCTGCGCGAGGAAGGGATCGACTGCGTGGAGATCGGCGAGATCCGCCCGGCGGGGGAGGGGATGCGGATGGTGTTCCGGGACGGGGAGGTGGGTCCGTTGCCGGCGTTCGCGGGGGACGAGATCGGGAAGATCTTCTGAGGGGGTGCGCGGGGCGGCGGCTGGCCGGGGTTGCGGTGCCGGGTTATTATTAGCGGCTTTTCCGATACGTCGTTCTTGCTGGAAGGCGCGAAAGTGGAGAGCTCGTCGCTGGAGTTCCTGAAGCGTCTGCTGGACACGCCGGGGCCGAGCGGTTTCGAGGCTGCGGTCGCGCGCGTGTGGCGGGAGGAGGCGGAGCGTTTCGCGGACCGGGTGACGGCGGATGTGAGCGGCAACTCGTTCGCGACGGTGAACGAGGGCGGATCGCCGCGCGTGATGCTGGCCGGTCACATCGACGAGATCGGCCTGATGATCACGCACATCGACGATGACGGGTTCCTGTACGTCGACGGGATCGGGGGCTGGGACCCGCAGGTGCTGGTGGGGCAGCGGATCCGGATCCTGGGGAAGGACGGGCACGTGCTGGGGGTGGTGGGGAAGAAGCCGATCCACCTGATGAAGGGGGATGAGAAGGAGAAGGCGTCGAAGCTGACGGACCTGTGGGTGGACATCGGGGTGAGGGGTCGGGACGCGGTGCTCCGGCGGGGGATCCGGGTGGGCGACCCGGCCGTGATCGATGCGGGGGTGGTGGAGCTGGGGGAGGGGCTGATCGCCAGTCGTGCGATCGACAATCGGATCGGCGCGTTCGTGGTGCTGGAGGCGCTGCGGCTGTTGTCGCAGGACCGTCCGAGGGCGGAGGTGACGGCGGTGGCGACGGCGCAGGAGGAGATCGGGTACCAGGGCGGGGGCGCGCGCACCAGCGCGTACCGTCTCGACCCGCAGGTGGCGATCGTGGTGGACGTGACGTTCGCGACGGACTCCCCAGGTGTGGAGAAGAAGGAGCTCGGGGATCACCGGATCGGCGGCGGGCCGGTGCTGACCCGTGGGTCTGCGGCGCATCCGGTGGTCTTCGAGCGGCTGGTGGAGGTGGCGGAGCGGGAGGGGATCCCGTACAGCATTGCGGCGTCGCCGCGTTACACCTCGACGGACGCGGATGCGATCTATCTGTCGCGGGCGGGTGTGGCGACGGGGATCGTTTCGGTTCCCAACCGGTACATGCATTCGCCGAACGAGATCGTGAGTCTCGAGGATCTGGAGCGGGCGGCGCGTCTGATCGCGGCGTTCGTCCGGGATCTCGGGCCTGACACGGATCTGGTGCCGCGGTGACGGCGGTGCCGGCGGCCGCTGGCGCGGTGCCGTGCGTCAGCGTGTGAGCGTGCCCGGGCGGCGCAGTCCGTGGCCCTTCGGGAGGCGCGGCCGGTACGGGCGAACCCTCACGGGTCTCGGGCGTGCTCACGGGCCAGCGCGCGGAAGGAGGGCGAGGTGACCGTACCCGTTCAGATTTCCTGGGACCTCTACCTCGGCAAGGTGGTCGTCTGGTGTGAGTGTGTGCGGGCGGGAGTGCGCCGGGCGGTGCTGCTCCCGCGGCTGGATACGGTGTTCACGCCGGTGGAGGAGCATCCGGGCCGGGAGGTCGCCTACGAGGAGCTAGACTGGCGGCTGGTCTCTCCGACGGAGAGGGACTGGGACCGCTACCGCGAGCTGGTGGAGAAGCAGGCATCGCGCTACGGGCTGTCCTGGCGGATGCAGCGGGTGGAGCGGATCGCCGAGTGGGTGGGTGGGCGGCGGGTGGCGGTGCCGCATTATCACATCTGGCTTTATCGGGATGCGGAGGTGGGTGAGATGATCGAGCGGTTGTACCTGACGCTGGACCCGGAGGAGCGGCGCGGGCTCTGGCGATGGTTGCTGGCGTGGACGGCGCCGGCGGTGACGGAACCCCAAGACCTGAGGTGAACTGGTCCAATGTGGGAAGCAGGCAAGGTTGTGAGGCGGCTTCAGGAGATGCGGGATGAAGGGTATCTGTCGGACGCCATCCTGCGTGAGGCGGTGAAGCAGATCAAGGCGGCGGATCCGCGCTACGACTGGGTGGGCGTGTATCTCCTGAATCGGGAGGAGAACGTTCTCTGGCTGCACAACTACATCGGGGAGTCGGCGGAGCACGCGCGGATCCCGGTGGGCCAGGGGGTATGCGGGACGGCGGTGGCGGAGCGGCGCGACATCAATGTGCCGGACGTGACGCAGTTTCCGGGGTACCTGGCCTGCAGCCCGACGACGCGCTCCGAGCTGGTGGTCCTGATCCGCGCGGGCGATGAGATCTTCGGCCAGATCGACATCGACAGCAACACGCCGGCCGCGTTCACGGCGGAGGACGAGGAGGCGGTGCGGATGGTGGCGGACAAGCTGGCGGAAGTCTTCATGGCCGAGCGTCGCTGACCCTCGTGTATCCCTCCGCGGGGGCTCTGGAGGTGCGGGGCCGCCGGGGCCGGGCGGGTCCCGGGCGGCTTTCCGTTCGTGCCGGGGCGCCCTAGCACGAATCCATGGCGCACAACGTCGTTACGGGTCCGGAGAGTGACGCTGCGCTGGAGCGATCGGCGGAGCGGGTGCTGCCGTTGCCGGGGAGGCTGGCGGCCGAGCTCCGCCGGGTCGTGGGGGATGACGGCGTCATCACGGACCCGGGCGCACTCCTGGTCTACGAATCCGACGGGCTGACGGTCTACCGGGTGAGGCCGCGGGCGGTCGTGTTCCCGCGGGGGACGGAGCAGGTCGCGGCGGTGGTGCGGCTGCTGGCGGATGCGGGCGTTCCGTTCGTGCCGCGGGGGGCGGGGACGGGGCTTTCGGGCGGGGCGCTGGCGCTGGAGGGGTCGGTGGTGCTCTCGCTGGCGCGCATGAACCGGATCCTGTCGATCGACCCGGTCAACCGCCGGGCGCGGGTGGAGCCAGGGGTGGTGAACGCGAGGCTCTCGCGCGCCGCGGCGCCGTACGGGCTGCACTACGCGCCGGACCCGAGCTCCCAGGCCGCGTGTACGATCGGCGGGAACGTGGCGGAGAACGCGGGCGGGCCGCACTGCCTGAAGTACGGCGCGACGACGAACCACGTCACGGGGCTGACCGTCGTGTTGCCGGACGGGGAGGTGCTGGAGCTGGGCGGGGCGGGCGAGCGGGTCGGCTACGACCTGATCGGGCTGTTCGTGGGGAGCGAGGGGACGTTCGGCGTGGCGACGGAGATCGAGGTGAAGCTGCTGCCGCTCCCGGAGGCGGTCGAGACGCTGCTCGCCATCTTCGATCAGGTAGAGGACGCGAGCCGCGCCGTGAGCGCGATCATCGCCGAGGGGCTCCTGCCTGCGGCGCTGGAGATGATCGACCAGGGGACGATCCGCGCGGTCGAGGCGAGCGTGTACGCGGCGGGACTGCCCACGGATGCGGCGGCGGCGCTGATCGTGGAGTTCGACGGCCCGCGGGCGGGGCTTGCGGCCGAGGCGGAGCAGGCCCGCCGGATCTGCGAGCGAGAGGGCGCGCGGGAGGTGCGGCGGGCGACGACGGCGGCGGAGCGCGAGCGGCTGTGGCAGGGTCGCAAGAAGGCGTTCGGCGCCATGGGTCGGGTCGCGCCCGATCTGGCGGTGCAGGACGCGGTGGTTCCGCGCACCCGGCTTCCCGAGATCCTGAACAAGGTGTACGAGATCGGGGCGCGGTACGGGATCCGGGTGACGAACGTCTTCCACGCGGGCGACGGGAATCTGCATCCGAACATTCTCTTCGACCGGCGGGACGCGGACGAGGTGCAGCGTGTCAAGCGGGCGTCGGAAGAGATCATGCGGGCGTGCGTGGAGGCCGGGGGCTCGATCACGGGCGAGCACGGGGTGGGGCTGGACAAGCGGGAGTACATGGGTCTGATCTTCGGGGACGACGAGCTCGAGGCGATGTGCGCGGTCCGGCGCGTCTTCAACCCCCGGGGCCTCGCCAATCCGGGGAAGGTGCTGCCGGTGCGTGTGTGCCGCGAGTGGGTGGGGCCGGCGACGCACGAGGCGTCCGCCGCGGTGTCGGCGGGGGCGGGGGGAGCCGGCGGTGCTTGACCGCCTTTGCTCGATCGTCGGCCCGGGCGCGGTCCGGGCGGGCGATGAGGCGCGCTGGGCGGTGCACGGCGTCGTGCCGAAGGCGGTCGTGGCGCCTGCATCGGCGGAGGAGGCCGCCGCGGTGCTGGCGCTCGCGTCGAGGGAGGGGTGGGTGGTGGAGCCGGCGGGCGCCGGGGCCTGCCTCGACGCAGGCCGGGTGCCGGGCCGCGTGGACGTCGTGCTGACGACCGAGCGGCTGGCGGAGGTCGTCGAGTACGAGCCGGCGGACCTGACGGCCTCGGTGGGCGCGGGGATCCGCATGGCCGCGCTGGCGGCGCGTTTCGGCGCGCACCGGCAGTGGCTGCCGCTGGACCCGCCCGGCCACCCCGCCGCCACGCTGGGCGCGATCGTGTCCACGGCGAGCGCGGGTCCCCTCCGGCTGGCCCACGGCACGCCGCGCGACCACGTGCTCGGCCTGCAGCTCGTGACCGGGGATGGCCGCATCCTCGAGCTGGGCGGGAAGGTCGTGAAAAACGTCGCCGGGTACGACCTGGTGAAGCTGGTGGTGGGGAGCCGGGGCACGCTGGGCGTCGTCACCCGGGTCAACGTGAGGCTCCGGCCGATTCCCGCGGCGGACGTCACCGTGGCGCTCCTGGCCTCCGGGCCGGACCGGCTGGTCGCCGCGTTCCAGGCGATGCGGGAGGCGCGGATCGAAGCCGCGGCGCTCGAGCTGGTCTCGCCGGCGCTGAGCGGCTCGCTGCTCGGCGAGCCGGACGCCTGGGCCCTCCTGGTGCGCTTCCAGGGGAACGCGGAGGCGGTGGAGGCTGCGCGGTCCCGGCTCCCGTCGGTCGCGCAGGGCGCCCGGGTCGAGGCGCTTTCGCCGGACAGGGCGGAGGCCGTCTGGTCGGGGCTGAGCGCCCAGGAGGCGCGGGCCGCGCTCGCGGTTCGTCTGGCGGACCGACCTTCGGAGCTGGCGGGTACGCTGGCCACCGCCGCCCGGTTCTTCCCGGGCTCGCCGGTGGCCGCGCACGCGGGCGACGGGATCGTGCGGGTCCTGGTGGCCGCCCCCGAAGGCGCGGCGACGGGTTCCTGCGTGGAGGCGATCGCCGGGGCTCGTTCCGCCATGGCGGCGCGTGGAGGGACGGCGATCGTGGCGCGGGGGCCGAGGGAGATCCTCGAGGAGGTGGACCCGTACGGCCCGGTGGGGCCGGCGCTCCGGCTGATGCAGGCGCTGAAGAAGGAGTTCGACCCGGCGGGGATCCTGGCGCCGGGCCGGTTCGTGGTCTGAGGCTGGCTGAGGGATGACGGCGACGACCGGACGGGAGCCGATGGCCGGACTGGCGGCCGCGCTGGCACGTGAGGAGGAGCGCCTCCTGGCCTGCGTGCACTGCGGCTTCTGCCTGACCGCGTGCCCGACTTACGTCCGGCTGGGCGACGAGGCGGACTCTCCGCGAGGCCGCCTCTTTCTCATGCGGGCGGTGGTGGAGGGCCGGCTGGATCCAGGCGCCGAGGCGTTCGTGACCCACATCGACCGGTGCCTGGGTTGCCGCGCCTGCGAGACGGTGTGCCCCTCGGGGGTTGAGTACGGCTTCCTGCTCGAGCGGGCGCGGGCGACGGTGGTCGCGCGGAAGGGTTCGGGCCTCGCCACGCGGGTGCTGCTGGGCATCTTCGGGAGCCGGCCCCTCACCCGCCTGGCGCTCGCGGGCGGACGACTCCTCCGCGCGACCGGGCTCCCCTCGATCCTGGCCCGGCTGCTCCCTCGGCGCTTCGCGCGTCTCCGCTTCGGTCTCGCCATGCTGGCGGCGACCCGACCCTGGCGCGGGCTCTCCTCGGTGCGCGGCCCGGACACCGGCGAGGTCAGGGAGCCCGCAGGGGATGGACAGGCGAACGCCTCGCCGCGCCGTCCGGTGACGGGCGGGGCCCGCGTCGCGCTCCTCACCGGCTGCGTCCAGTCAGGGCTCTTCGCCCGCGTGAACCGCGCCACCGCCCGGGTGCTCGAGGTCAACGGCTTCGAGGTGGTCGCGGTGCCGGGCCAGGGTTGCTGCGGCGCGCTCCACGCCCACGCCGGCGAGCTGGAGCGGGCGCGGCAGCTCGCGCGGGCCAACATCGAGGCGTTCGAGCGGGCGGGCGTGGACTACATCGTCGTGAACGCCGCCGGGTGCGGCGCGGCGCTCAAGGAGTACGGCGAGCTGCTCGCCGATGATCCGGCGTTCGCAGAGCGCGCCGCGGCGCTCGCCGCCCGGACCCGGGATGTCTCCGAGCTCCTGGTCGAGCGCGGGCCCCTGCCCGGCGCGCCGCTCCCACTCCGTGTGACCTACGACGCGCCCTGCCACCTCCACCACGCCCAGCGGGTCACCCGCGCCCCGCTCGAGCTCCTGCGCGCGATCCCGGGCCTCGAGCTCGTTCCCCTTCCCGACGCGGAGGAGTGCTGTGGCGGGGCAGGCATCTACGGTCTGCTCCACCCCGAGCTCGGCGGGCGGATCCTGGCGGACAAGGTGGAGGCGATCCGGTCGACCCGCGCCGACGTCGTCGTCACCCCCAACCCCGGCTGCATGATGCAGATCGGAGCCGGGCTGCGCCTCGCCGGGGAGAAAACCCGCGTGCTCCACCCGATCGAGCTGCTGGAGGAGAGCTACCGCCGCGCCGGCACGCGGGTGTGACCGGCCTCCTCGATCTCAAAGCCGGCAGGAGCAGATCGGCAGCGCCCCTCAGTCGTGGGGGGCGGGGACGCTGCCGCGCGGCACCTGGGCCTTGGCCTGGTAGAGCGCCCGGTCCGCTGCGGCGATCAGGTCTTCGGGCGCCTGCATGTCCGGGGTGTACTCCGCCACGCCGGCGCTCACCGTGAGCGTTCCAAGCCCCGCAGAGGCGACTTCCTCCGCGAACCGCTCGCAGATCCGCCGGGCGAAGATCTCGGCCCCCTCGCGGGTGCAATCGGCGAGCAGGACCGCGAACTCATCCCCCCCGTACCGGGCGGCGAGGTTCATTGCGCGCGTCTCGGTGGCCAGGATCCGCCCGAAGGTGCGCAGCGCCTCGTCGCCCGCCAGGTGCCCGCAGCGATCGTTGAAGGGCTTGAAGCCATCCATGTCGAAGAGCACGGCGACGAGCTTGCGTCCGCGCTGGGCGGCGGCGAACTCGCGGGCGAGGTCGCGCTCGAGGTGGCGTCGGTTGGCCAGGCCCGTGAGCGGGTCGGTCAGGGAGAGCGTGCGCACCTGCTCGAAGAGGCGGGCGTTCTCGATGGCGATGGCCGCCTGGTCGGCGAGCGCGCCCAGGAGCTCGAGCTCCTCGGCATCGAACGGACGGCCGCGCTGCCAGACGACGAGCGCGCCGAGGACCCGGTTGCGGAACCGGAGGGGCGCCGCCGCGAGGGGTGTGTGGCCGGTGAAAGGCAGGCTCTGGGGGTCGAGATAGGGGTCGGTCGCCGCATCGCGCGTCGCCCGCGTCCGCCCGTGGCGCACCACCCAGCCGGTGAAGCTCCGGTCCACCGAAAAGCGGAGGCCGCGGAGGTGCGCCGGCTGGCCGACGACGGCGTGGAGCTCGAGCGTCTGCCCGTCCTCGGAGAGGAACTCGATGGCGGCAGAGCGAGCGGACAGGAGCTGGCTGGCCCATACGGCGACGAGCTGGAGGGTCCGGTGCAGCTCGGTGGCGCCGGCCAGCGCGTGGCTCAGCTCGACCATCGCGCGGGTGTGCGTCAGTTGTCGGCGTTCGTGGAGCCGGCGCTCGGCGGCGTGGAGTGCATAGCCGGTGCGCACGGCCAGGAGGAGGCTCAGCGCGCCGATGGCGATCGCGGTGCCGAGTCCGGCCTTCTCGCGGATCGCCACGCTGATGGCGAGGCCGCCGAGGAAGAGGGTCGCGCCCGGCACGATCGCGCGGCGGAGGCGCGCTACCAGGAGGTCGGGCGTCCCCAGCGTCGGGAGGTGGTGGGCGCGCGCGGCCGCGAACCCGGAGACCGCCAGGAGCGTCCAGCCACCGAGCCAGAGCAGGAAGGGCGGCCAGGCCGGCGACTGCAGCGCCGAGAGCGCGCCAGGCGCGACGAGCACGTCTCCCACGCTGAGCAGCGCCGCCGACCCGCCCAGCCCGGCCGCCACGCGACCGGGCAGGGCAACCTCCCGCGACACGAAGAGGAGCGCGGCGAACGAGAGCGAGACGAGCGACCCGAGCTGCCAGAGCAGCAGCGCGAGGAGGCCGACGCTGCGGGCCGGCGCGATCCCGCCGAACGGCGCGACCAGGGGCGCGAACAGCAGGATCAGTGCAGCGATCAACACGAGCCCGGTGTCGAGGGCGCTTTCGATGGCGGCGCTCGAGTTACGGCTCGGCTGGAGTAGGTGGGCGGTTCCGAAGGCGAAGAGCGGGTGGAAGAGGAGGAGGAGGCACAGCGGCACCGAGGGGAAGCCGGGTTCAAGGCCGGACACGAGCTTTTCGAGTCCCCAGGCCACGTACCCGGCGAAGGACGCGAGAGCGGCGCCGGCAAAACACGACCATGGCCGCCTCCCATCCGGTGGAGCGGCCCGCCGGGCAGCGAGCGACCCTGTGGCCGCGGAGAGCGAGGCTGCGGCCAGGATCACGCTGTGCAGGAGGTGGAGACTCGAACCGGCCATCGGTGTGGCGACACGAACGTCGTCGGCGGCGACCGCAACGACTGCAGGTGCCGCGACGGGTGCGGAACACCGCAGGTTCCGCACCTCGCCGCCGGGCCGCATCCAGCCGCGTGTGGAATGCGGCGAATCAGCGGCCTGGGCTGAGCCTGCCAAGTCATTGATTTGGCAACGCGGGCGCGGGGAGGAGGACCGCGCTGGTCACAGCGCAAGAAGGAGAAAAAGCGCAATACAACCTAACGTTCACGGAATGGACGTTCAAGGATTTTGTCGAAAACTTTTTTCGCATCTAGAGAAGAATCTCAGGGGTGAGGCGCCTGGCGGCGAGAATGGGGCGGGACCGTCGTCGCTGCGTCGGTCGTGCCTGGTGGGGTGCCGGGTCGGGTCGACGGAGTGCGGCGCTTGCGTCGGGGTCGGCCGGGTGCGTGCGCGAGTTCTGGGGTGTGTGGGTGGTGGTCCCGCAGGTTGAGGAGGGATGGGTCTTCGATTCTCTTGCCCGGCTGAGGAGAGGGCGTGTAAATATCAGTCCGACAGCCTTCAACGCAGCGTCGCGAGGCGAACGGGATCCCTTCGCCGTCTTTCGTCCGTCCGGGGGTCGTCCAGAGCGGTGGACAGCGGGCGGGTCTCTTTGCCGGACACGTGGTGTCGCGGGCCCGGGAGGGGGGCGGGGGTGGAGGGCGACTCCTCGAAGCGCGCCACGGCGGAGCAGCGGCCGTGGCCGCATGAGAGCAGGGGTGACAGGGCGACGTGGCGCCGGTTGCGGGGCCGGGCAGGCGGCGGAACGACTCTTGCGTCGGTTCCGCGGCGCACGGCCGATGGCATCACGTCGCCGCGTATATCCAGAGTGGGCGGCGGCTCGTTGGTCCGCCGGGGTCGGGGTGGGTGGGGTCGGTGGCAGGCCACCGCGAGCGAGATCTTGAGCCCGCCATTCAGGAGCCACACGACTTCGTCTTCTCCGCTGTCGGGAAACCGTGGTTTCGTCGCTCTCTCTCCTGCCGAGCCTGGCCGAGCGCTACGCGGTCCTGCTGGACCTTGCCCGTACGCTCGCCTCCACGCTGGTGTCGGAGTCGCTCTATTCGGCGATCCACAACCAGGTCGCGCGGGTGCTGCCGACTTCGTCCTTCACCGTGGCGCTGGCTGGCGCGCCGCGCGCGCTGCATCCGGTCTTCCACGTGGGTCTCGGGGATGGTGTCGTCGCCCTGGGGGAGGAGGATTTCGAGCACCTGAGATCGGGCGACTTCGTGATGCGGGCGACGGGCGATGGGCGCGGCTCCCTGCTGGCCGCGCCTCTCTTGCACGAGGACCGGATGCTGGGCTGCCTTGTGGCGGTGAGGCGGGAGGGGTCGTTCGATACGGGCGACGCGCATTTCCTCCTGGCGGTGGGGCGGCTGGCGGGGGTGGCGCTGGACAATGCGCGGCTCTTCGCCGAGGCGAAGCGGGGTCGAGAGGAGGCCGAGCGGCTCGAGGCCATCGCCCGGGCGATCAACGCGACACTCGACTGGAACGAGGTCGTCGACCGCGTCGCGGCGGCTGCGAGTGAGGTGGTCGGCCTGCCGGCCGTCTTCTGGATGCTGGAGGACGATCGGCTCCGGGCCGTGGCCTGCGCCGGGGACACGCTGGTTCGGGTGGGCGATGAGCGCGCGCCACCCCCGGGCTTCGGCCGGGCCGGCGAGGCGGGCGGGGAAGTGAGGATCGACGAACCGGGAGGGGTGCTGGTGCCGCTCACGCTGGGGGAACGGGTGATCGGGTACCTGGCCATCGGGCCGTGCCCGGACCAGGCGCCGGACCCGGATCGACTCAGGCTCCTCCACCGCATGGTGCCCCACGCCGCCTCGGCGATCGAGAACGCTCGCCTCCACGCGGAGGTGCGCCGGCTCTCGCTCACCGACCCCCTGGTCCATCTCCCGAACCGGCGGCAGCTCGATCTGTACCTGGAGAAGGAGTTCGCCGCCGCGGCTCGCGGCCGGCCGCTGTCCTTCGTCCTCTACGATCTCGACGGGTTCAAGAGGTACAACGACACGCACGGCCACCGCGCGGGCGACGTGGCCCTGATCCGGTTCGCCGACATCCTCCGGTCCGAGACCCGGGCGATGAACCTGGCCGCGCGGTACGGGGGCGAGGAGTTCGCCGCCGTCCTGTCCGGGACCGATCTCGCCGGCGGGAAGGCCTACGCCGAGCGGGTGCGTCGCCGCGTCTACGCCGAGTTCGACGGGGCGCTCACGGTGAGCGCAGGCGTGTCGCAGTACACGGAGGAGATGAAGACGCCCATCGACCTCGTCGTTGCGGCGGACCGCGCGCTGTACCGCGCGAAGGCCGAGGGGCGAAACCGGGTGTGCGCCGCGGAAGCGGTTTGAGCCCGCCGGCCCGGCCCGCGACTCATTCGCCTCGCGCCAGCTCCTGGATCAGCTCCCACGTCCGCTCCACGTGCCGCTCCGTCGTCCTCAGGTTCCCCACCGCCAGCCGGAGCGCGTACCGTCCCCGCACCCTGGTGTGCGACAGGAAGACCTCGCCCGTTGCGTTCAGCCGCTCCAGGAGCCGGGCGTTGTGGTCGTCGAGTGCGGCTTCGTCGTCGAGGCCGGGTGGGTGGTGCCGGAAGACCACGACCGAGAACGGCGCCGGGGCGAGGCGCTCGAAGTCCTCGGCTTCGTCGATCCAGGAGGCGAAGGCGCGAGCCAGGCGGATATGCTCCCGGATCCGGGAACGGAGTCCCTCGGCGCCGAAGTAGCGGAGCACGAACCAGAGCTTGAGGGCCCGGAACCGCCGGCCGAGCGCGACGCCGTAATCCATGAGGTTCGTGGCCTCCTCGCCCTCCGGCGTGGCCAGGTACTCGGGCACCAGGCTGAAGGCGCGGCGCAGGACGTCCGGGCGGCGGGTGTAGAGGACCGAGCAATCGATCGGGACGAAAAGCCACTTGTGCGGGTTGACGACGATGGAGTCGGCGCGGTCGCAGCCGTCCAGGACCCAGCGCATCTCGGGGAGGAGCGCGGCGGCCCCGCCGTAGGACGCGTCGATGTGGAGCCAGAGCCCTTCCCGCTCGCAGACGTCGGCGATGGCGGGGACCGGGTCCACGCTCGTGGTCGAGGTGGTGCCCACCGTGGCGACGACGGCGATGGGGCGGATGCCCTGCGCTCGGTCCTCGGCGATCGCGCGCTCGAGTGCGGAGACGTCGAGGCGGAGTTCGGAATCTGTCGGGAGGCGCCGGACCCCGGCGAGCCCGAGCCCCAGGGTGATCACCGCCTTGTCGACGCTGGAGTGCGTCTCCTCGGAGCAGTAGACGCGGAGCCGCGGCAGCTCGGGTCGCCCGGCCAATCCGTCCTCGCGGATGCGGAGCTCGGGGTGCAGCTCCCGGGCGGCCGCCAGCGCGTAGAGCGTGCTCGTGGAGGCGCCGTCGGTGGTCTCGCCGAAGAGCCCGGCGGGGAGGCCGAGGAGCTGCCGGAGCCAATCGACCGTGACCTGCTCGAGCTCGGTGGCCGCCGGGCCGGTCCGCCAGAGCATGGCGTTCACGTTCAGCGCGGCCGCCAGCGCTTCGCCCAGGATCGCCGGGCCGGATCCGGTGATGGCGAAGTAAGCCAGGAAGCCCGGGTGGTTCCAGTGGGTGATAGCAGGGACGATGAGCCGCTCGAAGTCGGCCAGGATCTTCTCCATCGGTTCCGGCCCCACGGGCGGCGAAGGCGGGAGCGAGGCCCGCAGCTCGCCCGGCGCGATGGCCGGGAGCACGCGCCAGTCCTCCGGCCGCGCCAGGTAGCGGGCGATCCAGTCGACGACGGCGTGTCCGTGGCGCCGAAAGGCGTCGGGGTCCATGTCACCCGAGCCGAGCTGGCCCGGGTCCAGTTGTGGTTCGCTCATGGGTGGCCAAGCTAGGATCCGCGGTTAGCTTCAGCCAGAGGCGCGCGGGGCACCGCTTCGCCTGCGTGTCGGCGGGGCGTGTTGCCGAGGGACGACGGACCGGGGCGCGCCCGGGGATCCGTCAGCTCCCTGCCCTGCCTTCGGCCATTTCCTTGAACCGCTGCAGGTCCCGCTCCACGTCCTCCTCCGGGTTCTGGAGGATGCGGGCGGCCAGTTCGCCGAGCCTGCCGCCCGCAGGCCGGAACTCGAAATCGACCTCGACCTGGGTGCGATCGGGCGCCAGGGGCTTGAAGCGGACCACCCCCGAGCTGTCCACGTCGCCGCGGGCCTCCCAGGCGATCAGGCGATCCTCCTCGCGCGCGGTGATCTCGGCATCCCACTCGAAGAAGCGGCCGAACGGTCCCTCGACCTTCCAATGGGACGTCCGGTCGCCCGTCACCTCTACATCTTGCACGCGCTCCATGAAGCCGGGGAAGCTGTCCAGGTCGGACCAGAGCTCGAAGCACCGGTGGACGGGTGCGTTGACCTCGATGGACTTCCGGATTCTGGCCATGACTCCTCCTCATCGGCTCTGAGCCTCAGCAGCTCCAAGGTGCAAGGGGCATTCCCGGTCGGGCGGCGGAGCGCTCGTCGGGGCAGCTTCGTTGAGCGGCGCAGGAACGGCCCGTATCTTGGAGCCATGGCGACGAGAAAACGACCGGGCTGTCTGCGGATCGGCTGGGCTGCCAGCGCTCTACTGATCGCGGCCTGCCTTCCCGCGCCGGGCACGATCGGGCTCCGGCAGCCATCCTTCCCTGAACTCGTGGACTCGGCGATCTCCGTGCCTCCGCTCCACCGGACGCACTGGGGGATCGAGGTCTACGACCCCGACCGCGGCGAGACGCTCTACGCGCTGAACGCGGAACGGCACTTCATCCCCGCGTCCAACGCCAAGCTGGTGGTGACGGTCGTGGCGATGGGCGAGCTGGGCCCCGAGTGGCGGTACCGGACGGAGCTGTACGCGCCGCGCGCGGGGCCGGCGGACACCGTGGCCCGGGCCCTGGTGGTGGTGGGCCGCGGCGACCCGACGCTCTCGGCGCGCTTCCATCCGACGGCGTTCGCGCCCTTCGACTCGCTGGCCGATTCGTTGGCGCTGGCGGGCGTCCGGCGCGTGACGGGCGAGCTGGTCGTCGACGTCAGCTACTTCGACCGCACGCCGGTGCACCCCTCGTGGGAAGTGGGCGACCTCTCGTACCCGTACGCGGCGCCGGTCTCCGCCTTCGCCGTGGCGGAAGCGAGCCTCGAGGTGGTGGTCTCGCCCGGCGCGCGGGTGGGGCAGCCGGCCCGCGTCGAGCTGCTCGGGCCGCAGGTCCTGGCCGTGCAGAGCCAGGTGACGACCGCGGCGCCCGACACCACCCGGGCGTACGAGGCGGTCTTCCTCGGCATGGACACACTGGTCCTGGCGGGCCGCATTCCCCTGGGCCGGCGGCCCGACACCGTCCGCCTGGCCGTGCGCGACCCGGCGACCTACGCCGGCCGCGCGCTGCGCGCCGCGCTCGAGGCGAGAGGGATCGAGGTCGAGGGCGGGGTCCGCGTCGTGCAGGACTCGCTCGAGGCCCGGCTGCTCCGCGACGGCGCGCCAGCCCCGATCGCCACCTGGACCTCTCCGCCCCTCTCCGAGATCGTCGCCGCGATCCTCCAGCCCAGCCAGAACTGGATCGCCGAGCAGCTCCTCAAGACGCTCGGCGCCGAGCGCGCCGGCGAAGGGAGCTGGGCCGCCGGCCTGGCGGTCGAGCGCCGCTACCTGACCGAGGTGGTGGGCATCGACTCCTCCGCGTTCTTCCTGCGGGACGCCTCCGGCCTCTCGGCCCAAAACCTGCTCACTCCGCACGCGGCCGTGCAGCTCCTCGACCACGCCCGCCGCGCGCCCTGGGGCGACCGCTACCGGGCCGCCCTCGCGCAGCCGGGCATCGAGGGGACGCTGAAGACGCGGTTCGCCGGCCTCGAGGGCCGGATCTTCGCCAAGACCGGCACGATCACGCACGTCAACACGCTGAGCGGCTACGTCCAAACGCGCGACGGGCGCGAGCTCATCTTCAGCGTCATGACGAACGCGTCCGGGCGCCCTGCGGCAGAGGTCCGGCGGACGATCGATCGGCTGGTCACGGTGCTGGCCGAGCAAGGAGTGCGCGAATGACCAAGGCACAGCGAGGGCTCGTCCTGGTCGCGGCGGTGCTGGTGGCCTTCTTCGCGGGATTCCTGTGGCAGTACATGAGGGCCGTCAGTGCCAGGAACGAGTTGCGGGAGACGCGGCGGGCACTGACCTTCGAGCAGCTCGAGGCGACGCTGGGCGCCGCCACGATCGAGGCGCTCGAGGGGCGCCACGAAGCCGCCCGCCAGCTCGCGAGCGCGTTCTTCGCCGGACTCCAGAAGAACGTGGGTCAGGCGCCCGCTGCCGCGCAGAACGAGCTGAACGCGATCCTGGGCGATCGCGACGCCGTCATCACCGCCCTCGCCCGGGGCGACCCCCAGTCCGGGCCCGCGCTCGCGCAGCTCTACCGGCGCTACCGCGGGGCCACCGCAGAGGGCCCGCCGGCCGAACCCACGCCGGCCACACCGCCCGCCAGCCAGCAATGAACGCGACGGCGCCCGACGGCTGGGTCGCGGGCGCCGTGCTGCGGCGGCTCCTCTCTCGCTTCCGGGAGGGCTGGCGGGGGTTGCCCGCACCCGCGCGGCGCCGGTGGATCCGCACCCTGGCGGCCGGCTACCTCCTCCTCATCGCCCTCGTGGCGCTCCTGGGGCTGGCCGGCCAGCGACTCGCCTCGGCCGGCGCCTTCGACTGGGAGACCGACTTCCTCCGGCGAATGGATGCCCGGGCGCCCCTGTCCTTCAGCAGCGGAGTCTGGCTCCAGACCCTGGGCACCGACATCACGCTCGCGCTGCTCACGGCCTTCGCCGCCGGCGTCGCGGTCTGGGTGCGGCGGCCACTCGAGGCGCTCAGCATCATCGCGGCGGCCACGCTGCTGGACCCGGTGGTCCGCCTGGGCTGGCTCCTGTGGGAACGGCCCCGCCCGGACATCGTCCTGGACGGGGCCGCCGCGCCGGGCTTCCATGCCTTCCCCTCGGGGCACGTGGCCAAGAGTCTCGCGCTCTACGGCCTCCTCGCCCATCTGTGGATGCGAGCCTCCGGCCGCTGGACGGAGCGCGCCGTCGCGTGCCTGCTCGCGCTCGCCGCGGTCTGCCTGGTCGCGGTCGCACGGGTCCGGATCGGCGCGCACTGGCCGAGCGACATCGTCGGCGGGGCGATCGTCGGGGCCGCCTGGCTCGCCGCCCTCGTCCTCGCCCTCCGGCGCGCCGGCGCGACACGCGGCCGCCTCCTCAATCCGCCGGACTCGCCAGCCGGCGCGCGTCCGCCAGCGCCCGGCGAGTCGCCCGGTAGCCTTCCTCCAGGAAGTACTGCGTCCGGTTGAAGTCGAAGGTGGAATAGCCGTCCAGGTTCGGTCGGACGTACACCAGCGGGGGGCCCTCCCACGACTCGAGCTGGCTCCGCCGACGCGCGTAGCTCAGGATGTCGTACACGCGATGATGGATCGCGATCATCCCTTTCGAGACCGTGTCCAGCGAGTCCTTCGTCTCGCCGGCCGCGACGTCCACCGCGATGATCAGGTCCGCGCCGCGCTCCGCCGCCCGCCGGATCGGGAGCGAGTCCCCCACCCCGCCGTCCACGAAGTGGCGCCCCTCGATCTCGGCCGGAGGATAGAAGAGCGGCAGGGCGCACGAGGCGTAGACGGCGTCCGCGAGCGCCACGTCGTTCCGGCCGCCCGCGCCGAACCATTCCACCCGCCCCGTCTCCAGGTCGACGGCGTTCACGCCCAGCGGGATGCGTAGAGCGTCGAACCGCTCGGCCGGCAGCACGGACCGGATGTACTCCTGGAACGGCTCCGCCCGGAAGATGCTCGGCTGACGGATCCCGTTCAGGAGCAAGGCCGAGTAGTTCAGGGCAGCGATGTCGCGCTTCTTCAGCCCCAGCGCCCGGGAGACCAGCTCCGCCCAGCTCGCCCCGCCCGCGATGCAGGCGCCCACCAGCGCGCCGATGCTGGTCCCGACGATCTCGGCCACCTCGATCCCCGCCTCCTGCACCGCCTTCCACGCCCCGACGTGCGCGAGCCCCTTCATCCCCCCACCGCCTAGCACCAGGATCACCCGTTCCATGTCCGTTTCGCTCCACATCCGGCGCCGCGCCCGACCTTCAGTCCTCCCCCGTCGGGGGCGAATCCCGCGCCACGCCCCCCGCCACCCCCGAGGTCGCGGGCCTCCTCCATCGATGCAACCACCTGAATCTACCGGAAGATAGGAGCACGGTCCAGCTGCGGGGCGGCGCGAACGTGCTCTCCCGGCCGACAGGCCGTCGCGCGGAGCCGGCGGCGAACCCCAGCGCCGTTGCTCCGAGCATGCACGTCCGGGAGGGCCAGCCGGCCCGGACAGCGGTGCGGCCCGACCCACATGCGGCGCATCCGCGCCCGCCGACGAGCCCATCGGCACCCTGTGGCGCCACCCCCCACCCCTGGCCCTACGCCTCGCCGGCCTCCTGCTCCAACGTGGTGTAGAGGTCCCCGAGGAGCTGCCGCACCTGCGCGAGCTCGCGGCCGAGCTCGCCCAGCCGCTCGCGCAGCCACTCGACCTCCTCGACGAGCCGCGCGGCCGCCCCGGCCACCTGCTCCTGCGACGGGCGCTCGGGGCCGCCGCGCGCATGCCGCTCGAACACGCCCCGGATCTCCTCCAGCTCCGCCTCGGAGAGCATCCTCCCCGGGTTCGCCCCCCGCTCTCGTGGCCGACCCGACCGGCCGATCTCAGGCTCCTGGCCCATGGCCTCTCTCCTTCCACCCTCGCGCGTTCGCGACGCCTCGCCCCCGCCACCCCCTCCCTCCCGCGTCGCCGCAAGAGCCGCTCCCCCGCGCCCGTGGCCGGGATCTTGCCCTCCTCTCGTCGTGGCCGGGTAGCTCAGTGGTAGAGCGCGGGCCTAAAGAGCCCGAGCCGCCGGAGGTTCGATTCCTCCCCCGGCCTTGAATCTCCACCGCCTGCCTTGCGGCCGGCTGGTAGCACGGCCCGGGACGAGGCGGGCGGCTGGCAGCTTGCGCCGGGCGGCCTGGCTTCGCCCGGATCCCGCTGCGCCTCGGCTCGGGCCGCCTGTCGGCCGCCTGCGCGAGGTCACCCGCC
>DATCLG010000103.1:0-5631 GCA_036564015.1 Longimicrobiales bacterium
CCCGACGCCAGCATGGGGATGGCCGCCTGCGACGCGGCCTCGGACGGCGAGATCGCCGAGGGCCTCGTCGGAGCCGGGACCGGCGCAACGGTCGGCAAGCTCCGCGGACTCGAGGGCGCCATGCCCGGCGGGCTCGGCACCTGGGCCGTCCAGGGACCCGACTTCGTGGTCGGCGCGCTCGCCGTCGTCAACGCGTTCGGCGACGTGCTGGACCGCCACGGCCAGATCCTGGCCGGCGCGCGCGACGAGGCCGGCAACTTCCTCAACACCGCGCGGGCGCTCTGCGAAGGCGTCCTCGTCCCCGAGTTCGGCCGCCTGGCCCGGCCGCCCGTGCCCGGCACCCAAACGACGCTCGCCGTCGTCGCGACCGATGCGCCCCTCTCCCGCACCGCCCTCCAGAGCCTCGCCCGCTCCGCCGCCACCGCCGTCGCGCGCAGGATCTCGCCCGCCCACACCCCGTTCGACGGCGACGTGACCTTCGCCCTCTCGACGGCCCACGAAGGGAAAGACCTGAGCCCCGGCATGCTCCTGACGCTCGGCGCGCTCGCCGTCCAGGCCCTCGAACACGCGATCGAGCGCGCCGTCACCGTCCGGAGCTGAAGACGAGCTCGCCGCCACCCGCCGGGAACCGGCGATCAGAACGACCGATCCGGCTGCGGCCGCGCGCAGGGCCGGGCGACCGGATGGCCCGCCTCGCTACGACTCCGGCCCGCTCTCCGTCGGCTCGGGCTCCGGCGGCCCCGTCGCTTCCTCCGGGGAGGCGGCCGTGTCCGCCGGCGACAATGCGCCGGCGCTGTCGATCTCCGGCACCGGAACCGCCGCTTCCGGAAAATCCGGCGGTTCGGGCAGCTCGACCCGGATCTCCTCCGGCGGCTCGAGCGGCACCGTCCGCGCCGGGCCCGAACCACCCATCCGCGCCAGGATCATTCGCACCCGCCACGCCATCCGCCCGGGCTGCCGCGCCGGATTGATCGTGAGCGGATGCGGCAGCGTCGCCGCGAGCTGCGCCGCCTCCTCCCGCGTCAGCTCGGCCGCTGATTTCCCGAAGTACTTGCGCGCAGCCGCCTCCGCCCCAAAGATTCCCGGACCCCATTCCGCGACGTTCAGGTAGAGTTCGAGGATCCGGTCCTTCGACAGGAAACGCTCCAGCCGCCGGGCAACCACGAATTCCGCGATTTTCCGGCTGAGCGATCGCTCGGGGGAAAAGTACAGGTTCTTCGCCAGTTGCTGGGTCAGCGTGCTGCGCCCCCGGATCCGGGCACGATGCGCGCGGTAGTAGCGTAAGGCGTCGAGGAGCGCCCGCAGGTCGGCGGGGTCCGTCCACGAGAAGTCGTCATCGCCCCGGTAGCGGAGCTCCTCGCGCAGGGCGGCCCAATCGATGCCGTTGTGCTCGTAGAAGCGCGCATCCTCCGCCACCAGCACGGCACGGCGGAGGTGCCTGGAGATCCGCTCCAGCGGCACCCATTCGTGCTGGATGACGAGCGAGTCGCCCCGGGCCGCGGCTTCCGCGAGACGGTACTCCATGAAGGCCGTGCGGGAGGGGTTCTGCCACCGCAGCCGCACCGGCCACGGGAGCGTCAGATACGCGAACCACGCGGCCCCGAGCAGCGACAGTAGCAGGGCGAGGAACGCGCGTTTCCACATCACCGGCTTTTACCACGTTATGAGACGATTGATCCTGTTCGACATCGATGGCACGCTCCTGACCACGAACGGCGCGGCTCGCCGCGCCTTTCACCGAGCGTTGCTGGAAGTGTACGGGACCGCGGGCCCGATCGCCACTCACGCGTTCGACGGGAAGACCGATCCGCTGATCGCGCGCGAGCTCCTGCGCGCGGCCGGGCTCGCCGACGCGGCGATCGACCGGGGGTTCGAGGCCCTCTGGCCGACGTATCTCCGCAACCTCGCGGTCGAGCTGGCGCGGCCGGACCACACCACGAGCGTCTTCCCGGGCGTGGTCGAGCTCCTGGACGCTCTCGCGGAGCGGGAGGATGAAGTCGTCGTCGGGCTCCTCACCGGCAACATCGAGCAGGGCGCGGTCCTGAAGCTGGAGTCGGCGGGCCTGGGCGGGCGCTTCGCGTTCGGGGCGTACGGCTCGGATCACGAACGGAGGGATTGTCTGCCCGCGGTGGCGGTCGAGCGGGCCCGCGCCGCGACGGGCCGGGAGTTCCGCGGGCGCGAGATCGTGATCATCGGGGACACGCCGAACGACGTGACCTGCGGGCGGGCGCTCGGGGTCCAGGCGATCGCGGTCGCGACCGGCCGGCACGACCCCGACACTCTTGCCGCGGCCGGCGCCGATGTCGTCTTCGAGGATTTCTCGGACCTGGACCGGGTGCTCGACGCGCTGCTCGGCGACGCCCGGCAGGTCGTGGGTAGCGGCGCACCCGCCTAGCCGCCCGACCCCCGCCCCTCGTCCGCGGCCGGGGCGCTCGCCTGCCCACACGACCCGCGCCGGGCCGGCGAGCCGCCCCCCGGCGCAGCCGCCTGGCCGGCATCCTGGGAGAGCAACTCCAGGGCGCTCGTGACGCACCGCCCGTCCTCCGGATGGAGGAGGACGGGCGGTGCGGCGGCCGCGTCCGGGCCGCGGGCTCGCTCTGCTTCCGCGCAACCCACTCCTTCAGCCCACCGCGGCCCCGCCGCGCGTCAATGGGTCTGGGCCCGTGGGCCGTAGAACTGAGTGTAGTTGAAGCGCGGATGCTCGTGCGGCTCCGCCCCGCCCGTGAACGCGGCGTACAGCCGGTCCTCGTACTCCCGCGACAGCGGCAGCCCCTCGTACCGCGGCAAACGCGCGATCTCCTCCGACGTCACCACGTCGGTGATGACCTGCTTCTCCTCCTCGTTCAGCCGCGCATAGCCGATCGGGATCAGCACGTGCCGGTCCTCTTCCTCGAGACCGAGCGCCGCCTCGTCGATGTCGCAGTCCAGGTAGCGGACCTTCAGCGCCGCCGTGTCCACGATCAGCTCGGCCACCTTCCCCACCACCTTCCCATCCCCGGCCACGACCTCCCAGCCCCGCGGATCAGGGTCGCCTTCCGCCACCTTGTAGTGCGGCAGCTCCCCGAGCGCCGCCAGCCGACGCTCCGCGCCCCGCCCCTCGGCCACCACCCGGGGCTCCGGCCCGTAGACCGGCCGCCCCCGGTACTGCTCACCGGCGTACGCCTCGTCTAGCCGCATCTCGTATTCGCGCGTGATCGTCGCGACGTCGTGCGTGTACTCCGGGGCCGCCTCGAGCTGCTCCGCCGTCATCCCCGGCACCCACACCACATCCTCCTGCTCATCGACTCGCCCCTGCCCGATCGGCAGCAGCACGTGCTTCCGCGCGCGCTCCAGCCCGATGTCCAGGTACCGCGGTCGCCCGCGCTCGTCCAGCAGAATGTCGTCCACACGGCCCACCACGCCCCCGTCCACCATCGTCCGCACCTCCCACCCCCGCACATCGAACGTCCCCGGGGGGAAGGTGTAATCCGGGCTCCGTGAAAGCGGCGCGAACGTCATCTCTCGCTTCTCCGTTGCCTGCCGTCCCTTCGTTCCCAACCCCAAAACGCAAAACACATTCCGCCCTCCCACCCCCTCTCGGGCCTTGCCGCACGCCACCATTTCGCCCATCTTTCATGAATCGGAACGATGCGGCGGGTCGATCACATCTGACTGCAGGACAAGGAGTTAGAACGTGGCAAAGAAAAATCGCGCCGCGGCCTCGACCAGTCGGGTGAAGCTCTTCTACATCCTCCTCGGCCTCGTGGCCGTCGTGGGGATCGGAAGCCTGCTCTACGCCGTGCTCGGCGGCCGGGCGGGCGGCGCAGCCGTCGAGCCCGTCGCCGTCGCGGGGACGGAGGACCCCCGGGTCCTGATCCAGAAGGCCCAGGGCGTCTCCGTCGGCCCCAAGGACGCCCCGGTCCAGGTCGTCGTCTTCAGCGACTTCATGTGCCCCTACTGCGGGCAGTTCACGCTCCAGGTCGAGCGGCTCCTCAAGGAGAATTACGCGCAGACCGGGAAGATCCACTACGTCTACTACGACTTCCCGCTCGGCGGCGCGCACAGGCACTCCTTCCTCGCCGCGCGCGCGGCGCGGTGCGCGGGCGACCAGGGCAAGTTCTGGGAGTACCACGACTACCTCTTCGGCCAGCAGTCGGAGTGGTCGTACAAGCGGAACCCGCCGGTGGGGGAGTTCGAGGACTACGCGGAGACGCTCGGGCTGGATCGGGCGGCGTTCAGCGAGTGCCTGAGGAGTGACAGGCACGCGGACGTGGTCAGCGCGAACCGGCTGCTCGGAGAGCAGCTCGGCGTGGACGCCACGCCGACGGTGTTCGTCAACGGCCGGCGGGTCGAGCGGCCGCTCGATTGGGCGGCGTTCAAGGCCCTGATCGAGGGCGAGGCGGGGGCGGGCACGTGAGCACGGTCCGGCCGGAACGGTCGCCGGAGCGCGTGGACTCGCCGGAGACGAGCGGCGGCATGCCCCCCGTCAACCGGATGGGGATCGTGCTCCTGTCGCTCGTCGGCTTTTTCGTTTCGAGCTACCTGCTGCTCTTCAAGCTCGGGGTGATCGGGACGCTGGCCTGCGGCGCCGGCGGGTGCAACACCGTTCAGAACTCGCCGTGGTCGGTCTTTCTGGGTGTGCCGGTTCCAGCCTGGGGAGTGGCGGGGTACGGGTTGATCTTCGTCCTGGGCCTGATCGGCATCCAGCCGGGGTTCGTGCGCGATCGGCGGATCGGCTGGGCGCTGGTCGGGCTGAGCGCCGTGGGGTTCGCGTTCTCGCTGTACCTGACCGGGCTGGAGGCGTTCGTGATCCGGGCCTGGTGCCGCTGGTGTGTCGTTTCCGCGGTTCTCGCCACGGCGATATTCGGTTTTTCTCTCGCTGAGATGCGCCGGCTCAGGCGCGCCTGAGTATGTCGAACGATCATCGGGTTCCTGTCCGTCTGGTCTTCGTCGATCGCGGGTCGTTCCACGACCTGGTGGTCCGGCTCCCGGCCGATGTGCTCGGCCGTTACGAGCGGTTGATCGATGCGCTCCGGGAGGAGCCGAGCATCACGGGGGAGATCTACGTGGATCCGCGGCGTCTGGTCGCCGCGTACATCGAGTCGGAGGCAGGCCCGGGCCGGTAGTCGGCGCGGCGTGGCGGGCGGGGGCCGCCGGGCGCCGGGGTAGGGAAGGGTGGTGGGGGCGGGTGCGGGGTCAGGGCCAGCCCACCTCTTCTCGCACGCGCTCCAGCGTCCATTCCTGGACCACGGGCGGGGGCCAGGCTCCGTCGCGGGCGAGGCGGAGGAGGCGGAGCGCCTCGTCGCGGGCGGCCCGGGCCAGGTCCTCATCCAGCCACCCCCGGTCGGTGGCCTCCTGCCACTCCTCTTCGTCCAGCACCGTCGCGTTCCCCTGCGGGTCGATCCAGACATCCAGAAAGAGGTCGGTCGTCTCCCAGGTGACGGGGTCCAGCCAACGGATGGGCGTGAGGATGTTCGCGTAGATCCCGGTGAAGGTGCCGTCGGCCCGGTGGAACCGGCCGATGTCGTGCCAGGCGCCCGGGAAGGTGAACCAGATCGCCGGCGAGCCGTCCTCGAGCACGACCTTTCCATCGACGACCACCGGTCGGCGGAGCGGCGTCCTCGCGAGGAACGTGATCACCGCGTCGGGCGT
>DATCLG010000104.1:0-28569 GCA_036564015.1 Longimicrobiales bacterium
GCCGATACGCTGAATGTTCGCAGTCGACCGCATCATCCTGATCGTCGCCATCCTGATCCTGGTCGGGATCGCGTCGAGCAAGTTCTCGTCGCGACTCGGGCTCCCCGTGCTGGTCCTCTTCCTCGGCGTCGGGATGCTCGCCGGGTCCGAAGGGATCGGCGGGATCGAGTTCGAGGACTATAAGCTGGCGCACGGGATCGGTTCGGTCGCGCTCGCGCTCATCCTCTTCGACGGCGGGCTGCGGACGACGCTCGAGGCGTTCCGCATGGTGCTCAAGCCGGCGGTCCTGCTCGCCACGGTCGGTGTGTTCATCACCGCCGCGATCACGGGGCTGGCTGCGAGCTGGATCACGGGGGTCCCGGTCCTGCTCGGGCTGCTCCTCGGGAGCATCGTCGGCTCGACGGACGCGGCGGCGGTCTTCGCGGTCCTCCGGTCCAAGGGGCTCAACCTGAGGGAGCGGCTCGCGGCGCTGCTCGAAGTCGAAAGCGCCTCGAACGACCCGATGGCGATCTTCCTGACGGTCGGGCTGCTCCAGGTCCTGCTCGGCCAGGTCGAGCTCGGTCCGGGCCTGATCAAGCTCTTCGTGCTCCAGATGAGCGTGGGCGCGGTCGTCGGGTTGCTGATCGGCAAGGCGGCCGTGTGGGCGATCAACCGCGTGAACCTGGATGCCGCCGGGCTCTACCCGGTCCTGGTGACCGCCGCCGGCCTTCTCGCGTTCGGCGTTGCCGCCAACCTCGGCGGGAGCGGCTTCCTGGCCATCTACCTGACAGGGATCGTGATCGGGAACAGCCGGATCGTCTTCAAGACAGGGATCCTGCGCTTCCACGACGGGGCCGCGTGGCTGAGCCAGATCGCGATGTTCGTGCTGCTCGGGCTGCTCGCGTTCCCGAGCCGGCTGCTCGCCGTGGCGCACGAGGGGCTGCTCGTGGCGGCCGCGCTCATCTTCGTGGCCCGTCCGGTCGCAGTGGGCGTGATCCTGCCGTGGTTCCGGTTCTCGTTCTGGGAGTTCCTCCTGGTCTCGTGGGTGGGGCTGAAGGGCGCGGTCCCGGTCGTGCTCGCGACGTTCCCGCTCCTGCTCGGGTTGGAAGGCGCGGAGAAGATCTTCGACATGGTTTTCTTCGTGGTGCTCGTGTCGGCGGTGCTGCAGGGGTGGACGCTGCCGCCGGTCGCCCGCTTGCTCAGGCTCCAGGTCCCGCCGAAGCCGGAGGCACCGGTCTCCCTCGAGATCACGTCGCTCAAGGACGTAGAGGGCGATATCGTCGAGTACACGGTCACCGCCGACTCGCTCGCGGCCGGGAAGCCGATTCGCGACCTGGCCCTGCCGGAAGCCGTGGTCGTGGCGATGGTCGTCCGTGGCCATCGCATCATCCCGCCGCGCGGCAGTACGCGCCTCGAGGCAGGCGACCACGTCTTCGTCGTCTTGCAGCAGGAGGTCCGGCCGCTGGTCGACCTCATCTTCGCCCGCGGGGGCGCCACCCCGGGCGCGTTCCCGACCCACGTCGAGTTCCCCCTCAGCGGCAAGACGAGGGTCGGCGATCTGAGGACGTTCTACGGGATCGAGCTCGATGCCCCCGACGATCGCACCCTCGACCAGCTCCTGCGCGAGCGGCTGGGTGACGAGCTCGCGCTGGGCGCGGGGATCTCGATCGGCAACATCGGGCTCCGCGTGCGCCGGATCGAGGGCGGCCGGGTCGAGCTGGTCGGGCTCGAGTTCCAGCCGCCGGAAGAGAACGGCGTGCAGGCCGGCTCCGTCGCGAGCACGGAAGCGAAGGAGTCCTGAACCCGCCGGGACGACTCCCCCCGAAACGTTCGCGCGGCGTCGCGGGAAAAGAACGCGACGCCGCGCCCGTCAGACGACCCGTCCCGGAGTTCACAGCCGGGACGGGCGGCGCTAGATTCTCGACCAGTTGCGCCGCACAGCGCAGGAGCAGAACCTCGACCGAATCCTCGAGACGCGATGCGATCGAGCCGCCATCCCATCCTCCTCGCCCTCGTCGCCGTCCTCGTCGCGGCGCCGGCCGCGGCCCAGGTCCAGCGCGCAGCCGCCCCTCCGACCGTCACCGGGGACTGGCAGGGGACGCTCGAGTTGCCGAACGCCCGCCTCCGGATCGTCTTCCACATCACGGGGGCAGCGGAAGGCCTGACCGCGACGCTCGACAGCCCCGACCAGGGCGCCTACGGCATCCCCGCGGGCGCGGTCCGCCTGACGGGCGACTCGCTCACGATCGAGGTCCCCGCCATCATGGGCCGCTACGCGGGCGCGCTGCGCGGCGACACGATCGTCGGGACGTGGTACCAGGGGCCAGCTTCGCTCCCGCTCTCGCTGACCCGCGTCGACGGCGCCGCGCCGCAGCCGAACCGGCCACAGCACCCGCAGCCGCCCTTCCCGTACGAGGCGATCGAGGTCTCCTTCCCGGGCGGACAACCCGGGGTCACCCTGGCCGGCACGCTCACCCGGCCGAAGGGCGAAGGGCCGTTCCCGGCCGTGGTGTTGATCTCCGGCTCGGGGCCGCAGGACCGCGACGAGACGATCTTCGCCCACAAACCGTTCCTCGTCCTGGCCGACCACCTGACCCGGCGCGGCATCGCCGTGCTCCGCTACGACGACCGCGGCGTCGGCGGCTCGACCGGCGACTTCGCCTCCGCGACCACCGCGGACTTCGCCTCCGACGCCCGCGCGGCCGTCCGCTACCTCCGCACGCGCAGCGACATCGACCCCGACCGGATCGGGCTCATCGGCCACAGCGAGGGCGGGATCGTCGCGCCGATCGCGGCGAACGGCCCCGAGCCCGTCGCGTTCGTCGTGCTCCTCGCCGCGCCCGGCGTCCCGCTCGACGAGCTGCTGCCCATTCAGGCCGAGCGCATCGCCCGCGCATCCGGCGTCGACGACGCCACGGCCGCGAGGATCCGCGCCGGGAACCAGCGCCTCTTCGCGATCCTCCGCGAAACGCCGGACCCCACGGCCGCGGCCGAACGGTTGCGCGTCGCGCTGCGCGCCATGCTGGATTCGCTGCCGCCCGCCCAGCGCGCCCTGACCGGCGGAAGCGAGGACGCGGTCGTCGCGCAGCAGGTGGCGGCGCTCACCTCCCCGTGGATGCGCTTCCTCGTCGGGTACGACCCGACCCGCGACCTGCGCCGGCTCAAGGTCCCGGTCCTCGCCCTGAACGGCGGGCTCGACCTCCAGGTCCCGCCCGACGTGAACCTGCCGCCGATCCAGCGCGCGCTGCAGGAGGCCGGGAACCCGGACGTCGAGGTCCACGAGCTACCCGGGCTCAACCACCTCTTCCAGCCGGCCCGCACCGGCGCGCCGGCCGAATACGGCGCCATCGAGACGACCATCGCGCCCGAAGCCCTGCAGCGGATCGGGGACTGGATCGAGCGCCGCGTCGCGCGCCGACGCAACCCGAACGGTTGAACCGGCCGCCGGGAGGGAGCGGCTCTACCGGATCCGGGGTCAGCTCACGCTCTCCCCGGCCACCCGCGCCACCACCCGCTGCAGGCGAGCCCGGGCCTCCTCGGCCAACGGACGCAGCGCGGCGTTCCCGGCCAGCTCGAGCTGAACGACCGGGTCCAGCGCCTCCACGACCGTCCGGCCCGTGTCCGCCTCCCGCACCACCACGTTGCAGGGCAGGAGGAGCCCGATGTCCGGCTCCGCCTGGAGCGCCTGGTGGGCCAGCGCGGGGTTGCAGGCGCCCAGGATCTCCTGCCTCGGCATATCCACACCCAGCTTCTGCTTCAGCGTCGCCGCGACGTCGATCTCGGTGAGCACCCCGAACCCTTCCTTCTGCAGCTCCTCGCGCACGCGCCGGTCCGCCTCCTCGAAGGAGAAGTCCACGGTGCGCGCGATCGCGTAACGGGCAGTCTGGCTGGCCATGCGAACCTCCTCTCAGGGGCAGGGAAGGCGGGAGCGCGGCCCCGCCGTCCGCTGGGGCTCCCGGGCCCGGCCCGCGCGGCATCGAGCGCTTCGCGCGGCGCGCTCCACCCGATCGGGCCCGGGCGCTGCTTCACATCATCAAGATATCATTTCATGCTCATACGGTAATCTCATTGGAACAGGCGATCAAGGAACGGTCTCTCTTCACAGTCGCACCCGTCGGAGGAGCTGCGCGTTCAGCGCGACGATCACCGTACTCGCCGACATCAGGATCGCACCCACGGCCGGGTGGAGCACGATGCCCCGGCTCGCCAGCACCCCGGCCGCGAGCGGGATGGCGACGATGTTGTAGCCCGCCGCCCACCACAGGTTCTGGACCATCTTGCGGTACGTCGCCCTGGAGAGCTCGATGATCCGGGCCACATCGCGCGGGTCGCTCCGCACGAGCACCACATCCCCCGCCTCGACGGCCACGTCGGTCCCGGCGCCGATCGCGATGCCGACGTCCGCGCTGAGCAGCGCGGGCGCGTCGTTCACCCCGTCGCCCACCATCGCCACCCGCTTCCCCCGGCCACGGAGCTCGCGGATCTTCTCGACCTTCTGCTCCGGGAGCACCTCGGCGTAGTAGGCGTCGATGCCGAGCTCGGCGGCCACCGCCGCGGCGACCGGGCGCGTGTCCCCGGTGAGCATGGCGACCTCGATCCCCTGCTCGTGCAGGCGCCGGACCGCCTCGTAGGACTCGGGCCGGATCTGGTCGGCCACGGTGAGGACGGCCAGGGGGCGATCTCCCTCGAGCAGCAGGACCCAGGTCTGCCCGCGCTCGGCCGCCCGGTCCACGGCGGCCTGCAGCTCCGGCGGCAACGTGGCGCCGACGCTGCGTAGCAGCGCCGGCCCGCCTATGGCGAACCGGCGGCCGTCGATCTCCGCCCGCACCCCCGCCCCCGTGATCGCCTCGAACTCGCGCGCGGCAGGGAGGTCGAGCCCCTTTTCTTCGGCGCTCCGGACGATCGCCCGGGCGATCGGGTGCTCGCTGTCCCGTTCGACCGCGGCTGCGAGCCGCAGCGCTTCGTCCGGCCCGAGCCCGCCCGCCGTGGCCACCTCCACGACCCGGAACTCGCCGAGGGTCAGCGTGCCCGTCTTGTCGAAGACGACGGTGTCGAGGTTGCGCGCCTCCTCGAGGCCCCGCCGGTGACGGACGAGGAGCCCATTCCGCGCTCCGAGCGTGGTCGAGATCGCGACCACGAGCGGGATCGCCAGCCCGAGCGCGTGGGGGCAGGCGATGACCAGCACCGTGACCACGCGCTCGATCGTGAAGGAGGCCGGCGCGCCGAGCGCGACCCAGGCGGCCAGCGTGGCCGCGCTCGCCCCGATCGCGACGATCGTCAGGTACAGCGCGGCGCGGTCGGCCAGCGCCTGCGCCCTCGAGCGGGAGGTCTGCGCCTCGGCGACCAGCCGCATGATCCCGGCGAGGGCGGTCTGCTCGCCGGTGCGCGTGACCTCGACCCGGAGCGAGCCCGAGCCGTTCACCGTCCCGGCGATCACCTCGTCGCCCGCGGCTTTCTCCACCGGGCGGGACTCGCCGGTGATCATCGCCTCGTTGACCCAGCTCCGCCCCTCCCGCACCACCCCGTCCGCCGGGATGCTGGCGCCCGGGCGCACGAGCACCCAGTCGCCCACGCGGAGCGCCGACACCGGCACCTCCTCGGTCCGCCCGTCGACGAGGCGGACCGAGGTGGCAGGGAGCAGCTTCGCCAGCTCCCGCAGCGCCCCGCTGGCCTGCGCGATCGAGCGCATCTCCATCCAGTGGCCGAGGAGCATGACGGTGACCAGCGTCGAGAGCTCCCACCAGAGCGGCATCCCCCCGAACCCGAGCGTGACCGCGAGGCTGAAGACGAAGGCGACGGTGATGGCGAGCGAGATGAGCGTCATCATCCCCGGGAGGCGGTCGCGCAGCTCGCGCGCGGCGCCCTGCAGGAAGACCCGACCTCCGTAGAGGAAGACCACGGTCCCGAAAATGGCGGGGACGAACCGCGAGCCGGGAAAGCGAGGGGCCCGGTAACCGAGCCAGTCCTGGAGCAGATCGGTCCAGATGAGAGTGGGGAGGGTGAGCAGCAGCGAGACCCAGAACCTGCGCCGGAACATCGCCACGCTGTGGCCGGCGTGCCGGTCGTGGCCGGCCGCGTGCTCTCGGTGCGCGGCGGGCCGATGCTCACCGTGATGCGGGGGCGAGGCCCTAGCGCCGGGCAAATGCCCGGCCGGGTGCGGGAGCTCGGGGTGCTCCGGGTGGTGGTGTCCGTGGTGGCTCGTCAACGCCGCAGGTCTTCCAGCATGCGGTGGTACGTCTCGCGGTCGATCTCGCCCCGGGCGTAGCGCTGCCGGAGGATTTCCTCAGCCTCTCCCCGCCGCGCTCTCTCCCTCGTCCGTCGCCAGTCGCCCCTGGCGAGCCTGAAGACGAACCAGGCTCCGAGCGCGATGATGACGAGCCAGAGCAGCGTGACGAAGATCATCATCGCCCACCGCCAGGCTCCTCCCCCACACATGGGGCACCACCCGTGCCCCTGGAGCGAAGCGAGCATGACCGCACCCCTTCGGATCGAGTCGCTCCGGTTTCTCCCCATCCCCCTGGGATGAGCCGCGAAACGGGCGACCCGGGCGGCCCGCGAGAGCCGCCGGCGGCCTCCCGCCCCCATGCATGACCGGCGCCCCTCGTGATGATCCTGTCGGCGCGGGCGCCCCGAGCCGCCCTCTCCCCGCTAGTGCCCCATCAGCGGGGCCATCATCATGGGTCCCATCCTGTGCATCATCCCACCCATCCGGGCGGCCATGGCGTCCCAGCGAGTCCGCTGCTCGGGGGTGAGGACCTGTCGTGCCTCCTTCATCGCCCCGAGAGTCGCCACCAGCATCTCCGAATGGACGCGGGCCAGACGATCATGAGCGGCGCGCGCCGCGTCCACATCGATGTCGCCCGACGCGGCTTCCATGAGGTCGGCTGTCGCCCGCATCGCCTGCGGCATGAGACGCTGCATGCTCCGGTGCTGCTCGGCCGCCAGCGCCTCCAGGCGTCGGACCTGGGCTTCGCTGAGGCCGAGCCGTTCCGCGTGCATGAGCATCATGGCCGGCCCCGGCATCGGCATGCTCGGCATGCGATGCATCATCGCACCCGGCTGGCCCTGGCCTTCTGCCGGAGCGTGCGGATGTTGCTGGGCGGAAAGCGCACCCGACGTCGCCATCGCCATCGCGACCAGCAGCGCGGCAGTCCTTCCGGTCGCTCGCCTCTTCATGTTCATTCACCTCCCGTCGCCCGGCCCCCGGCGCCTCCGCCGTCGAGGCCTCTCATCCGTCGGTTCCCTGCGAGATCAGCGCCAGCGTTCTCCGGGCACCGGCAGCGTCCCATCCTCCCGAGACAGTATCGGGCCGGGCTCGTGATCACGCCTTCGCCCCGGCCAGCTCCGGGCCCGGCGCTTCGGCCCGGTCGACTTCCACCCCGTGGCCCAGGCCCCGGCGCCCTCGCTCGATCTCCCACTCCTTCCAGAGCGAGTAGATCGCCGGGATCACGACCAGGGTGAGCAGGGTGCTCGACACCATCCCGCCCACCATCGGCGCCGCGATCCGCTTCATGACGTCCGCGCCCGTGCCGTGCCCCCAGAGGATCGGCAGCAGGCCGGCCATGATCGCAGTGACGGTCATCATCTTGGGACGGACCCGCTCGACCGCGCCGTGCTCGACCGCGGCGTCCACGTCGGCGCGGCTCCGCAGGAGCCCCCGTTCCCTGCGCTCGCGGTAGGCGTGGTCCAGGTAGATCAGCATGACCACGCCGGTCTCGGCGGCCACGCCGGCCAGGGCGATGAACCCGATCGCCGTGGCCACGCTCATGTGGAAGTCCAGCAGCCACATGAGCCAGATCCCACCCACCAGCGCGAACGGCAGCGAGAGCATGACGGCCAGGCTCTCCTTCACGCTGCCGAAGTTCGCATAGAGGAGCAGGAAGATGATCACGAGCGTGATCGGCACCACCACGCGGAGCTTCCGGCCCGCGCGCTCCATCGCCTCGAACTGCCCCGACCACTCGAGGCGGTACCCCGTCGGCAGCTCCAGGCGCTCGTCCAGGAGCCGTCGCGCCTCCTCGACGTAGCTCCCGAGGTCGCGGCCCCGCACATCCACGTAGACGATGTTGTTGAGCTGCCCGTTCTCGGATTTGATGAGCGATGCGCCCTTGACTACCTCGATCCGCGCGAGCTCTCCGAGCTCGACCTGTGCCCCGGACGGCGTGGCGACGAGCGTGTTCCGGATCTTCTCCGGCGAATCGCGGAGCTCCCGCGGATAGCGCACCAGCACGCCGTAGCGCTCCCGCCCCTCGATCACCTGGCCCGCCGGCATGCCGCCGACCGCCGCCATCATCGCCATCTGGACGTCGCCCACGTTGAGGCCGTAGCGCGCCGCGACCTGCCGGTCCACCTCGATCTCCAGGTAGCGGCCCCCGAGCACCCGCTCGGAGAACACGGCGTGCGTCCCCTCGACCATCGGCAACAGCTGCTCGATCTGCTTGCCGATGCGATCGAGCTCGGCCAGGTCCGGCCCGAAGATCTTGATCCCGACCGGCGTCTTGATCCCGGTCGCCAGCATGTCGAGCCGGTTCTTGATCGGCATCGACCACATGTTGGCCACGCCGGGCGTCCTCACGACCCGGTCGAGCTCCGCAATGATCGAGTCGTACGTGACGCCGTCCCGCCACTCCTTCTCGTCCTTCAGGATGATCGTCGTCTCGATCATGGACATCGGCGCCATGTCGGTGGCGGTCTCGGCGCGCCCGATCTTGCCGAGCACCATCTCGACCTCGGGGATCCGCGCGATGGCGGCGTCCCGCTGCTGGAGGATCTGGCGGGCCTGGCCGGTCCCGACGCCCGGGAGCATCGAGGGCATGTCCACGATCGCCCCCTCGTTCAGCGGAGGCATGAACTCGCTCCCCAGGCGACTCCACGGGAAGAGGGTCGCGACCAGGATCAGGGCGGCCCCCCCGATGACGGACCAGCGGCGCCGCAGCACGAAACGGATCACCGGGCGGTAGGCGCGGATCAGGAGGCGGTTCACCGGGTTCGCCGCCTCGGGCTTCACGCTCCCCCGGATAAAGAGCCCCATCGTCACCGGCACCAGCGTGATCGAGAGCAGCGAAGCCGCCGCCATGGCGAGCGTCTTCGTCCACGCCAGTGGCTCGAAGAGCCGTCCCTCCTGAGCCTCGAGGGCGAAGACGGGGATGAACGAGATGGTGATGATG
The DNA here is from genome assembly GCA_036564015.1 of Longimicrobiales bacterium. Lineage (GTDB taxonomy): Bacteria > Gemmatimonadota > Gemmatimonadetes > Longimicrobiales > RSA9 > DATCLG01. Next base: position 9,147 of record DATCLG010000104.1, read on the forward strand.
AGGAGCGACGTGAAGAGCGACGGGCCCACCTCTTTCGAGGACTCGACCACGAGTTCCCAGCGAGTCTTCGGCCGCCCCTCCCGCTCGTTCCGCTCCATGTGCTTGTGGAGGTTCTCCACCATGACGATCGCGGCGTCGACCATGGCGCCGATCGCAATGGCGATCCCGCCCAGGCTCATGATGTTGGCGCTCAGGCCGAGGAGGCGCATGGCCAGGAACGCCATGAGGATCCCGATCGGCAGCGTGAGGATCGCCACCAGCGCGCTCCAGGCGTGCCGGAGGAAGAGGATCGTGACCAGCGCGACGATGATCGACTCCTCGATCAGCTTCTCGCGGAGCGTCGCGATCGCCCGGCGGATGAGCCCGGAACGGTCGTAGCCGTGGATGAAGACGACGCCGGGCGGCAGCGCCCGCTCCACCTCCGCCATCTTCGCTTTGACCCGCTCGATCACCTCCAGCGGATTCTCGCCGTACCGAATGACGACAAAGCCGGTCACGACCTCGCCCTTGCCGTCCAGGTCCGCGATGCCGCGCCGCATCTCCGGGCCGATCTGGACGTTGGCCACATCGCCCACGGTGATCGGCACGCCGCCCGGGCCCGTGCCGACCACGACCGACCGGATGTCGACGAGACTGCGAAAGCGACCACGCCCCCGCACCACGTGCTCGGTGCCGCCCAGCTCGAGCACGCGCCCGCCCACATCCTGGTTGGATGTCCGGATCGCCTCGACCACCCGGTCGATCGGGATGCCGTACGCCAGGAGCTTGGCGGGGTCCACCTCGATCTGGTACTGCTTCTCGAAGCCGCCGAGCGAGGCGATCTCGGCCACCCCCGGCACGGCGGTGAGCGCGGGGCGGACGGTCCAGTCCTGGAGGCTGCGGAGCCCGGCCAGACCGAGCCTGCCCGTGGTGTCGGCCAGGATGTATTGCATGACCCAGCCCACGCCCGTGGCGTCAGGCCCCAGCATCGGCATCGCCCCCTCGGGGAGCTTCTCCCGGATGCCGTTCAGGTACTCGAGCACCCGCGAGCGCGCCCAGTACAGATCGGTGCCGTCCTCGAAGACGACGAACACGGCGGAGAGCCCGAACTGGCTCATCCCCCGCACGAACTTGGTCTTCGGGACCTTGAGCATCTCGGTGGAGAGCGGGTACGTGACCTGGTCCTCCACCAGTTCCGGGGCCTGTCCCGGCCACTCGGTCATGATGATGACCTGCACGTCCGAGAGGTCCGGGATCGCGTCCACGGGCGTGCGGAGCATGGCCCGGACCCCGCCGAGCGACACGGCGACAGTGGCGAGGAGGACCAGGAACCTGTGGCCGACGGACCACTCGATGACTCGTTTCAGCATGGCGGCCTACCTCCCCGTCGCGGGCATCTTCATCCCCCTCGTCTCCGCGCCCTTCATGTCCATCGGCTCCATGTCGGGCATCGAGCCCGGATCCATCGAGCCCATGTCGGACATGTTCATCTGGGACATCATCGCCTTCATCACCTCGGCGAGGTTCGACTCGGAGTCGAGGAGGAACTGGGCAGAGGTCACGACGCGCTGGCCGGGCTCGACGCCGGAGAGGACCTCCGCGTAGTCCCCGGCCACGCGCCCGATCTCGACCTCGTGCGGCATGAGCTCCCCGTCGCCCATGTCGACGAAGACGATCTGACGCTCCCCGGTCCGGATGACCGCCGAGGCCGGGATCGTCAGCGCGGTCCCCACCGGCGCGGTGAGCCGCACCGTCGCGTACATTCCCGGCTTGATCCGCCCGTCCGGGTTGGGGACGGCGATCCGGGCCTTGACCGAGCGCGACTCCGACTGGAGCGTGCGATCCACGTACTCGACGCGGCCCGCGAACAGCCGGCCGGGGTAGGCCGCCAGCTCCACGGTCGCGGGCGAGCCTTCCCGGACCAGTCCGGCGTCGGCCTCCCGGATCTCCGCCTCGATCCAGACCTCCGACAGGTCTGCGATCGTGTAGAGGCGTTCACCGGGCTGGAACGCCCGCCCCGGGAACGCCTGCTTGTCCACGACGATACCGGAGGAAGGCGCATGGAGCGTGAGCGTCCGGCGTGCCCGGCCGCTGCGGAGGATCTCGTTGATCTGATCCTCTGCGATGTCCCACAGGCGGAGCCGGCGCCTCGCCGCCCCGACCAGGTCCGACGTCCCGGCCGGATCGCCCGGGGCCGCGGTCTCGCCCAGGCCCTCCTCCAGACGAGCGGCGAGCAGCAGCTCCTCCTGCGCCGCGACCAGCTCCGGTGAGTAGATCTCGACCAGAGGCTGGCCCTGCCGGACGGGCTTGCCCGTGAAATCCGCGTACACCCGCTCGATGAAGCCGCCGAACTTCGGCGCGAAGTGCACGACCCTGGTCTCGTCGAAATCCACGATCCCGACGGTCCGCACCTCCTCTTCGAGCGTGCGCCGCTCGACCGTGCCGAACGTGATGCCGAACTGCCGGATCTGGTCGGCGGTGATACGGACCGCCCCCCCGGAGCCCATGCTCATCCCGCTCCCGTGCATCCCATGCGTCCCCGCCACCTCCCCGGCCTGAGCGTGCCCGGCGTGCGGGCGCTCGTCGCGGGCGCCGACCACGGCCCAGGCCCCGGCGCCCAGCACGGCGGCCAGCGCGCCGCCCACGACCAGGCGCATCACCCGGGGCGACATGCCCTTCAGGCCCTGGTTCATCGGAGGACCTCCTTTCCCACGACCTGCTCGAGTTCCGCCAGCTTCCTGGCGAAATCGGTCAGGACACGGAAGTACGCGATCTCGTAGTCGTAGAGCGTCGCCCGGTTTTCGAGGACCGTGAGGAAGTCGGCCCGCCCCACCTCGTAGCTCGCCGTCGCGGAGGCGAGCGCCGCCCTGCCCTGGGGGATGATCGAGTTCGCGTAGAGGGCGAGCTGCGTCCGGTCGCGCTCGAGCTCGGCGTAGAGCTCGGCAACCCTGGCCCGGATCGCGTTCGCCCTCGCGTGATGCTCGGCGCGGAGCGCCGAGAGTTCGGCCTCCGCCTCCTTCACCTGCATGTCCTGCTTCCGGCCCTTCCAGATCGGGATCTCTACCGACACCATGGCGGAGACCATGTCCGGCCGGGCATCCCGCTGCCCGTACTGGAGCGCGAAGTCGAAGTCCGGCAGGTGCGCCTTCCGGGCGAGCTCGACCCGGGCCTCCTGCGCGCTGATCATCGCTTGCTGCGCGCGGAGCTCCGGGTTCTCCCGAAGCGCGGTCTCCTGCAGCTCGGCGAGAGGAGGGAGCGGTGAGTCGGCGCCCCGGGCTCCGAGGGCCGAGGCGGCGAAGCGCATCCGGGTCGGTGACTTCGCGACCGCCGCCTGCGCGATCCTGGGCGGGATGACAGGGCGCTCGACCGGCGTGTCGCTCGGGCGGTCGAGCGCGGCGTTGAGGCGAGCGAGCGCCGCCCGGCGCTGTTCGACCACGGCGGCCGCCTCCTGCGCCAGCCGCGCCGCCTCGGCCCTCGCCTCCAGCACCTCCCGCTGGCTCGCGACGCCCAGGCCGTAGCGCGACTCGACGACCTGGACGAAGCTGGCCATCAGCGCGCGACTCCGCTCGAGCACCTCCAGCACGCGATCGAGGAAAGCGAGCTCGTAGTAGGCGTCCTTCACCTCCCGCTCGACCTCGAGGCGCGCCCCGGCCAGGCTGGCCTCCGCGGCGGCGAGCTCGTACTCGGCGGCGCGCCTCCGCAGCTCGAGTTTCTCCGGGAAGGGGATCGTCTGCCCCAGCTCGACCATCTTCATGGTCATCGGGTCGGGTCCGCCGAGCCCGTGGCCGCCGTTGTTCTCACGGCCCAGGGGCAGGTTCTGGATTCCCACGCCGATCCAGGGGTCGGAGAGCGCGCCCGCGGGCGAGATCCGGGCGCGCGCCGCTTCGACGCGGTCGGCCGCGGCGCGGATCGCCGGGTTCGCTTCCAGGGCCTGCGCCACGAGCGCGTCGAGCTCGTCGTGCTCTGTCGTTGCCGCCTTCGGCTCCGCGTGCTCGGTCGCCCCCGCCTGGGCCGGCAGGTTCCCCACCGAAACCACGACCAGATGGACGGCAATGGCGATCGCGCGGGCGATGCCCGCCGCGGGGGCCGCGAGCGGGAGCCCGGGTGCGCCGAGATGTTTGTCGATCATGGCTGTGCTCCGTCGTCGTCCGTCTGCAAGCCGGCCACCCGCCAGTCCTGGACGGAATCCCGGACGGCACGATGCATGGCCGGCCCCGGCCGCGGCCCGATCGGGCTCAGGCCGGGCGCGTCTCAGCTGTGGTGCTGGGATTCGGACCGGAGCAGACCCGGTCCGGACGGACTACGCCTTCGGAGGATGGAAGAGGGAAGAGCTGAGCAGGAGGTGCGGCTCCGTCTCCGCGGCGATGTAGAGGTCGGGGGCCTCAGGCGTGAGTGCGAGCCCCGGGGCGAATTCCGCAGGCAACGACGCCCCGAGCACGCAGCCCTGTGCTGCGCCGGCGGGGCTGAACGGGCAATCGGGCGCACCAGGGTGATCGTGCCCGTCGCCGTGTCCCGGCATCTGCTCCCCGCCATGCGACGCCGGGTGGGCTGCCGCTGCGGACGTCGCGCGCGTCTCCAGGCCCGGAGCACACATCACCGCCCAGGCTCCCTCCACGAGGGAAAGGGCCAGCACGATGAACGTGATCAGCCCGGCCTTAGAGCGCACGCGACGCATCATGCTTCTACTATACCCGGGGGGTGTATTCCGGGCAACCCCCGCCCACCGTGCGCCCCAGGTCACAGGAGCCCGAACGGGCCCACGGGTCGCTCCCCTGTCGCCCGGCCTCGGAAGGGTCGGGAGGGGCGAGGGCCGGACCGACCGCGATCGCGCGGCCTCCCCCGCTCCCACCACCCTCACTGCATGAGCTCGCTGAGGATGAGCCCGAGCACCCCGACGTTGGCCGGCGGATGGCCGGCCCGGCGGATCGCGGCCACGATCTGCCCACGCGTGTGCGTCCCGTGATCCGCCAGGTGCAGCAGGAACTGCCACCGGGGCGTGATACCCCCCAACCCTCCGGGCAGTCCCCACGGCACCCCCTCCCGGAGTGCCGCCTCCATCAGGCTCCGCAGGTACGCGTCCGTCTGACGCGCGATCTCCGCCCACTTCTCGCGCGCGGCCGCCACCGTCGGCACGTCCGCCGCCACCACATGCGGCTGGAGCGCCTCCACGAGCGAGAGCGACCCGTCCAGCCAGCCGATCCAGCTGCGCTGCACGGAGAACAGGTGCGCCAGCGTCTCCTGCACCGTCCCGTGCCCGCTGCACCCCGGGGCCACGTACACCGCCGGGCCCGCGGCCTCCAGGCTGTCCAGCACACGATCCGTGGCCCACGTGTTGTAACGGTAGAGGAAGCGGAGCGATTCGAGGTTCATGGCTGCTTCACCCGTTCTGAGGTGATCGACCCTGCCCGCGGGTAGCGCCGGATACTGGGACCCGAAGATCACCCGAAGCAACGCCCCTCGCTAGAGTCGCGAGCTCCGGAACACCCCGGCCCCGGGGCAGCCCGCGCGGAGACCCGCCTCCCGGCCGCACACGAGCACGCTTCCTCAATGAGACGACCCGCCGCTCCGTTCCCTCCGGAGCCGCGAGAACGTGGGCAGCCAGCGCCGACCGCCTCACCCGGCACGGCGTCGAGGCGACCGACGCGAGAAGGTCGTCACACGGAAGGAGTTCGGCTCAGGATCCGGGATCCGGTGATCAGCATCCCGCTGGGGATCGGCATGGTCCACGACGGGCTGGCGCCCGGGACCGTCGCCGGCGTCTCTCGCGAAATGGAGCCAGCCTAGACTTGCCCGATCTCCGCCGCGCCGTTCTCGTCTCCGGAGACCCGGGTCGCCGGCGGCGCGCCGCCGGAACGCTCTCCATGATGGCCCCGGAGAACCGCATCGAGCTGCTCGCGGCGTCGCCTTACCCTCACACCCGCGTCCACGGCGGGGCGAGCGCCAGGATCCGCGGGTAGACCGGGCAGTCCTCCCGGTGCGCGCCGGGCAGGTAGCCGGTGCTGATCAGGAACTCGCCCACGATCTCGCCGCCCATGAAGACGAACGTCTCCTTGAAGAGCTTCACCCAGCCCGACCTGGGGAGCGGGTGGTGCGCGTCCAGCCAGGCCGCGAAGGAGCCGTGGCGGTCCCGGAGCCGGAGGATGCGCCGCGCGTTCTCGATCGCCGCGTTCACCTTCAGCCGGTTGCGCACGATCCCGGGATCGGCGAGCAGGCGGGCGCGGTCCTCCTCCCCGTACCGCGCTACGGTCTCGACATCGAAGCCGTGGTAGGCGCGGCGGAAGGCGTCGCGCTTCTTCAGGATCGTGAGCCACGAGAGCCCGGCCTGGTTGATCTCGAGGCAGAGGCGCTCGAACAGGGCGTTGTCGTCCCGGAGCGGGAAGCCGTACTCGTGGTCGTGGTAGGGGCCGTGGTACGGGTGGCCGGCCAGGTCGCAGTAGCTGGACGCGGGCGGTTTCGGCTCGTTCATCGAGAGAATCGGATTCGCTCGGTATCGGTGGTGGCTGGTGCGAAGTCCCGGGCCCGGCCGCCGCTCCGGACGCCGTTCGCCCGGCGCAGGGGAAAGTGCCGCGTGCCGGCTGAACGCGCCAGAGCGGCCCGGCGCCTAGCCGTGCGCGGGCTCACGAGGTCGGGGTGCGACTGCCGCACCCGGCGGGGATGACGCGTACCCGCCGCCCGAAGCCACGGCCGGCGCAGACGCTTGCGCTCCCGCCGCTCGCTTCGTAACCTCAGGACAGGTGGCGGGAACGCCGCCGGCCGCCGCTCCCGACGGTGCCGGGCTGCTCGGGCGCGACCGGATGGCGCGGGAAGCGGGCGGGCGCCACGCGGCCCCCCGGTCCAGCGCCCCCCGGTCCAGCGGCCCGCCGGAGGACCGTTGCAGGAAGTCGAAGGGAGCGGATCACCCGAGACGGCTCCATGGAGGACCGATGCAGAAGCGGACGCTCGGCAACAGCGGCCTGGAGGTTTCCGCCCTCGGATTCGGCTGCATGGGACTCAGCCACGCCTACGGCCCACCCGTGGACCGGCGGGAGGCGATCGCGCTGATCCGGGCGGCCGTCGAGCGCGGCGTCACGTTCTTCGACACCGCCCAGGTCTACGGCCCCTTCACGAACGAGGAGCTCGTCGGCGAGGCCCTGGCGCCGTTCCGTGGGGAGGTGGTGATCGCCACCAAGTTCGGGTTCGAGTTCGATGCGAGCGGGACCGCGCGTCGACTCAACAGCCGGCCCGAGCACATCCGGCGGACGGCCGAGGAGTCGCTCAGGCGGCTCCGGGTCGAGACCATCGACCTCTACTACCAGCACCGTGTGGACCCCGAGGTGCCGATCGAGGACGTCGCCGGGACGGTGAAAGACCTGATCCGGGAGGGCAAGGTCAGGCACTTCGGCCTCTCCGAGGCAGGCGTCCGGACGATCCGCCGCGCCCACGCGGTCCAGCCGGTGGCCGCGCTCCAGAGCGAGTACTCGCTCTGGTGGAGGGAGCCCGAGGCGGAGATCCTGCCGACCCTCGAGGAGCTGGGGATCGGCTTCGTTCCGTTCAGCCCGCTGGGCCAGGGCTTCCTCACCGGGAAGATCGATGAGACCACGACGTTCCACCCTTCCGACTACCGCCTTACCATCCCCCGCTTCACGCCGGAGAACCGGAAGGCGAATCGGCCGCTCGTGGATCTGGTGATCCGGATCGCGGAGCGGAAGCGGGCGACGCCCGCGCAGATCGCGCTCGCGTGGCTGCTGGCGCAGAAGCCGTGGATCGTCCCGATCCCGGGGACGACGAAGCTGGATCGGCTGGTGGAGAACCTGGGGGCCGTCGAGGTCGAGCTCACGCCCGACGATCTCCGCGAGATCGAGCGCGCCCTCTCGGAGATCCCGCTCCACGGGGCCCGGTACTCCGAGAGCGCGCAGCGGTTGATCGACCGTTGAGCCCGACGGCGGGGCCAGCCGCAGGGCCGAACGCCGGTTGCGTCGCCCGTTCGACGGCTGGGGGCCGCGATGAGGATCGCGCGCGGATCCAGGGCGGCGGGACGGGCGTTCCGATCGGGCTCGCCCAGGTCGCTGGCGAAATCCACGCGGCCCTGCCGCCCCGGCGTCTCCGGCCGCGGGGAGCCCGCGACGGCGGTCGTCTCGACCTGGTTCGCCACGGCTCCGGCGCCGACCGCATCGGCGCCCGGCGCGCCTGCGCCACCGCCGCCACCCGCGTTGCGCCGATCCGCCCGACCCCCTTGCCGAACGCGGACGCGATCGGCATCGTGAGCGTCGGCGCGATTGCGCCTCCAACGCTTCCACTCTACAATTCCATCGTTCATTCTCCCGATGCGATGGTTCCACCTGACCGGCCTCACCGGCGTAGCGCTCCTCGTGCTCTCCGGGTGCCGGGCGACCAACACCCCAGCCGTGCTCGGTAGAATCGAGCGTCTGCAGCCGGACCTGGACGTGCTCGTCCCGCCGGACGCGAAGATCGAGATCGTCGCCGAGGGCTTCGACTGGTCCGAGGGACCGGTCTGGCGCAAGAGCGGCGGCTACCTCCTCTTCACCGACATTCCCAAGAACACCATTTACCGGTGGAAGGAAGGGGAGGGGGTCACGGTCTTCCTCCGGCCCGCAGGCTACACCGGCCCCGAGCCGCCCGGCGTCGAGCTCGGCAGCAACGGCCTCGCCTTCGATGCCGAGGACCGGCTCGTCATGGCCGACCACGGCAACCGCCAGATCGCCCGGCTGAACGAGCGCAACTACACCAAGACGACGCTCGCCGACCGGTACCAGGGCAAACGCCTCAACAGCCCCAACGACCTGGTCTTCCGCTCGAACGGCGACCTCTACTTCACCGATCCGCCCTACGGGCTCCGCGGCCTCAACCAGGACCCGAACAAGGAGCTGGACTTCAACGGCGTCTACCGGCTCACGCCGTCGGGCGAGCTGACGCTCCTGACGCGGGAGCTGACGTTCCCGAACGGGATCGCGTTCTCGCCGGATGAGCGGACGCTCTACGTGGCCAACTCGGACCCGAACCGCGCGATCTGGATGGCCTTCGACGTCCTCGAGGACGGCACGATCGGGAACGGGCGGGTGCTGTTCGACGCCACCCCGTTCGTCCGGCAGGGCAAGACCGGGCTCCCGGACGGCCTGACGGTCGACCAGAACGGGAACCTCTTCGCCACGGGCCCGGGCGGCGTGCTCGTGCTCACGCCCGACGGCCGGCACCTCGGCACGATCGAGACGGGCCAGGCCACCTCGAACTGCGCCTTCGGGGACGACGGCTCGACCCTCTACATCACCGCCGACGCGTACCTGCTCAGGATCCGGCTGAACACGAAGGGCAAGGGCTTCTGAGCGCCCGCAGGCGCCGAGCCGGACGCGCGGCCTGATGGCGGCAAGCCATGGCGAATCCGAACCCCCTGCAGCGTTTCGGGCCCGAGTGGATCGAGCGCATCCGCGGCGGGGACGAAGCTGCTTTCGAGGCGCTGTTCCGCACCTTCGCCCCCTGGCTGTGCACCTTCGTCGCGCGGTACGTCGGGTCGCGCGCGGCCGCCGAAGACCTGGTCCAGGACCTCTTCCTCGCGCTCTGGAAGAACCGCTCGGAGCTCCGGATCGAGCGGTCGGTGAGCACCTACCTCTTCAATGCCGCGAAGAACCGCGCGCTCAACTACCTGCGGAACGAGCAGACGAGGGAATGGTTTCGTGCCGCGCTCCTCGAGCGATCGGACCTGCCTTCGACGATCGATGAAAGCGAGATCCTCGAGCTGCTCGACGTGCAGAAAGCGATCGAGGACCTGCCTCCGCGCTGCCGTCTCATCTTCACGCTCAACCGCCAGCAGGGGCTGACGTACGACGAGATCGCCGACTCGCTGGGGCTCTCGATCAAGACGGTCGAGACCCAGATGGGCAGAGCGCTGAAGGCGCTCCGGGCGAAGCTGCTCTCCTTCCGCCACAGTTGACCTCCGTGCCGAGACCTGCGCGTGGCGCTGGCGGCCCCGGCCTTCGCGGCCGGGGCCGCTGGCGTGTCGGGGCCCGAGCACTTCCGGCGGCCATTCCCATCCGCGCGGGAGACGGATCGCGGCGCTGACATCCTCCGGGGACCCGGGGTGTGTAGGGGTGAGGAGGGGGCGCAGGTGTCTACATCTGCGAGAGGGTCGGCCGCCTCATGCGGCCCACGTTCGACGGCGACCGGGCTCCTTCTGGTGGGATGTTCGACGCGAAGAACGACGACGAGACCGACTGGGTTCTGATCGCGCGATACCTCGCCGGCGAGGCTTCCCCCGCGGAGGAGGCGGAGCTCCGGCGCTGGATCGCGGGCGGCCCTGGCCGGCAGGATGAGTTCGCCGCGCTCCGGAGGCTCTGGGATCAGGCCGGCGCGTTGCCCTCATCCTCGCGGGTGGAGGCGATGTGGCAGGCCATCGCGAGAGAGATCCGCGCCTCCGATGAGCCAGCGGGCGCCCGCAACCGGCGGGCGGGGGTGGCGGTGGAGGCGCGAGCCGCGCCTCCGCCCGCGTACCGGCTCCTTGCGCGTCGCCTGCGAGAGATCTCCCGGCGGCCCGCGGCCAGGCTGATCGCGGCGAGCCTGGCGGTCGCTGCCGCAGGGGTGCTCGCGTGGCGCGCCTACCCGTCATGGCACGCCCGGATCGTGGCCATGGCCGATCCGGGGCGGGAGTACCGAACCGAGCACGGCCAGCGGGCGGAGATCCAGCTCCGGGACGGCACGCGCGTGGACCTCGGCCCGGCGAGCAAGCTGCGGGTCCGCTTCTCCGGGGAGAAAGGCCCGCGCGAGGTGCACCTCGAGGGCGAAGCGGTGTTCGACGTCGTCCACGACGCGAAGCGCCCTTTTCGCGTACACTCCGCGAACGGCGTGACCGAGGACCTGGGGACGAAGTTCGCCGTGCGCGCCTATCCGGACGACGACCGCGTCCAGGTCGTGGTCGTCGAGGGACTGGTGGCGCTCCGGCCCTCCAATGCGCCGCAGCGTTCGGGCACGATCCTCGGCCCCGGCCAGCTCGGGCGCCTGGACCTCGCGGGGAAGGTGGTGGTCACGAGCGGCGTCGACACCGCCGCCTACCTCGCCTGGACCCGCGGCCGCCTCGTCTTGGACCAGGCGCCGCTACGCGAGGTCGCCCGGCAGCTCGAGCGCTGGTACGGCGTTGCGATCGAGATCCCCGACCCCCGTGTCGCCGAGAAACGCATCACGCTCGACATACCGCTCCGGGCGCTCACCGAGGCGCTGAACGCCGTGACGGTGCCGCTCGAGCTTCGCTACGAGAGGAAGGCGGACTCGATTGTCATCCACCCCTGACATAGGGCCGGCGGGACGACGGGTCCCCGAAGCCGTGTCCAACCACGCATCAACCAGGAGGAGTTCCATGAGATCGCTCGCCGTGTGCCTGCTGGCGCTGCTTGCGGGCGCGCCGCTCCAGGCACAGCAGACGCCGTTGCCGGGCCCGCTCGCGCTCGCGGGCGAGGCGGGCTACCTGCCCCTGCACGAGGTCCGCGCGGGCACGGCGCGCTGGCCCGCGCCGCTCGCCCGGCCGGTCACGTTGCGCGCCCGGCGGATCCCCCTGGAACGGGCGCTCGAGGCGATCGCCCGGCAGGCGAATCTCGGTATCTCGTACGGCGAGGACCTGGTCCGCTCGCGGATCGAGGTCTCCCTCGACCTGGAGCACGTGAGCGCGGCGGACGCCTTGCAGCTCGCCACCCGGGGCACGGGGTGGCAGGCGCTCGTCACGCGATCCGGCCAGGTGACGGTGGTCAGGGCCGCGCAGCCCCCGGCCACAGCCGCCGCCGGCACGATCGCGGGTCGTGTCACCGACCTGCAGGGTGAGCCACTCCCCGGCGCGAGCGTGGTCGTCGTCGGGACGCAGCTAGGCGCCCTCACCGGCGAGAACGGTCGCTACACGATCACCGGCGTGCCCGCCGGCACCTACCAGCTCCGGGCCTCGCTGCTCGGCTACTCCGACCAGACGGTCCAGGGCGTCCAGGTCGCGGACGCACAGACGACCACGGTCGACTTCCGCCTCCAGGCCCAGGCGATCGCGCTCGACGAGATCGTGGCGGTCGGATACATCCAGCAGAGCTCGCGCAACATCACCGGCTCGGTGACCACCGTGTCGGCCGAGCGGATCAACCCGGTCGCCAGCGCGTCCGTCAACCAGTTGCTCCAGGGCCAGGCGCCGGGGCTCAACCTGACGACCCGGACCGCGCAGCCCGGCGGCGGCGTGTCCGTCAACATCCGCGGCGCGATCTCGCCCCGCGGCAACAACACCCCGCTCTACGTCGTCGACGGCGTCCCGATCACCGAGTACCGCTCCTCCGTCCCGGGCCTCATCGACGCCGACCTGGGATTCTACGGAGGCATTGACCGGGACCCCCTCAGCTACCTCAACCCCTCCGACATCGAGTCCGTGACCGTGCTCAAGGACGCCAGCGCCGCCGCGATCTACGGCTCCGCGGCCGCCAACGGCGTGGTCCTCATCACCACGAAGTCCGGGCGAACGGGCAACGTCCAGGTCTCGTACCGGAGCAGTTTCACCGCGCAGACGCCGCACAAGTACTTCCCGCTCATGACCGCGCGGGATTTCATGGAGCAGCAGTCCCGGCTCTCCTACGAGCGCTACCTGTACGACAACAGGCTCCCGCCCTACGGGAACCGGGACCCCGCCACCGCGCCACCCTTCGTCCCCCTCTTCTCGCAGGCGGAGATCGACGCCGCCGGCCGCGGCACCGATTGGCTCGGCCTGATCACCCGCAGCGGCTTCGTCCAGGAGCACAACATCACCCTGACCGGCGGCTCGCCCAGCACCGTCGCCTACGCGTCGTTCAACTACATGGGCGAGGACGGGATCCTCCGGGGCTCGTCGCTCAACCGCTACAGCGGGCGCATCAACCTCGACCAGACGCTCTCGGACGCCGTGCGCCTGTCCCTCAGGCTGGCCGTCAGCCAGCTCAGGGGAGACAACGCCTCCACCGGCGCCAACTCCGGCGGCGCGGAGAAGTTCAACATGCTCCAGGCGGCCTACGCCTACGCGCCCACCGTGCCCGTCTACGACGACGACGGCAACTACAGCTACACCTATGATCGCCTGATCATGAACCCGGCGGCCTTCCTGACCATCGAGGACCAGAGCCGCACGACGTCGATCTTCGCCACGCCCAACCTCGAGATCGCGCTCCCCGGCCGCCTGAAGCTGAACGTCGTCGGAGAACTCAACCAGGAGACGACGAACCGGAGCTTCTACCTGCCCCGCACCACCAACAACGCGCAGTTCCCCGATGGCATGGCGCAGAAGAGCGAGGCGACCGTCGCGAATTACGGCACCGAGGCTTACCTCACCTACAACAACCGCTTCGGCGCGAACGAGCTGACCGTCGTCGGCGGCGCAGGCTACTACAGGGCAGAGACCGAAGGGTCCGCCATGCAGGGCGTCGGATTCTTCACAGACGCCTTCACCTACAACAACATCGGCGTCTCCGCCGACAAGCTGCGCAACCGGATCACCTCGTCCAAGAGCGCGCGCACCAAGCTCTCGCAGTTCGCTCGGGTCAACTACTCGCTCCTCGACCGCTACATCCTCTCCCTCGTCGCGCGGCGCGACGGATCGAGCATCTTCGCCGAGAAGCGCAAGTACGGCTTCTTCCCCGGCATTTCCGCGGCCTGGATCCTGTCCGAGGAGAGCTTCCTCCAGGGCATCCCGCAGCTCTCCCATCTCAAGCTGCGCGTCGGCTACGGCCTGGCCGGCAACGAGAGCGTGCTCAGCGGCAACACCCTGCAGCTCTACAGCCCCGGCTACCCCTTCCTGATCGGGGAGACGCTGTACGACGGCGTGGCGCTCTCGCAGGTCGCCAACCCGTTCCTCACCTGGGAGAAGGTCTACAGCCTGAACGCCGGCATCGACTTCGGGCTCTGGGACCAGAAGGTGAGCGGGTCGGTGGACTATTTCGTCAAGACCGCCCGTAACCTGCTGGACTTCAATCCGCTGCCCTCGAACAACGCCGTCGGCCGCGTCGCGGACAACGTGGGCGCCACGAGAAGCGCCGGTTTCGAGTTGGCGCTGAACACGAGGACCTCGATCTCGAGCCTCGTCCAGTGGGGCGCGGACCTGAGCGTCTCCTACTCCAGGGCGCACTGGCTCGAGCGCAACCCGCAGGTCCCGCTGCCCTCGTACATGGGGGAGCGCGACCCGCTGGACGCCATCTACGGGTGGCGGACGGATGGGATCATCCGTTCCCCCGCGGATCGCCCGGCGCACATGCCCGACGCAAACCTCGGCAACCTGAGGTACGTGGACCAGAACGGAGACGGAGTGCTCGACTCGAAGGACGTCGTGATCCTGGGCAACAACCAGCCGCGCTGGAGCGTCGGGCTCGGCAACCGGATCGCCATCGGCAACCTCGACCTCAACGTCTTCGTCTACGGGAATCTGGGCTACAAGCGGTACAACACCTACGGGCCCAACACGTTCGGCATCTCCCAGCCGACGAACCCGACGAACACCACGGTGTTCGCGAAGGACATCTGGTCGTCGACGAACCCCAACGGCACCCGCCCGGGCGTGGCGGCCAACCCGTACAACAACAGGAACCCCGCGAGCACCGATTTCGATCTCGAGGACGCCAGCTTCTTGCGACTCGAGAACGTCTCGCTGGGCTACGCGCTCCCACCGTCCTGGTTCGGCGGCCGGGTGCAGCGCGCGCGCGTCTTCCTCGATCTGCGGGATCTAGGGGTCTGGACGAGGTATCCAGGCTTCGATCCCGAGTACACCGAGCCGAATCCCTACCCGAAGTACTATTCGACGACGATCGGCGTGGAATTGAGATTCTAACAGAAGGGCCCGACGGATCTGGACGGGCCCACGTCCCGAGCCACCCAACCCGAGAGGGTCACATGAAACGGTCGACTTTCGCCCGACTGCTCGCCGCGCTGGTCGCCTTGTGCGGCGCGGCGCTCTCCTCCGGCTGCTCGGACCTGCTGGAGCCGGAGGTCTACGGCGCGCTGACCCCCGAGACGTTCTTCTCCTCGGAGGAAGACTTCAAGAGCGCGGTGGTGGCGCTCTACGCCCCCTTTACGACCAACTGGGGCAACACGGACCTGGGGGTCGGCCAATGGTACGCGTCGCTCTACAACGCGGACCCGAAGACCTACTGGGCGCGCAGCGAAATCACCACGGACGAGCTCTACACGCCGTGGGCGCCCACCTTCACGAACTTCGAATGGGGCCCCGCCACCTTCACGGGCGATCAAGCCTCGGACTATACGAAGATCCGCTACGTGGCCCGGGCGACAGACGTGATCGACAAGATCCAGAACTCGCGGGCGAACGTGCCGGCTGAGGTCAAAGCCCGCTACGTGGCGGAGGCGAAGGCGCTCCGGGCGTGGCTGATGTACATCCTCTACGATTTCTTCGGGCCCGTGAACGTGAAGCTCGATCCGGCCACGCTGAGCAGCACGGAGATCACGCCTCGGCCGTCGAAGGAGGAGTACGTCGCGGCGATCGAGAAGGACCTCCGGGAGGCGATCCCGGACCTGAGAGACCGCTACAATGACGATCCCGCGAACTGGGGCCGCGTCGGCAAGGGCGCGGCGCGGATGATCCTGCTCCGCCTGTACATGCACGAGAAGGAGTGGGCGAAGGCCGAGCAGGTCGCGCGCGAGATCGCGGGGATGGGCTACTCACTCTTGCCCAACTACGAGGACGCCTGCAACATCGAGCGCAACAACGAGCTCATCTACGCGATCCCGGCCGATGCCTCCTCGCCGAACTGGTATTGGCAGGAGGTCCTGCCGAGCGACTTCGCGTCGGCCGGCAGCATCCGCCGCGACCCGGGCTGGGGCGGCTACTGGATGCCGTGGGAGTTCTACGACCGTTTCGACCCGGCGGACAAGCGGCTCGCGAGCGTGCTGAGCAGCTATACGACGAGCAGCGGCACGGTGAAGAACCGCTCGAACGGCATGCCCGGGGCGATTCCCCTGAAATGCACCACGAACCTGGGGGGCACGTCCGGGTCGGACACCGACTGGCCGGTGTTCCGCTACGCGGAGACGCTGCTGTCGCTGGCTGAGGCGATCAACGAGCAGCGGGGCCCGGCGGAGGCCTACGCGTACGTCAACCAGGTGCGCGCCCGGGCGGGCCTGCCGCCCTGGAGCGGGCTGACGCAGGCAGCGCTCCGGGACTCGCTGCTCGTCGAGCGGGGCCGGGAGCTGTACTCGGAGGGGGTCAGGCGGCAGGACCTCATCCGGCACGGCAAGTTCATCGAGTACGCCCAGGCCCGGGGGGCCCGCGCGCAACCGCATCACGTGCTGTTCCCGATCCCGCTCTTTGTGATCGAGCAGAGTGGCGGCGTGATCGAGCAGAACCCCGGTTACTGACCAGCCGACCAGGGAGGAGAATCATGCGTGGCGCGAGCCTCGTCCTGCTGCTTTGCTCGATCCTCGCCCCGGCCTCTGCCACCGCGCAGCGGGGCGGGGGGAATGGGAGCGGTTTCCGGTCCGCCTACGTCGACGACCGCGGCGTCATCCGATGGAAGGACAGCGGGGAGGAGGTCGCGCTCTTCGGCGCGAACTACACCCTCCCCTCGGCCTCCGACTACCGGGCCGCGGGTTACGTCACCCGGGACCGGAAGAAACTGATCGACCAGGACATGGCCCACTTCGCCCGCATGGGTTGGAACGGCCTGCGCCTCGCGCTCTGGGGCGACTGGGAGAACTCGGATCGGGAAGGCAACCTGATCGAGAACGACCACCTCGATCTGATGGATTACCTGATCGCCAGAGCGCGCGAACGGGGCATCTACATCCTCTTCAGCCCGATCCAGACCTACAATGCCGGCTGGCCCGACTCGTTGCAGAAGAGCATGCCCGGCTTCTCGAGGCATTTCCCGAAGTCCGAGCTCGGCCGGTCGGAGGCGGCGATCGCCGCGCAGGTGAATTACATCAAGCAGCTCCTGAACCACGTCAACCCGTACACCGGCACCGCGCTCAAGGACGAGCCCTCGATCCTCTTCATCGAGATGATCAACGAGCCGGCGCACCACAGCGACGACCTCGAGGGGTCGATCAAGTACATCAACGCCCTGGTCGACGCCGTCCGGAGCACGGGGTGCGACAAGATCCTCTTCCACAACGTGAGCCAGGACTTCCGGATCGCCGAGGCGATCCGCCGCTCGAAGGTCCAGGGCATAAGCTTCGGGTGGTACCCGACGGGGCTGAACTCGGGACGCGAGCTCGAGGGAAACTACCTGAGGACCGTGGACGACTACCCGCCCATGCGCATCCCGGGGTTGGAGAACAGGCCGCGGATCGTCTACGAGTTCGATTCGGCGGACCTCCTGACCGGATACATGTATCCGGCGATGGTGCGGGCGTTCCGGTCGGTGGGCGCGCAGTTCGCCGCGATGTTCGCGTATGACATGCTGGCCACGGCGCCGTACAACCTCGGGTGGCAGACGCACTACCTGAGCCTGGTGTACACGCCGCGCAAGGCCGTGAGCGCGGTGATCGCGGCCG
Organism: Longimicrobiales bacterium; assembly: GCA_036564015.1. Taxonomy (GTDB): domain Bacteria; phylum Gemmatimonadota; class Gemmatimonadetes; order Longimicrobiales; family RSA9; genus DATCLG01. Next base: position 26,604 of record DATCLG010000104.1, read on the forward strand.
AGGCGATGCGGCGCCTGCCGCGTCTGCGGTCGTATGGTCCGTATCCGCGGAACACGCGGTTCGGCGACTTCCGGGTCAGCTACGAGGAGAACCTCAGCGAGCTGGTCGCGTCGGACGTGTTCATGCACGCGGGCACGACCCGCACCGCGCCGCCCCACCCCGAGCGGCTGCGGCGGATCGTGGGGTACGGGTCCTCGCCGGTCGTGAGGTACGAGGGTGAGGGCGCCTATTTCCTGGACCGGATCCGGGAGGGAGTGTGGCGGCTCGAGGTGTACCCGGACGCCGTTCCCGTGAACGACCCGTTCGAGCTGCAGAGCCCGGACAAGGTCGTGACGCGGGCGATCCACCGCGCCTGGCCGATGCGCATCGACCTGCCCGATCTCGGCCCTGCGTTTCTGGCGCAGCCGGTGACCGCGGGCAACCCGCGCGCCGTGCGGGCGGAAGGGGGCCAGTTCACGGTGCTGCCCGGCGTCTACGTCCTGAGCGCCCGCGGACCCGTCGACCGCAAGACGCTCCCGGCCTACGTCGGCCGGCTCCGGTTCGACGAGTACCACGCTCCGCCCCCGGAGCCGGTGCCCGTGCACGTCGAGGCAGGGGCGGCGCCTGAATTCCTGGACGAGCGGCCCGTCGAGATCGGCGCGCGGGTCGTCACGGCGGCGCCGCCCGAGGCGGTGATCCTGTCCATCCGCCCCCTGGGCGCGGGCCGCTTCCGGGCGTTCCCGATGCGGCCGGCCGGCGGCTACGATTACCGCGTCTCGATCCCGGCGGACTCGCTGGGCGAGGGGTTCTACGAGTACGTGATCACGGTCACGCGGGGCGATTCGGCGGTCACCTTCCCGGAGCGCCTCCCGGTGCGGCCCTGGGACTGGAACTTCTACGGCCGCCGCTTCTGGAAGGCCGCCGTCGTCCGCGCCGGCAGGCCGCTCAGGCTGTTCCGGCCGGCGGAGGACGTTCCCCGCATGGCGTTCACGCGGATCGGCGACGCGATCCGCCGCGGCATCTACCGCATCGTCCCCGGGCCCGCGTCCGGTGAGCCGGCCTTCCACCTGGAGCTGCCCGTCTTCGGCGGGCGCAGCCCGGAGGACTACACGGCGTCGCTGGTGATCAAGGAACGGATCGCGGCCCGGCAGGACGCGATCTCCCGCGCGAAGCGCCTGAAGCTGAGCATGCGCGGGCTCGGCGCCCGGCAGGTGCTCCACGTCACGCTCGTGGAGCGGGACGGCACGAGCTGGAGCGCCGCCATACAGGCCGACTCCTCCTGGGCGGAGCACTCGATCCCGCTGTCGGATTTCCGGGTGTCGCGGGGCGTCAAGCTGCCCTCGGGTTTCCCGGGAACGTGGAACTACTGGATCGAGCCCGCCGAGGGGCGGGGCGGAAGCGGCGACGCCGTGCGGCTGGAGAACGTCGAGCGGATCCAGTTCTCGTTGCGGAGGGAGGAGGGAGTCGAGGTCTCCCCCGGGACGTACGGCGTCGAGATCGAGTCGGTCACCTTGATGTTCGAGGAGGAGAGAACGGCGCTCGGGCTCCCGTCTTCCCGGGAATGACGTCGTGACGTGCCCGAGTTGACAGCCTGTTTCCCGTTCGTTATCGATAACGGCAAACTGGTTCCTGCTGTCCGGCGCTCGCGGAACCCGGCCCCACGGCGCGAGCGCCTCATTTTCTGACGAGCGTGCCACCCCTCCAGCGCCCCCGATCGCACTGGCGGCGCGCCCTCTTCCTCCCGAGAGCGGCGAGCCGGCGCGAGGCGCGGCCGGGGGCGGGGCGCGGCGCCGGCCCGTCCCCTCATCGCGACGGAGGTCCTCGACCATGAGACGCGTCCTTCATGGCCCAGCTCATCCCCGCCCAGGGGCTCGACCTCCAGGACAAGTTCAGGAACCTGGTCTACCAGTCGATCGTCGCACCAGGGACCGTTTCGTACCACACGCGTTGAGAGGACCTATGCTGCCGGTTCGCGTGCCGCGCTCGA